>JACQVW010000441.1 GCA_016209535.1 Planctomycetota bacterium | reverse complement strand
TCCAGGCGCGGCAGGCGGCGCCCCTCGAGGCGCGCGCGCATGTCGCGGGTCGTCACGATGACGCGCGAGCAGGGCCGGGCGCAGAGCCGCACGTAGCCCCAGGCGAGGGGCTCCGTCCGCGACGAGAGCCTCCGGCGCACCCAGCCGAGGCCGGCCCGCGTGTAGAGGAGGGGCAGGTGGACGTGGTAGAAGCCGACGATGGGCACGCGACGCGGGCGCACGGCCCGGGCCGCCACGTGGCCCAGGATGTAGCTGCAGTCCACCTCGATCAGGTCCGGCCGCTCATCGCGGAGGAGGCGCGCGACGCGGGGGAAGTCGACGAGGAGCCGGTGCTGCCGGTTGCCGGGCAGCCGCGGGCTCCGGAGCGTGTAGAGCGTGGAGCCGCCGAACGTCGTCCTCGAGTCCCGCGCCCCCGGGACGACGATGGTGTGGTGGACTCGCGCCCCCGTCGACGGGCAGACGGCCCCGTCGAGGCACCGCGCCTTCTCCCGGAGGTACGTGTTGACGCCGCCCTCCCCGCCGTCAATGTAGAGGGTGTTGAGGTCCAGGACTCGCATCGCTTGCCGTTCCGCGGCCGCTCTCGGGTCCCCCCGCCCCCTCGATCCACCGTCCGTCACGACCTTCGTTGACGCAGGCCTTCCACCCTGATAACACAGACGCCCGGATTATAGGGACACGCGACAGCGCTTATCAAAAGGAATCTCGGTGTGGCCCACGAACGACCTTGCCAGGGAGACCGCCACGACGCCGCCGGCCGCGCGCCGGCCTCGGCGGAGGGGCGCCGCAGCCGCCTGGGGGGCGCGGCGGGCCCGCTCTGCGTCACGGGTGCGGGGCTCGTGAGCGCCGCGGGCCGGGGGCTCGCGGCCCTGGAACGGGCCCTCGAGTCGGGGCGGTCGCTCCTGGGGCCGCTCCGGCAGGGGAGCGGCGGCCCCGGCGGCGCCTGGGGCCACGGCCGCTTCGACGCCGGGAGGCACGGGGCCCAGGTGGACGACGCCCTCCTCGCCTCCTGGGAGGGCCTGAGACCCGACGACGACCGGGTCGTGCCGCTGGCGGCCCTGGCCATGGAGGAGGCGCTCGCCGAGGCGCGACCGGAGGGGGCCGCGATCGCCCTCTCCCTCGGGACGGCGCTCGGGCCCGCCGGAGCCCTCGAGCGGGCCGTGGCCCGGGGGGGGGGCTCTGCCGGAGTGACCGGCGCGGGTCTGCCCGGCTTCGACGGCTGCGCGCGCCGCCTCGAGGAGGCGCTCGACGGCTGGTGCGAGGGCCCCGGCGCGGGCCGATCGAGGCGCGCGGACATCTCCACTCACCTCTTCAGCGTCACGTGCGTCTCGGGGCTCTGCGCCCTCGAGGACGCGGCGGCGCGCCTCGCGCTGGGCCGAGCGGGCGCGGTCCTCTGGGGCTCCTTCGACGCGCTCACGGCCTTCATGCACGGCGGGTTCAGCGCCCTCGGCGCCCTCTCGCCCACGGGGCGCCTGCTCCCCTTCGACGAGGAGCACGACGGGATCCTGCTCGGCGAGGCGGCCGCCTTCGCGGTCGTCGAGCCCCTGGCGAGCGCCCGGGCGCGGGGCGCCGCCGTCCGCGCCGTGGTGCTGGGCCAGCGGCTCGTGAGCGACGCGGTGCACCTCACCTCGCCCGACGCCGCGGGGCGCGGGATGGCCAGGGCCATCGAGGGCGCCCTCCGCGACGCGGGGGTCGGCCCCGGCGAGGTCGGGTGCGTGGTCGTGACGGCCACGGGCTCCGCGCCCTACGACCGCATGCAGGCCCGCGCGGTCCGCGCTGCCCTGGGCGAGCGCGCCGCGCGCGAGGTGCCGGTCACGACCTGGGAGCCCGCCGTGGGGCACGTGCTCGCGGCGACGGGGACCCTGGGGGTCCTCTTCGCGGCGCGCGCCATCGAGCGCGGCGTCGTCCCCGGCTTCTCCGGCCCGCGGCGCACCGACCCGGACTGCGGCTTGAGGCTCGCCCTCGGGAGCCCCGTGCCGCTCCGCTCGCCGTGCGCCCTCGCCCTCACCGTGGGCTTCGGCGGCCAGAACGGGGCGGCGGTCGTGGCGAGCGCGGCGATGGCGGCGGACGTCGCGCGCCGGGGGGAGGACGGCTGATGCGTGGCCGCAGCCGGCGTGCGCGCACCGTGAGCCAGGGGATGTGCTCCGCGGCGACGGGGCCCTCCCCCGCATCCTCGCCGGCCCTGCGCGACGGCGCCCTCCCGGTCGACGCCTTCCCGGGCCGGTGGAGCCCGAAGCGCGCGCTGCCGCCGGAGGTCGAGCCCGCCGCCGCCGCGGCGGCCATCGCCCTCGAGGCCGCCGGTTGGTGGCGGCCGGGCTCCGGCGAGGGCTGCGCGGGCGGCCTCGTCCTGGCCTCGGAGGGCGCGAGCGCGCTCCCCGCGGAGCGTTTCGCCAGGGCCCTTCGCGGCGGGCCGGCGCAGGCGGTGGGGCCGTCGGACTTCCTCTTCTCCCTGCCCTCCACCGCGGCGGGGGTGCTGGGGATCCTCTTCGGGCTCACGGACTACCAGGGAACGGTGGCGGGCGAGGCGGGCGCGGGCGCCGAGGCCCTGAAGCACGCGGCGGAGATGATGGAGCTCGGGCGCCTGGAGCGGGCGCTGGTCGTCGTCCTCTCGGCGAGGGGTGTGGACCTCGAGGCCGCCGCCTGGTGCCTGGAGGGGCCGGTGGAAGCCGTGGACCCCGACGAGGCCAACGAAAGGAACCCCCGATGCCGGTGAGCGACGCGCTCGTGCTCCGAATCAAGCAGATGCTGATCCGACAGCTCAAGCTCAAGGTGACCCCCGAGGAGATCGAGGATTCCTCGCCGCTCTTCGGCGAGGACCCGGGCGGTCTCGGCCTCGACTCGATCGACGTCCTCGAGGTGGTGGCCTCGATCGAGAAGGAGTTCGGCGTGCAGATCCGGACCCAGGAGGAGGGGGAGCGCGTCTTGAGGAGCGTGGCGGCCCTGGCGGAGTTTCTGGCTGCGAAGGGAGTCCGGTAGCGGGCGGCCGCAGCATGTTAACGACGGACTACCACAAGATCCCCCTCGAGGCGTTCGAGGAGGTGCCGCCCGAGCTCAAGACCGAGGCGTTCTTCCGCGCCCACGAGCTCGTGAGCGCCTACGTGGGGCTGCGCGCCCGCGAGGTCGTGGAGTCCCTGCCGCCGGGGACGGCCGTCGCCCCGGGGCGCGAGCACCCCTGGGACTGGCTGCTCCGCAGGGCTCGCGCCTGCGCGGTGTCGACCGCCGGGTCTGCCGAGCTCCGCGGGGCGATCCTCGCCGAGGAGGCCGCCCTCGAGCCCGCCCTCGACCTGATCGACGCCGCGGCCGAGGGCTACCCGGCGTTCTTGAAGGGCGAGAGGGACGGGGGCTCGGTCATCTTCGACCCCCGGAGGCCGCACCTCTGGGAGCGGTACTTCTCGAACGCGAACCCCCTCTACGCGGCCGGGAACCTCCTCGCGGCCCACGCGGCCGGGATCGCCTTCGAGGGCCGCGGCGACGGGGGGCCGCTCCGGGTCCTCGAGGTCGGGGCGGGCCTCGGCAGCGCGGCCGAGGCGCTCCTCGAGACGCTGGGGGATCGGATCGGCGAGTACCTCCTCACCGACATCTCGCCGGGCTTCCTGCGGCAGGCCCGGGATCGGCTCGAGGGCCGCGCTGCCGGGGGAGCACGGCTCGCCTTCCGGCTCCTCGACTTGAACCGCGCCCCCGCCTCCTGGGCCGCCGGACCGGGGGCCTGGGACCTCGTCCACGCAGTCAACGTGCTCCACGCCGTGAGGGACCTCGGCGCCGCGCTGCGCGGCCTGCGCGAGCGGCTCGCGCCCGGAGGGGCCCTGGTCCTCGGCGAGTGCGTGCGGCCCCGGCGAGGGGAGCCCGTGCACCCCGAGATGGTCTTCCTCCTCCTGGACGAGCTCCGGGAAGCGGTCCTGGACCCCGAGACGCGGCCCGAGCCGGGCTTCCTCGACGCCGCGAGCTGGCGCGCCTCGCTCGAGCGGGCCGGCTTCTCCCGCGTGCGCTTCGTCCCCCCGTTCGAGCGGGCCGTGGCGGCCTACCCGGCCCACTGCCTCGCCGCCATCATCGCGAGGTCCTGATGGCCGCCCCCCTCGACCGGCTCATCGACCTCCTGCCCCAGAAGCATCCCTTCCTCTTCGTGGACCACGTGCTCGAGCTCGAGCCCCTGCGCCGGGTCGCCGGCACGGTGCTCTTCCCCGAAGGGCACCCCATCTTCCGGAACCACCTTCCGGGCGAGCCGCTGGTGCCGGGCGTGATCTTGATCGAGGCCCTCGCCCAGGTCGCGGGGATCACCCTCGCGGGCGCCGAGGGCGCGCCCATCGCCGGCTACCTCGGCGAGGTGACGCGCCTGCGGTTCCACCGGCCGGTCCGCCCCGGCGAGGAGATCCTGCTCCGGGCCGAGCTCGAGCAGGCGTTCGGGGCCTTCGCGCGCTTCACGGTGAGCGCCGAGGTGGCGGGCGACCTCGCGGCCGAGGGGGTGGTGGTGCTCGCGCGGCGCAGATAGCCCCGCCGGGGCCTCATCGGCCGAAGTCGGCCGCGAACGCCTTCGCCCCCAGGATCTCCCCCGTCGCGTGCCGCGTCAGCTCGTTCCAGCTCAAGAGCCTCCCGGGCGCGAAGACCCTCTCGGTGAGGAACGCCCCCACCTCGGGGCGGCCGCTGTAGAGGGCGCCGCGCGGGTCCGACCTCAGGACCTCGCGCGCGATCGCGTGGTGGAGCTGCGAGGCGAAGAGCTGCCCCATGAGGTAGTTGTGGTAGTAGGCGGGAGCGCTCACGATATGGATCTTGCTCGCATAGTCGGGCGCGTCGCGGCCCTCGGGACGGCGCAGCCCCTGGTACCGCTCGACGAGGTCCCACCAGAGCCGGTTCAGGTCCTGGCCGGGGTCGTCGTAGAGGGCCACCTCGAAGCGGAGCATGACCTGGCACCAGGCGGCGAAGATGAGGAGCCGGCTCCGGGCCATCTTGCTCGCCACCTCGTCGAAGGCCTTCGGGTCCGGGACCGCCACGCCCTGCCGCTCGAGCCAGGCTGCGGACTTCGAGAGCTTCTCGAAGAGCATGGCGATCCCCTCGGTGGTCAGGATGTGGGCCTCCGACCGGAGCACGTAGGGCAGGGTGCGCGGGATGTTCTTCGAGGAGTACACCGCGTGGCCCAGCTCGTGCAGCATCGTCGACATCCAGTACTCGTTGGGGACGATGTTCGCGAGGACGCGCACGTCTCCCTCGCGGTCGATGTCCGTGCAGAACGCGTGCGGGCTCTTCCCCTCCTTCTCGTAGAGGTCGCTTCGCGCGAGGACGTCGTCCACGGGGAGCCCGATCCCGGCGTAGAACTCCCGGCACACCTTCAAGGTGTCGACCCCCTTGTAGGCCGCGTCGAGGTCCACGGCGTAGACCGCCGGCGGCTCCTGGAAGAACGGGTCGTGGTAGTGCCAGGGCCGGAGGTCCTCCGGCCGGATCCCGTAGCCCTTGGCGAGCTCCGCATCGATCTCGGCCTTGGCCTTCTGGAACGGCCCGCGGGTGAGCTCGTGAATCTGGTCGAACAGGGCGAGGACCTCCTCCTGGCGCTGCTCGTTGAGCTCGAGCTGCAGGGCGTGGTAGCTCTTCGAGCCCAGCTTGCGCGCCGCCTCGTTGCGGAGGCGCACGAGCTCGAGGAGGTCCTTCTCCACGAGGGCGCCGACGCCCTTCTGGCCTTCCCAGACCGCCTTCCGCAGCGCCGGGTCCCGGGACTCCTTGAGGGCCTTGCGGACCTCGCTGTCGGCGATCTCCTTCCCGCCTACCCTCGCGCGGTAGACGTTGAAGGCCTTCTCGATGGCGTTCGCTTTCGCCGTGATCCTCTGGAGCAGCTCGGGATCGACCTGCTTCTCGAGGTATTGCAGGTAGAGGATGTCGACCTGGCGTCTCACGGCGTCCCGGGGCTCTCCGGGGCTCGACCAGAGCCCCCGGACCCGCTTCAGCTCCGCGAAGCGCGCCGGATCCGCCAGCGCCCGGTCGAGCTCGTTCTGGGCCTCCTCCTTGCGGGCGAAGTCCTCGTCCTTCCCGGACGTGTTGGCGTCCCACCAGGCGCGGGCCACGGCGGTCTCGAGGGGGCGGATGCGCGCCTCATGCTCGGCGATGAAGCGGGCGCTCTCGGCCCTCGGGTCCGGGGAGCGGGGGCCTTCCGAGTGATGTCGATGGGGTCGGTTGCAGGAGGTCATGAGCGCGGAAAGCACCAGAAGGGTCTCGGGACGGAGCAGGGTCGTCACGGTCATCAGAGTCCTGTCAGCTCGTGGAGTGCCAGGGTATCGACGTCGGTGGGGGGGCTCCAGGGCTGTCACGGCGCGTAAGGATACCGTCCGCCCCCCGAGGGGTCGAGGGGCTCGGTCGGGGTCGATCCAGGGCCCTCTCGGGTAGAATGGCGCCCTTCCCAACCACGAAACCAAGTCCGGAGTCGCCATGGTCCTCGCCCCAGCCCCCGCCGCCGCCGTCCTTGCCGCGCTCCTCGGCCTTCCGGAGCCGCCCTCCCTCGGCGACCTCGTCGCCGCCGGCGCGTCCGTGGAGAAGGTCGCCGGCGGCTTCGCCTTTACCGAGGGGCCCGCCTGGAGCCCCGCCGGGCACCTCCTCTTCAGCGACCTCCCGGCGAGCCGCATCGTCAAGCTCTCGGCCGACGGGACGACCTCGGACTTCCTCATGCCCTCGGGCCAAGCGAACGGCCTCGCCTTCGACGCCGCCGGGAGCCTCTACGCCTGCCAGGGGGAAGCGCGGCAGGTCGTGCGGCTCGGGCCCGACGGCTCCCATGCCGTCCTCGCCGCGTCGTACGGCGGGAAGCGCCTCAACAGCCCCAACGACCTGGCCCTCGACGGCGCGGGCGGCCTCTACTTCACGGACCCGCGGTACGGTGGCGGGGAGGGGATCGAGCAGGACGTCATGGGCGTCTACCACGTGAGCGCCTCCGGGGAGGTGACGCGCGTCGTCTCGAGCCTCCCCCGGCCGAACGGGGTCCTCGTGTCGCCGGACGGGTCCCGGCTCTACGTGGCGAGCCCGGACCGCCGCGAGCTCCACCTCTTCCCCATCGAGGGGCCCGGGCGGCTCGGGGCCGGCAGGGTCATCTTCACGGGCGATGGGGCCCTCGACGGCGGCGGCCCCGACGGCATGGCCCTCGACGCGGCGGGCAACATCTACGCTACCTACAAGGGGATCGTCGTCCTGGACCGCGACGGGAGGCTCATCGGCCGCGTGCCGGTGCCCGAGCGCCCGGCGAACTGCACCTTCGGCGGCGCGGACGGGAGGACCCTCTACATCGCGGCGCGGACGGGGCTCTACAGGCTCGCCATGAAGGCCGCCGGCGCGCCGCTCTCGGCAAGGGGACCCGCCGGGGCGAGCTCCGTGAGGCCGCCGAGGCTCCGCCAGGTCACCCTCGACGCGAAGGTGCGGATCGGCTACGGGATCGCCGCGGCCGACGTCGACGGCGACGGGCGCCTCGACGTGCTCCTCGCCGACAAGGACGTCGTGGCCTGGTACCGCAACCCCTCGTGGGAGAAGCACGTCATGGTCGAGAAGCTCACGCAGCTCGACCATGTCTGCATCGCGGCGCGCGACTTGGACGGCGACGGCAAGTGCGAGGTGGCCGTGGGCGCGGGCTGGAACCCCGGCGACACCGTGGGGAGCGGGAGCGTCCACTACCTCGTGCCGCCGGGGGACCGGACGCGGCGCTGGGAGCCCGTGAAGCTGCACCACGAGCCCACGGTGCACCGCATGAAGTGGGCCCGGGGGCCCGGCGGCTGGAGCCTCGTCGTCTCGCCGCTCCACGGCCGGGGCAACGCCGCCGGCGAGGGCGAGGGGATCCGGCTCCTGGCCTACCCGCTGCCGGGGGACCCGCGAGGACCCTGGGAGACGCGGCTCGTCGACGGCGCGCTCCACGTCACGCACAACCTGGACCTCCTCCAGCTCGACGGGGACCCCGAGGAGGAGGTGCTCCTCGCCGCGAAGGAGGGCGTCTACCTCGTCGACCCCGACGCTCAGGGCTGGGGCGAGAAGACCCTGATCGGCGGGAACGGGCCGGGCGAGACGGGGTTCCAGGGCTCGAGCGAGGTGCGGGCGGGCCGTCTGCCGGGAGGGCGGCGCTTCGCGGCGACGGTGGAGCCCTTCCACGGCACGAAGGCCGTCGTCTACGCGGAGCCCGCGGGCGGCCCCAAGGCGCTCTGGCGGCGGCTCGAGATCGACGCGTCGCTCGCCGAGGGGCACGCCGTGGCCTGCGGGGACCTCTGCGGCGCCGGGAGCGACCAGGCAGTCGTGGGCTGGCGCAGGAAGGACGCCGCGGGGAAGGTGGGGATCCGCCTCTACACGCCCCTCGACGCCGGGGGGAGGAGCTGGCTCCGGAGCACCCTCGATGACGGCGGCATGGCCTGCGAGGACCTCGTCCTCGCCGACCTCGACGCGGACGGCCGCCTGGACATGGTGGCCGCGGGGCGGGACACGCACAACCTCAAGGCCTACTTCCAGGAGGGGCCGTGAAGGCGTCGCGCCGGGGCGCCCTCGTCCCCTTCGCTCGGTTCGCCCTGCTCGCCCTTCCGGGCCTCCTCGCCTCCTGCAAGGAGTCGGACGGCGGCTGCCCTGGCCGCGCCGCGCCGGACCCGGCGCCTCTGAGGGTCGTACGCGGGCCGCAGGTCGCCCAGGTCACGGCGACCTCGGCCGTCATCGCCTGGCTCTCGAGCACGCCGGCCGCGGGAGCCGTCGAGTACGGCACCGACCCGGGCCTGGGCAGCTCGGCGGCGGGCGCGGCGGCGGCGACGGAGCACGTGGCGGCCCTGAGCGGCCTCCTGCCCGGGACGCTCTACCACTACCGGGTGCTCCTCGACGGCGCCGCGGCGAGCGAGGGCCACGTCCTCACGACCGCCCCTGCCGGTGCTGCGCCCTTCCGCTTCGCCGTCTTCGGCGACTCGGGCGCCGGGAACCAGGCCCAGCTCGACGTGGCCGCGAGGGTGCTCGAGGCGAGCCCCGACCTGGTCTTGATCACGGGCGACGTCGTCTACGACCGGGGCTGCCCCGGGGAGATCGACCCGCGCTACTTCGAGCCCTACGCGGGCCTCGTGGACCGCATCCCGTTCTACCCGGCCCTGGGCAACCACGACGTGCTCACCCGGGGAGGCGAGCCCCTGCTCGAGGCCCTCTACCTGCCGGCGAACGATGCCGACGGCACGGAGCGCTTCTACTCCTTCGAGCACGGGGACGCCCACTTCGTGGCGCTCGACTCCAACGGGAGCCTCGAGCCCGGGAGCGTCCAGCGCGCCTGGCTCGAGGCGGACCTGGCCGCGGCCTCGGCGACCTGGCTCTTCGTCTACTTCCACCACCCGCCCTACAGCTCCTCGCGGCACGGGAGCAGCGTGAGGCTGCGCGAGAGCCTCGGACCGCTCTTCGACGCGCGCGGGGTCGACATCGTCTTCGTCGGCCACGACCACGACTACGAGCGCACGTTCCCCATGGCCGCGGGGCAGACCGTGGACGCGGCGAGCGACCCGGACTACGTCGACCCCGGAGGCACGGTCTACATCGTCACTGGAGGGGGCGGGCGCGGCCTCTACGGGAAGGGGACGAGCTTCTTCACGGCCTACTCGGAGAGCTCGCACCACTTCGTCCAGGTCGACGTGGCGGGGAGCACCCTCACCCTCCAGGCCGCGCGCGACGACGGCGCGGTCATCGACCGGATGACCATCGCGAAGAGCTAGAACCTCCGCGTCCACCCGGGGTCCGCGTACTTCCGGCGGACCAGCTCCGCGAGGTCCGGGAGCGGGAACGGGTCCGCCGGGGGAGCGGCGCCCCAGGCGCGCGCGATCCTCGCCTTGATCTCGGCCGGCGCCATGTCCAGGCTTGCGATGAAGTCCCCGTGAGGCCTCCTCGCGCGGTAGCCGGGCTGCTTCGCGGGCTCGCGGAGGAGCCTCGCGACGCGGGCGGCGTCGATGCCGTGGAGGACCGTCCCGTGGTGGAGGAGGGCCCTCCGCGTGCGCTTCTGGGCGTTGCCCGAGACTTTCCTCGTGCCGGCGGCGAGGTCCGATGTGCCCTCCATCGCGAGGCCCGGGACGCCGAGGGCCGCGGCCACGCGCTCGAGGATCGCCCGGTAGCTGCGACTCACGTCCCCGAGCTCGGGCCGCGCCTCGAGCGACAGGACCAGGGCGAAGTTGAGGCACCCGGGCCCCTGGAGGACGGTGCCGCCCCCCGAGGAGCGCCGGAGGACCGGCACGCCCTCCAGGGCGCACGCGTCCTCATCGACATCGGCCTCCAGGCGCGATGAGACGCCCAGGGCGACGAAGTGCACGGGGCTCTCCCAGAGCCGCAGGACCTCGCAGGCCCCGGCGGGCCGCCCTTCCGCGAGCCCCGCCTCGGCCCGGAGGAGGAGCGCCTCGTCGAGGGCGAGGTTCTCCTCGGGCGCGGCGAGCGAGAGGTCGAGGAGCAGGAGGCCGGACTCGGGCGGCATTCACTCCTCTGCGTCCAGCGGCACGAGCTGCCGGAGGGCGGCCTTGATCTCGCCGGCGCTGCCCAGGGCCAGCAGCCGGTCCAGCTCGCTCGAGACCTTGCGGGTCTCGGTCGACGCGAGCGCCCGCTTCACCTCGGGGATGGCGCTCGGCGTGAGGCTCAGGGCGTCGATCCCCATGGCAACGAGGGCGGCGGCGAGGCGCCTGCGGCTGCCGAGCTCGCCGCAGAGCGCGACCTCCTTCCCGTGAGCGTGGCCCGCCTGGATCGCGCGGCGGATGAGCCGCAGCACGGCGGGGTGGTACGGGTCGTCGCGGTTCGAGGCTCGGGCGTTCTCGCGGTCCACGGCGAGCGTGTACTGGATCAGGTCGTTCGAGCCGATGGAGAAGAAGTCCACCTCGCGGCCGAGCTCGGCGGCGATCTCCACGGCCCCCGGGACCTCGATCATGGCCCCGATGGACGGCGCGCGGTTCAAGTTGTTGTCCTCGAGGTCGTCGATGGCCTCCCGTATGTGCCGCACGGCGGCCCGGAGCTCGTCGAGGGAGCTCACCATGGGGATGAGTATCCCGAAGTCCCTGTCCGCCGAGGCCCGCGTGAAGGCCTGCACCTGGTCCCTGAGCACCGTGGGGTTCTCGAGGAGGAGCCGGATCGAGCGGTAGCCTTTGAACGGGTTCCTGTCGGGGTCGAGCTCGCCCCTCGGGAGGAACTTGTCCCCGCCGAGGTCCAGGAGCCGGAAGTGCACGGGCCCATCGGGGAAGTAGTCGAAGGCCTTCCGATAGATGCGGATCTGCTCGTCCTGGGTGGGGAAGCCCTCGCGGATGATGAAGGGGAACTCCGTGCGATAGAGCCCGATCCCCGCCGCCCCGTGCTCGCGGGCCGCCTCCATGTCGGCGCTGATCCCGACGTTGGCCTGGATCGACACCTTGACCTCGTCCTTCGTCCTTCCCGGCAGGTCCCGGAAGCGGCGGTTCGCGACCCTGCGCGACCGGAGCTTGGCGGCGGTGGCCTGGTGCTCCTGGATCGCCGGCTCGGTGGGGCACACGGTCACCTTCCCCGTGCCGCCGTCGATGATGAGCCGGTCTCCGGATCGGACCGTGAGGACGATGTCCAGGATCCCGGTGACCGCCGGGATGCCCATGGACCGGGCGAGGAGGGCGCCGTGCGACGTGGGGCCGCCGCGTTCCGTGATGATCCCGCGGGCGCCCTCGGCCTTGAGCTCGACCACGAGGCTGGGCGGGATGCCGCGGGCGACCACGATCTTGTCGCTCATGGTGGAGGAGTGCGGGGCCGCGGAGAGGAGGTTCCCGAGGAGGCGGCTGCGGAGGTCCCGCAGGTCCTCGACGCGGTCCTGGATGTAGGGGTCCGGCACGTTCTGGAGCCTCTGGGCGAAGTGCTCGAGAGCGTCGTAGATCGCCAGGGGCGCCGTGGTCCCCTGGCGCACGAGGAGCGCGATCCTGTCCCTGAGGACCGGGTCGTTGAGGAGGAGGACGTGCGAGGAGAAGATCAGCGCGTGCTCCTCGCCCGCCTCGCGCTCGGCGGCCTCCTGGATCTTCGAGACCTCCGTCTGGGTGCGCGCGAAGGCCTCGGCGACGCGCTGGAGCTCCTGCTCCTCTCCCTGGTAGGGCATGCTCCTCGTGTCGAAGGCGAGCTCGTGGGACCCGCGGAACACGGCCTCTCCCATGGCGATCCCGGGCGAGGCGGGGCTCCCGGTGAGCGTGAGGTTCTCCTGTCGCGGCCGCACCTCCACCTGCCCCAGGGTTCGCCAGGAACGGACCTCGTCGAGGTACCTGCCGCCGGCCTCGCCTCGGTCCAGGGCGTCGATGAGCCTCGCGTTCTCGACGAGCCCCACGAGCTGCCCCGCGATGGCCGTGAGCGTCTG
>JACQVW010000440.1 GCA_016209535.1 Planctomycetota bacterium | reverse complement strand
GTGGTGATGTTGCCGGCGGCGTCCTTCCCGATGTAGCCCGTGACGACGGGGACGCCATCGCTCGAGCCGAGGGCCGCCTGGATCCGGCCGTCCACGTCGGCGACGGGACGCGCGGAGCCGAAGTGGGAGTCCGTAACGAGGCCCACGTCGAAGGAGTCGTGGGCCGTGGCCACGATCCCCACATTGCGGAGGTGGGCGGCGACCATGCGCACGCTGAAGCGCTCGCCGAAGCTCACGAGGTAGTCCTTCGTGCGGAGCGTGCACTCCCGGATGAGGGCGATGCCGCGGAGGAGGCCCTGGAGCTCGTCGAGGAGCACGTCGATGAGCGTCTCGTCGAGCGCGAGGTCACGCAGCGTCTTCACGTGTAGGTCCGCGAGCGCGGCGAAGTCCTGGGACCCGTCGGAGCCCGCGATGGCGAGGTCCGCGAGGCGGAAGAGGCGGTTCGTGACGCCCGCCATCGCCGAGACGACGACGACGGGACGCTCCTGGAGGCACCGGCGCACGATCTCCCCGAGCCTGCGGATCGGCTCGGGGCCGCCGACGGAGGTGCCGCCGAACTTGAGGACGATCAAGGGTGCTCCTCTATCGAAGTGGGTCCTTGGGTGCAGGAAGCTGGATCGGACGAGCCCAGTAGCGTAGCGAGCTCGTCAGGGTACGTCCACACGTACGAAGGGCAACCCCTGGAGGCTGGCCTCGACGTCGCCCCGGGGCGTCTCGAGGAGGCCCGACGGCGCGTCCCAGAAGCGCCGCTTGACCATGGCGAGGCCGATCGCGGTTCCGAGGCGTGCCGAGCGGACGAAGGTCGTGGCGCGGCCCGCCTCCTCGCCGCCCACGCGGAGGACGGCCGGCGCCGGCGGGACCTCGAGCCCCGGGAGCCGCACCCCCAGGAGGCGGCGGTTCGCCTGGCCGTAGGTGCGGACGCGCGCCACGACCTCCTGCCCCACGTAGCACTTGTCGTAGGTGAGCGCCCCCTCGAAGCCCGCGTCGTTGGGGAGGCTCTCCTCGTCGTAGTCCCTCCCGGCGCGGGCGAGGCCCGCCTCGACCCGCAGCGCCTCGGCGGCCTCGTGCCCCGCGGGGCCCCCTCCGAGGGAGCGCGCGCCGCCGACGAGCGCCCGCCAGACGGGCTCGAGGGCGCCGCGCGGTGCCCAGAGCTCGAAGCCGCCCTCGGGGCTCTCGCCGGCGCGGACCAGGGTCGCCGGGACGCCCGCGACCACCGCCTCGCGCGAGGCGAGCCTCCGGCCCGGGATCTCGCCGCCTCCCTCCGCGGCCGCGAGGGCGACGCAGCGCCCCGCCGCCGGGCCCTCGACCGAGAGGACCCCCACCTCGCCAGAACGGTCGGTCACTGCGATGTCGCTGAGGAAGGCGTACCGCTGGATCGCCTGCACCACCGTGGGGCGCAGGGGCTCGTGGAACACGAGGCGGAGCGCGGCAGGCGCGAGCATGTGGAGCTGGAAGGCCGCGACGACCTTCCCCTTCGCCGTCAGGAGCGCCGACGGCTGCCCTTCGCCCGGTGCGAGATTCAGGACGGCGCTCGAGAAGATGCCGTTCATGACCCGGGCCAAGTCCTTGCCGGAGAGGTCCAGGACGCCGCGGTAGCTCCGGTCGCACACGCACGCCGCGTCCCGGGCGAAGAGCTGCTCGCGCTCCGGGTCGCCGTAGCTCGCGGGCAACTCGTGCCCCAGGTCCTCGACGAAGCTCGCCCCCTCGGCCCGGTGCGCCCCGTCGAGGGGGAGCCCGGCGCTCATGACTCGAACCGCGGCTCTCCCGGGGGCGCCCCGGCGGACGCCGGCCCCGGAGCCCCCCCCCCGGCGGCGACGGCGGGACCCCGTGCCGAGCCGGGGCAAAGTCCGGGCCCTGGCGCGGGCCCAGCCCCGGGCCCTGGACCCGGCCCTGGCCCGAGCCTGCGGTAGGCCGCGTTGCGCACCATGGGCACGAATCCCGCCTCGACGATCGTCCGCCGCAGCACCTCCTCCGTCGCCTCGTGCCGCGCGCCCGCCGGGCGGATCACGTTCTCCTCGATCATGGTGCTCCCGAGGTCGTTCGCGCCCGAGCGGAGCCCTTCCCTCCCGACGTCGAGGCCTTGCGTGAGCCAGGAGACCTGGACGTTCGCGACGTTGTCGAGGTACAGGCGGCAGATGGCGAGCCAGCGGAGGTACTCGCCGCCCTCCATGCGCGTCGAGACCACCTTGCCGAGGGGGGTGTTGTCGGGCTGGAAGCTCCAGGGGATGAACGCGATGAACCCGCCGGTCCTGTCCTGGAGCCGCCGCAGCTTCTCGAGGTGCTGGAGCCGGTGGGCGAGCTCCTCGCCGTGGCCGAACATCATGGTGGCCGTCGTCGGGAGCCCGAGCTCGTGCGCCGTCTCCATGATCGCGAGCCACTCCTCCGAGCTCACCTTCGAGCGGCGCTTCCTCCGGACTTGGTCGACGAGGATCTCCCCGCCGCCGCCCGGGATGGAGTCGAGCCCGGCCTCCACGAGCGCGACGAGCACCTCGCGCCAGCTCAGGCCCGTCACCTCGGACAGCCCGTAGACCTCCGTGGGCGAGAAGCAGTGGAGGTGGATCGGGTAGCGCCGCTTGAGCTCCGCGAGGAGGGTCGTGTACCACGAGAGGGGCAGGTCCGGGTGGAGCCCGCCTTGCATGAGGATGCCGCTCCCTCCCAGGGCGATCGTCTCCTCCACCTTGCGGAAGATCTCCTCGTGCTCGAGGACGTAGCCGCCCTCCTCGCCCGGGCTCCGGTAGAACGCGCAGAAGTTGCAGATCGAGGTGCAGACGTTCGAGTAGTTGATGTTCCGGTCGACGACGTAGGTCACGACGCCGTCCGGGTGGAGCGCGGCCCGCTCGAGGTCCGCGAGCCGCCGCAGATCCGCGTCCGGGACGAGCGGCTCGGGCAGGACGAGCGCCTCCCACTCCTCGAGCTCGATCCTCGGCGGCCGCCACCCCGGCGCGGCGCCCTCGAAGGCGCGGAGCTTCTCGAGGGCGGGCGCCGCGTTGCGGGGGCTTCTCGTTGCGGTCGTGGGGGCGGGCACAATGCGTTCCTCCGTGAGGATACAGCATTCTATCCGCTGGCGCCGCCAAGGGAATGAGCCGGCGCGGCCAGGTCGGGCCAGCTTGGGCCAGGTCGGGCCAGCATGGGCCAGGTCGGCCAGGTTTGGCTTGTGGCCCGGCCACGAGCCTCGTACGATGCGCGGCGGTCACAGGATCGGAACCCTGAAGCTCGGAGGGCGGAATGGACCCAAGACGAACGTCTCCACCCAAGGCTCGAACCGCGTCTCGACCCACGTCTCGAACACCGGAAGCCGGCCTCCTGGCCGGAGGGGCGCTTCTCCTGGCCGTGGGCCTCGCCTGCTTGCTGGCTCGGGCCCGCGGCGCGGAGGCCCTCGCCTCGGACAAGGTCACCCTCAAGGACGGCAAGGTGGTCGAGGGCGAGGTCCTCGACCTGACCGAGAAGAAGGTCGTCGTGGCCGCAGGGAAGGATGGGAAGGAGCGGAAGACCTACTCGCGGGCCCAGGTGGCCTCGATCGAGCGCTCGGCCCCGGAGAACGTCCTCCAGCTCTGCGAGCGGAAGCTCAAGAGCCTCGCGGGCTCGAAGAGCCTCGAGGACTGGAAGGGCCTCGCCCTCTTCTGCGAGAAGCAGAAGCTCCACCCCGAGCGCCGCCGTGCGCTGCGCGAGATCCTCAAGATCGACCCCGAGAACCGCGAGGCGAGGCTCGCCTTGGGCCACGCGAGCCTCGACGGCCGCTGGCTCGACGAGGACGAGGTCGAGCTCAAGCTCAAGGAGGGTTTCGAGCTGGCGGACGGCAAGCTCGTGAGGAAGACCTCCACCACGACGGTCGCGAAGGTGGACGCGCCCCCGGACCGCTACGTGATCCTCGAGGGGCAGAAGCTCTCGCCGGCGGCGCGAAAGAAGCTCGACAAGGAGCGAGAGACGAGGCTCAAGTCCGCGGACCGGTTCCTGGCCGGGAAGGAGAAGGAGTACGCGGGCGTCCCCTGGAGTGAGCGCCACAAGATCCAGACCCGGTTCTTCGAGATCCACTGCAACTCCACGCGGAAGGTGGCCGACGCCTACGGCCTCCTCATGGAGATGATCCGCGCGAAGCTCTCGGAGATGTTCCAGAGCGAGATCAAGCGGAACTTCCGGGCTCCGGTCTTCATCTACTCGAGCCAGGAGGAGTTCATGTCCCAGGACCAGCTCGGGAGGTGGATGGGCCGCGGCCTGGGGGGATACTACAACCCGGCCACCCAGGCCATCACGGCCTTCCACGGGACCTTCGGCTTCACGGGCACCACCTT
>JACQVW010000450.1 GCA_016209535.1 Planctomycetota bacterium | reverse complement strand
GTAGAGTCGGTCGCCGAGAAGAAGCCCACCGACCGGGAGGGTCTCGATCACTTCGACTGCGCGCTTGATCTCGGCCATCCCCGCGTCTGGCCCAAAGTAAAGGCGAGTGGCAAAGCCACGGAAGAGGTCGTAGACCGCGGTGAGGCAGCCAGGAAGGACGACGGCTCTGACGTTCCGCAGGATCTTCAGTCGGTGCGCGATCTTGTCGCAACGCGAACCGTCGATGATGGAGATCGTGCTGAAGGTCTCGCGCAGGTGGGCAACACAACCCGCGAAATCGCCCTGGATTTCCTCCGTCACGAGATCTACGAACCGATGGTACAGCCCCAGGAAGAAGCCGTAGTGCAGCGTCTTGCAGCGGTCGAAGAACGCCCCGAGGCTGCCCGTGAGGTTTGGGACGAGCGGGTCGGCGCCCACCTTGGCCTCTTCGAATGCCAACGTGAGGGCCGGCGGTGCTCGCAGAACGACCGAGGTCCAGAAGTAGAACAGCGTGTGCAGCGAAAACTTCCGCCGCCGTTCCGTCGTGCGCACACCGTCGAACACTTCGTCGCAAAGCGGCTCCGTCACCAGGCGGTGCATGAGGGATACCGCCGTAGCCAAGTTCACACGGCGATCTCCCGCCTTCTCTTCCTTCTTCACTTTGGCCACAGGACATCCTCCATTCTTGGCCAGGCGAGGGGGAGCCCGGCCGGTCCTGTGGGTTTATCGGCAGCATCCGGTAATTCACTTGAGGCCCATTAGTAGCAAGTTCATGCAAGGAAAGGACTTGGGATTAACCTAGTGGCGATGAGGTTGAGACAAGGGCATACCCCCTTCGCATTTAACAGAGCTGCGATGCGTCGACCTTCCTATCTCCAAATACTGGAGTTGCTTACGGATGACATTATCGGACCCTCGCAGAATCCAGCCCTGTAGTGTTAGTTAGAATTCGTCGAGAATGCCTATCCCGATTGCCCTTCGGCCCCGCTACAACCTACTTTCCGCACATCTCGCATCGCCTTTCTCTCTTTTTCCGAGGTGAGCTTCCGGTTGTGGTCGTGATGTAGGCGTAGAGCGCGCAAGTCGGGCAGCACAAACAGTCCATGATCATATACAGCGCTGCCGTTCTTGCAAGGGCATATCATGAATCGCTAGAATCTGAAGATGACTTATGACAAACCTCGATGACGTAAGTCGTGAATTTTTGAACTTATGACTTTTTCGATTTTCATAAGTTATACTGACTGTTTCTGTAGCGTTGACACGGCTGGGCCTCTGTGGCACTCTGGGCAGCATGAAAAGAAGAGAAGCGCAAGGGCCCAGAAGGCCCAGACCCTACGCCGGGAGTCGAGCCCAGGCCGCTGGCCAGTCGCTCGTCTCGTACACCGTCGGCGCGTTGCCGATCCTCAACCGAGTCATTGAACGTGCAAGGATCGAGGACTTCCTTCGCGACTACCTGCCACGCGATCTCCGCTACAAGATCTCTCCCGTGCACGGCATCCTGCTCTTGATCAGGAACTACATCTGCTCGCGAGAGCCGATCTACGGGGTCGGAGAATGGGCGAGCCGCATCGCCTCGGACCTCCTCGCCCTCAACCCCACCGACATCCCGCACCTCAACGACGACCGTGTCGGCCGCTGCCTCGACCGGCTCTTCGAATCGGACTTCGCGTCCATCGTGCTCGCCGTCGTCGTCCACGTGATCAAGGAGCTCAAGGTCAGCCTCGACGAGCTGCACAACGACTCCACGACGGTCACCTTCTCCGGGCGCTACGAAGGCGCGGGCGAACAGGGCGTCGAGAAGGGCAAGGTCGTCCACGCCATCACCTGGGGCCACAACAAGGACCACCGCCCCGATCTGAAGCAGCTCCTCTACAACCTCACGGTGTCCGCCGACGGTGCCGTGCCCGTGCACTTCTTCACCGGGAACGGGAACCTCACCGACGACCAGACGCACCGGGAGACCTGGGACCTGCTGCGGAAGCTGAAGGGCACCGCGGACTTCCTCTACGTCGCCGACTCGAAGCTCGCCACCAAGGAGAACATGGCCTACATCCACGGCGAAGGCGGCCGGTTCGTGACCGTGCTGCCAGAGAGTCGAGGGGAATGCAGGGACTTCCGGAAGCTCGTCACGCAGCAGGCCGTCTCCTGGGCGAAGCTTTGGGAGAAGACCGACGAGAACGGGCTCGTCAAGGACGTCGTCCCGATCGCGAGCCAACCGGCAACCACGATCGAGGGCTACCGCTTGATCTGGTTCCACAGCAGCCGCAAGGCGGAGCTTGACGAGATCTCCCGCAACGACCGGCTGCAGCGGGCCCTCCGTGCGCTGGCCCTCTTGCGCCAGAAGCTCCAGTCCCCGCGGACTCGCTACCGCCAGGAGGCTCGTGTCCGCGACGCCGTCGAGAAGCGGCTTGCGGCACTTGGAGCTACCGAGTGGATCCGTGTCGAGATCAAGAAGATCGAGGACGAGCGCTTCCGTCAACTGCGGCGAGGCAGGCCGGGCAAGAAGACGCGGTACCGCCGAGACGTGCGGACGCGCTTCGAGCTGGAGTACAAGATCGATCCCGTCAAGGTCGCCGAAGACGCTCTTCAGGACGGCATCTTCCCCCTGGTCACCAATGACCGCAAGCTTCAGGAGATCGAGGTCCTTCATGCGTACAAGCGCCAGCCGCTCCTGGAGAAGCGCTTCGAGCAGCTGAAGACGGACTTCGAGGTCGCCCCTGTGTACCTGAAGACCCGGAGGCGGATCGAGGCGCTCCTCTGCGTCTACTTCCTCGCGCTCCTGGTTCAGGCCTTGGTGGAGCGGGAGCTCCGCAGGGCCATGGACAAGGAGGGGATCGCGGAGCTGCCGCTGTATCCCGAAGGACGCCCCTGCCGAGCGCCGACGACCCGGCGCATCGTCGATGTCTTCGAGAACATTCAGCGTCATGAGCTGACCAGGAGCGACCGCCCGAGCGAGATCCTTGTCACCGAGCTATCACCCCTGCAGAAGAGAGTACTCGAGCTGCTGGGCATTCCACCGAGCACGTACGGCCACTGACCCGATCCCGAGGCGAGCGCGAAATTCGGGGAAACGCGATGCGAGATGTGCGGAAAGTAGGCTACAAGACTCGACCGGGCTTCAATTTCCGCTTGCTTTGCGCGGAGGCCTGGGGATGATGGCGGCCGGTGAGAGGGTTCCTCCACTCCACGACGTAGAAGTGGGATGGGAACCCGGCGTCCAGGAGAGTTACGAGGGAGGAGGCGAAGATGTGCAGGCCACGACGTTCTCCGCACCCCGGTCGCTTCATGCGGTCGGGCGCGTTCATGTTGTTCGGTTTGACATTCGCGGGCCCGGTGGCGGCGCAGCAGTCAGGCACCGTCAAGGTGCTCATCGCCTTCCACGGCCCTCCCACTGAAGCCGACCTGGCGCTGGTCCGCGGATGGGGAGGGCAGATCCGTCACCGCTACCGGCTGGTTCCTGCCATCGCCGCCGCCGTCCCCGCGGGGGCGGTCAACGCCCTGCGTGCCCAGGCGATCGTGCGCCAGGTCGAGCTGGACGGCGTGGTCTTCGCCATCGACGCCGAGCTGGACAACACCTGGGGCGTGAAACGCATCGGTGCTGGTACCGTCCATGCGGATGGTAACGTGGGTACAGGGGTCAAGGTGGGCGTCATAGATTCGGGCATCGACTATAACCACCCGGATCTCGCCGCGAACTTTGCCGGCGGCTACGACTTCGTGAACGACGACGCAGACCCCTTGGACGACGAAGGGCACGGGACGCACGTGTCGGGTACGGTGGCCGCCGCGCGCGACGGGGTGGGCGTGGTGGGCGTGGCGCCGGCCGCCCTTCTCCACGCCTACAAGGTCCTGAACGCCTCCGGAAGCGGGAGCTGGAGCGACGTCATCGCGGCCGTCGACAGGGCCGTGCTGGACGGCGTCCTGGTGACCAACAACAGCTACGGAAGCGGCTCGCACCCGGGGGACACGGTGGAAGCGGCATTCGACAATGCTTACAACGCGGGCGTCCTGCATGCCGCCGCCGCGGGCAACTCCGGGAACTGCGGCGGCAAAGGGAACAACGTCGGCTACCCGGCGCGCTTCGCCTCGGTCATCGCCGTGGCCGCTACCAACAAGGATGACCGGCGGCCCTGCTTCTCCAGCACCGGAGACGCGGTGGAGCTGGCCGCCCCGGGAGTTTCGATCAACTCCACCAAGCTGGGAGGGGATTACGTCGAATTCAGCGGCACTTCCATGGCCTCCCCTCATGTGGCTGGAACGGCCGCCCTGGTGATCCAGGCGGGTGTCACGGACAAGAACGGCAACGGAAAGGTCAACGACGAGGTCCGGGACACCATGAACGCTACCGCGCTCGACCTGGGCTCTGCAGGCCGAGATCCGCAGTACGGCTTCGGCCTCGTCCAGGCCGATGCCGCGGTGGCGGCGGTGGGTCCGCCGCCGCCAGCGGTGAACGTGGCCCTGAGCACCGACAAGAACAGCTACGACACGGCGGCCGGCGAGACGACGGCGGTCCTCACCGCCGTGGTCACCGACGAGAACTCCGGCGCCATCAGTGGCCTCACCGATTCCGCCTTCTCCACCACCCTTGACGGGCTGCCTGTCTCCGTGACCTTCAGCGAGACGGCAACCCCGGGCACCTACACGGGAAGCCTGGACCTGACGGGGGTGGCCGACGGGCAACACACGGTCAGCGTCACGGCCACGGACACTCGCGGCGTGTCCGGGTCGGGTTCGGCATCGTTCACCACAGGCTCCACCCCCACTACCGTGCATGTGGACTCGGTCACCTACGCGACGGAGGGGGGAAAGGGCAACAACCTCCACCTGCTGATCACGGTAGCGCTGGTAGACAATCTAGGGAACGCGGTAAGCGGAGCTTCGGTCTCGATCGACCTCTATCTCGATGGAGTTCTTTACGGTTCAGCGACGGGGACCACGGGAACGGACGGCAAGGTCACCTTCAAAGCAAACAAGGCCCCCTCGGGCTGCTACACCACCACGGTCACCAGCGTCATAGCCAGCGGCCTGACCTGGGACGGCTTGACCCCGGCCAACCAGTTCTGCAAGTAAGGGAGAGGCGAGCGCGTCAGCGCCCGCGGCTGCGGCTGCCGAGGCTCTCCGCAGCCGCCCTTCGCACCCGGGGGTCGGGGTCTGACTGAGCGAGCCGTTCCAGGACGGAGCGGATCGTCTCCTGCTCGTCGGCGGCCGGCCCCAGGGCTCGCGCCGCCGCCAGGCGGACGTTCCAGGCGGAGTCTCTCTCCGCCGCCGAGAGAAGACCCGCTACCGTCATGGGGCCCGGCACCCTGCCCAGCTTCTCCGCCGCCTTTTCCCGGAGCTTCGGCTCAGCATCGCCCGCCAGCGTCTGGAGGAGGAGGGCCACAAGCCGCTCGCCGGAAGCCCTCCGGTGGGGATCTTCCAGAAGGAGCGGAACCTGCGCTCCCGCGACCTCCATGGCGAAGTAGCGGGAGCCGAGATCATCCGATCTGGCGCCAAGAAGCTGGGCTACGGCCTCCGCTTCCCGGGCGGTGAGCGGCGCCGAGCGCATGGCGGGCTCGATCTTCAACCGAAGGAGGTCCGCCTGGGGAAGGGCGGCCTCCTCGAGGAGCTTCTCGCGGACGGCGACCGCCTGTGGCACGTCCGCCGTGACCGTCCACTCCCCGAGGGCCTCGGCGCATTCGGCGTGGACGGCGCTGTCGATTTCCAGCCCCAGGGTCTCCAGGAATTCCTCGCGGACCCTCTCGACCTCAAGGGAATGTCTCAGGGCCTGCGCTGCGGCCAGGCGGACTCCGGAGTCCTTGGCGTGGCGAAGATATCCCTCCACCACCTCGACGACGGCGGAATCGTCAAGCACAGCGCGGATCGGAAGCCTTAGCCCCGCCGGGCTCTCCACGACCCAGGGGCCGTCGGGCGGAAAGGCGAACCGCTCATCGAAATCAGCACGCTCTTTCCATGCTCCGAGCGCGTAGAGGAGCCACTTGGTGAGATCGCTTTCACGGCCGGCGCCTTCCAGGGCCTTCAAGAGGAAGGCCTGCGCCTCTTCGCCGCGCAGGGTCCCCAGTATGAGAGCCAGGGTGCCGCGCAGGCGCTCGCTCTCCGTGGGATCGAGGAGAATTGCTCCCGCGGCCTGCAGGATCTCTGCGTCCTGCCGGAGCGCCGCGCGCAGCTCACTGGCCAGGGCTCGCACCTCGTCCCGGAGGCCGCCCTGCACAGCCTGGGCTAGCTGGGAAAGGAGGGCAAGCCTGGGGTCCGGATCCGGGGTTCCCGGACGTCGGGGCAAAGGAGACTGCGCAGCGCGGTCCGCCTGGGGTGGTCCTTGCGGGGCGTTCCTGGCAGGCCCTACCTCTTCTCCGTTCGGGGCCGGGGCGCCGAGCTGGGAAGATACCTCCTCGCGCCACCGCCAGCAGCGGATAGCCAGGCAAGCGAGGAGGCAACCGGCCGCAGCAGTGGCGAGGAGTATCTTGCGGGTGCTGATCATGGAAAACCTCCGGCCGCGTCCACCCACCCCCTATTTTCATGCGGAGGTCGGTAACCCCCTCCGTGACCCCTCAGGCCCGCGTCCGGATGAAGATCACCCGAACCTCCGCCGCGCTCAGGGTCAGCTCCGTCCAGTTGTGCTTGCCCTCCTTCGTCCACCCAATCCGAAGTGTCCGCGTCCACTCGGGCATCCACTCGTTCTCCAGAGACCATCTGCGCGGCTCCTCCCCGAGCCATTCCACCGTCTCCCGGGGAGTCTCTTCAATGTCGATCCTCACCCTGGATGACTTCCGGGCGTCGAGCCGGGCGGGGCTGTGGGACAGCTTGTCGAGCCCCTCGTTGTTCGAGAGATAGATCACGTAACCTTTGGGGTGCCGGTTCACGAAGTACTCGCAGTTGCCGCGCACCCGAACCGGCAGGAGGCCGCTGGTGAGCTCCAGCAGCAGGTGGGGAAGGTACGGCACCGGCTGGTCGTCCTCCCCGAGCAGGTAGGAAGGGGTCGTCAGGACAACGCGTCCCTTCCCCACCCTGCGGACCAGTGCAGCAGGGCTCTTGTCTTCAACCACGGCCACGACCTCCGCCCCCTGCGGTTCCACCACGCGGTAGCGGAAGGGGGTTCCCTGGAGAACCGTCGCATCCCGCTTGCACGTCACCGCCTCGCCCTCCTGCCACCGACCCGTCAGTCGAGCTCCCAGGAAGGCTTCGTCGAAGTCAGGGCTCAGTTGCTCGGAGTTCACGACGAGGGTCCCGCCCTCGGCGACGAACCTCTTCAGCCTCCGCGTCCAATCCCCATCGAGGCGAGTCTTTCCCAAGCAAAACACGACGCGATAGTCATCCACCGCGTCGCGCCGAGTTGGGCTCGTCACGATGACGTCGAAGATGTCCCCGAAACAACCGTTGGGGAACGGGACGTTCAGGTCCGTGACCGGTTCGCCCTCGTTCTTCGGAAAGGGGAAGTAGGCGACGTTGAAGAACCCGTCGACCATCCGGTCTCCCCGTTCCAGTTCCCCGCGTTCCCAGATGTGCATTCCCTGGTACTGGTACTTCTCCCATCCGTGTGCCTTGTCCAGGAGGAGGGCCACCGGCGCCAGCGTCACGCCCCGGTCGGGATGCCGGGAAGCCAGCCTCAGGGCCTCATCATAGGGCCAGCCCATGGGGTTCAGCTCCCCGTCCGCGCCGAAGAGGTTGTAGCCCTGCTCGGGGTGGAAGACGGTGACCCCTTGGAGGTAGGTGCTCAACAGGACGCGGCGGATGTGGGCGAGCGAGGGGCCCACCGTCTCGTTCCGGTTGTCCACCTTCCGTCCCTGGATCTCCAGGAAGTACGGTTCCTTCACGAAGGACCGGATGGCGTCCCCGAAGGAGGCTCCGTAGTACCAGAGCCAGGCGCGGCGGTACTGCCGGGCGGCCCCGCGAACGAAAGCGATCTGCTGGGCGACGTAGGGCATCGCCGCCGCCGACTCCGCGCCCAGGAGCCTGCACCCCGCCTCGGCCATCAGGTGAACTCGCGGGATGGTCCCGACGCTCTCACAGAGCACGAACCGCTCCCACGGGTTGGCCAAGTCGTTCCCCCAGTCGCCTTTCATATGCGCCCTCAGGGCGGAAGTGCCCGCTTCGAGGATATGCTGGTAACAGCGGTCCTTCCGCGCATCCCCCCCTGGCGGCGCCTTGGGGTCGACATGGAACCCCGTGCCGTACGTCCCTTCACCAGAAATGATCCCGAGCCACAGCTCGCCAAAGGTCTCCTCCAGACGACGATAGAGGTCTTTTCCGCCAGCTTTCCCGTAGTTCCCGACGATCACGAACGGGATCTTCTCCTTCCGGATGTAATCCCGTATTCCGCTGCCCTTCCCCACCAGACCTCCCGCGCCACCTATGGAGAGCTGGATTGCCGTGCACGGCAATCCGAAGATCGGAGGGACCCGATCCTTCGCATGTCGGTCAAGGTAGGCCTGGAGATGGCGATCGGCACCCTCGAAGTTCGAAATGTGAACGGGTTTCCTCATGGGCGAGGCGAGGGAATTCGCCCCGGTGTACCAGAAGTCACGGCCGGCGATCTTCGGGAGTTCCCACCCCTTAGGCGCTCCCTTAGACGCATCGTGCGCCGGGACCTGATCCAGCAAGGGTTTCAACGGCTCGCCGGTCTTCGCCCACTCGAGAAGGTAGAGCGAATACGCATGCGGAGGGAAGCCCCGGTTCCGAGGGCGGAATTCCGGATCGTCGGTGAGGATCAGGGCGTCGATGCCTCGCCTGACCCTGGCGGGACCCCTCACCGCGAGGGCGACTCGCAGGGGGCCCTTCTGGAGGCGGACCTTGGAGCTCGCCCACACGTAGGACCAGTGCCACTCGCCGTCGTCGGGCGCCAGATCCTCCTTTCCGAAGGAAACCACCGGGGGGTCCGCCTTGCCGTCCTCGAAGATGACCTCGAAGAGCTCCTGGTGACCGGCCCAGTCCTCGTAGCGAGCCCACAGCGTGTACTCCCCGGCCCTGGGGATGACGCGCTTCTGGGTGATCTTTCCAGGCCCCTTTTCCGCCGGGGCGGCAACCGTAGCCCAGGAGGAGGCTCCCCCCCGATTCCACTTGGGCTTCAAGCCTACCCCCGGCTGCCAGATGTCGAGGTTCTCGAAGAGAAAATCCTCCGCTTCGAGCTTGATGTAGATTCTCGCCGGGGAGGTTTCCCCGGAGACTCCCTGGGGTGGATCCCCTTGCAGCACGAGGGGGGAGATCAGGAACACGAATCCAGAGTTCATGAGCACTCCAAGCAGGCCCACGCCTCCGTAGGCACGGTACACGGAAGTCTCGCCCAGTTCGCCGCATGGGGTCAAGGGTGATTTCGCCCGTTTTAAGAAACTAGGGACAGCGCCCATTTTTCGCTCGCTTCCGCGGCGCTTGCCCCCGTTGAAACAAACCGCGTGCCTGAACCACGCTCCGCCCCCAGCCGCCCGGGGGGGAGACCGGCGACGCGGCGAGGAGGAGCGTCACGCGATCCAGGAGCATCCTCCCGGCGCCCGCCTCGCCGGCCCGCCCGAGCCACCAGCCCATCACCACGGCGAACGCCGGAAAGAGGGGCAGCAGGTAGAGCCCCCGCTTGGCCGACGGGATCGAGAGGAGGAGGAGCCCGAGGAGGAAGACGGCGAGCATCCCGCGGCGGGAACTCGGCCGCCGCGTCCCGCCTCCTCCCCCTCACGGGCAGCCCAGGGCGTCGGGCGTCGGATCGGGGCCGGCGTCGGGGAACGGCGGCGGAGGCGCGCTGCCTCCCCTGAAAAGATGGTCCAGGAGGACGATGGGGTCGGTGATCTGGACGACGCCGGAGTCGTCGATGTCGGCCGCGTCGGCGCAGCCGATTTCATCGCCGGAGAAGAGGTAACGGAGAGTCTTCACGGCGTCCGAGATGTCGACCTTGAAGTCTCCGTTCGCGTCGCCGCGGATGAAGCCCCCGTCCCGCGAGTCCCTCGTGATCCGAATGCTCGCCGAGCCCACGGGCTCGAGCGCCCGGTTCAGGGCGTGGAGCTCGATCACGTTTTCCCCCGGCGCGAGCGGGACGTCCAGCTCCCAGGTCTCGCGCGTGATCCAGCGCACCGCTGCGGGCGCGCCGCCGGCGAGGATCTCCACCACCTCGAAGGGAGCCTTGCCGGAGAGCGCGGCGGCGGCTTCGACCGTCGTGAAGGGCTCGCCGCCGTTCGTCTCGATGGCGAACGCCGCGGGGTTCTTGATCTGGCAGAGGATGAACGTGCGCCGCGCGCTGAGGAAGCTCTTGATGCGCGCCGGGGAGGCGGCGCCGGTCGTCGAGCGCAGGAGGTCGTACGTCCGGTCGAGCACGGGGTCCACCACCGCTCGGTCGTAGTCCTCGGCGAGGAGGCGGAGCAGCTCCGCGTTGAACTTCCTGTCGAGCGACGGGCGCTGGAGCTACCTTCGGATCTCCTGGAAGTAGTTCGTGTAGAGGTAAGCCCGCGGGTTCTGGTCCGCCTGCAGGGCCGCGGACCCGAAAGAGTGGCCTTCTGCGCGACCATGTAGTGGAGGTAGAGCGGCGCGGAGATGCGGAACGAGCGCTCGTCGACGCGCGAGGTGATGGTCGCCGTCGTCACCGTGAAGCCGCTCCCAAACTGCGCGTCGCGCACGACGACGCCGTCGCCGACCTGGAAGATCGACGGGTCCTCGACCGTGATCTGCCGCTCGTTGCAGTCGCCGTCGGCGGCGAGGGGTGTGCGGGCGCCGTCGCTCCTGCCCGGACGCGGGCTGCGACTGCCGCCCGTGGCCAGGATCGAGTCGATCTCGCCCGCGATC
>JACQVW010000449.1 GCA_016209535.1 Planctomycetota bacterium | reverse complement strand
GTCGAAGTCGCCCGCCGCCATGGATCGGACCTCGTAGCCGAAGAGGAAGTAGGGCGCGTGGTCGAAGTCGGCGGCCAGGCGGAACGTGCCGTCGCCCCGGCCGGCGAAGAAGCTGATCCGGCAGTCCATGTATCCGGCCGCGACGTCGACGTGGCCGTCGCCGTTGAAGTCCGCAACCTCCACGGCGAAGAGCGAGCCGTTGACGTCCGCGGGCAGGGGGAAGCGCTGCTCCGGCCCGAGGGTCCCGCCCCCTTGCCCCAGCCGGACGGCGACGGAGCCTTCCTCGATCCCCGGGTGGCCCAAGCTGACGGCGACCGCGTCGGGCCAGCCGTCGTTGTTCACGTCCTCGACGGCCAGGTCCGCGGGCACGAGCCCCACCGTCATCGATTTGGGCGGAGCCAGGCTCCCGTCGGGCCGGCTGAGCCGCACGCTGACGTCGCCGGAGGCACCGTGGAGCTGGATCACGTCGTCGCGGCCGTCGCCGTCGAAGTCGTGCACGCGCAGCCCTCGCACCTCGCCGTCCACCAGGTAGACCTGGTCGAGCGCCGAGAACCCGACGCGTCCCGGAGAGCCGATGAGGACGCTCACGTCGGCGGAGAGGCGGTTGATCACCGCCAGGTCTAGCTGGCGGTCGCCGTCGAAGTCGGCCGCGGCGACCTCACGCGGGCTCCTGCCAACGGGCATCTCGCTCGCCAACTTCAGTACGCCGGCCTCGTTTGCGATGGTGACCACGCGGTCCAGGTTTCGGAGGACGACGGCGATGTCGAGCCAGCCGTCGCCATCGATGTCCACGACCTCCGCCGAGCGCGGCCCTCCGGGGATCTGGATCTCGGCGTGCACCGCTTCCTCGAAGCGCTGCGCGCCGTCGCGCCCGCGCCGCACCTGGATGACGCCCAGGTCTCTGTGAACGGTGACGAGGTCGGGACGTCCGCCGGCGGGGGAGACGATGGGGGCGACGTCGATGTCGTACGTGCCGCTGACGGCAGCAAGGCAAGCCTTCACCTCGAGGACGCCCGCCGCCCCGGAGGCCAAGAGGCAGATCTCACCGCTCCAGGCATGCGTCGCGAGGAGCTCGTCCCGAGAAGAGCCGAGCGGGCGGACGGCCTCAAGGGAGAACGGCGGCTTGGAGTGGTCGCCCGCCCTGAAGAGCTCGAAGTCCGCCACCGCCGCGAAGCCCCCTTCCGGCAGCCCGCGGAGCTGCCTCAGGCCGACGGTGGATCCGGCGACGGCGAGGTCCGTCGTCCCGTCCCCGTCGAAGTCGCCGGCGGCGAGGTTGCGGGCGTACGGCCAGGTCGGGACCTGAATGGGCTCCCCGAAGCGCCTGCCCCCCAGGCTCGGGAAGATCACCACCGTCCCCTCGACGAGGGCGGCCGCCGCTATGTCCAGCGCGCCGTCCCGCGTCAGGTCGGCGACGATCACCTCGCGAAGGGTTGCCGTGCCGGTGCGCAGGTGGAGTGGGTCCGAGAAGTCGCCGCGGCCCTGGTTGAAAAGGACGGTCACGGTACCGTCGAGGTTGCTCGCGGCGAGGTCGGGGCGGCCGTCGCCGTCAAAGTCCCCCGCGGCGATCCCCTTGGGCCCCTCCATCCCCGATTCCCAGGTGGAAGCCACCTCGGGGTCGCCGACGTCGAGCCGGCTGCCGAAGGCCTGGAGGCTCTCGAAGAGCTGGCCGCGGGCGGGCGACGCGAGGACCGGGACCAGAACCAGAGCGAGGAACCGGAGCGCGGGGAGACGGGAGAACTGTTGGGACATGGGGCACCTCCGACCTGGAGAGGAGCTTCCGCCGCCAAACCCAACGCCGGAAAACCGGGAAAAATGGGAACAGACACCAGTTTGCCAGCCCAAAAACGCTGTCTGTCCCCGTTATCATGTCCTCATGGGTCCGCCAAGGCTCGGTCATCTCGCTGGGGCTGCGCTCATCGCCCTCTATGGCCTCTACTTGGCCTGGCTGGGCCTCATGGCCCCGAAGGCCACGCTTCGGCCCGTCGCCCTGGCCACCGAGGACCTCCTCGTGGATGCCGAGGACCCCGCGGAGCTCGCGGCGGCCGCCCTCGACGCCGCGACGGGCGAGCCGGTCCCTGGCGTGGACCTTCGCTTCCGGCGTCAAGGTGAAGGCGGGGCGGCCCTCGACCTGGCAGCGATCACGGACACCCGGGGCGTCGTCCGCGTGCGGGTCCCCGCAAGCGGGTACGAGAGCACGCCGGAGATCCTCCGGCTGTCGGCGGACGAGCGCTTCCTGGTCTCGATCGCCGGCCCGCCGCACGTGCTCCTCGCAAGCCCCTGGCGGGGGGAGGAGCCTGCCGCCCGCCTGGCGCTCCTCGATGTCGTCCGCGTGGCGTCCAACACGGCCTTCCTGCTGGTGGACCTGGACGGCTGGAGGCGAGCTTGCGGTGAGGGCTGGAGCGCCTGGTCGTCGCCGCCCACGCCCCTCTTCGTGGACCGGGCCGAGGCGGGCGGCGGCCTGGAGGGCCGCGCCCTCTACGTCGCGACGGAGGAGCCCACCGCCGCCCAGCGGGTGAAGTTCTGGCTCGCCTCCACGGGCCTCCGGGATGGCCTCGTCCTCCTCTGCCCTCGGACGAAGGCCAAAGGGGACTGGCTCGCCTCCCTCGCCTCCCGCCTCGAGCGGCTCGACTCGCGGGTGGTGCGGGTCCTGTGCGCCGCGGACGATCGGTCGGTCTACTCCGCCGTCTTCCCGGGGGCGGCATTGGCGACGCCCTTCCCTTGATCCAGCGTCCCCGAGCCGACCCGGAAGCGGATCGTCCGGGAGGCGCTCCAGCGGGGCGCGGCGCCCTGGACCGCGCCCTCTCCGCTCCTGAGGGCCAGCACCCGCAGCCGGTGCTCGCCCGCACCGAGGTCCAACGGAAGCTCGATGGCGTACTCGTAACCGACCCCATCCCCTCCCCTCGGCTCGCGGGTCGCACGCACCATGTTGACCTGTTCCCTTTCCCAGACGGACCGCCCGTCCAACTCCAGCCGCACGTGCTCCAGGGGCGTGCTGGCGGCGATCGAGCATCGCAGGACCACGCCTCCGGGAGGCACCACGCCCAGGTTCGCCGGGTGGAGGATGGAGATCGCGACGTCGAGGGGCAGGGCCTCATCGACGCGCGCGAGGAGACGCCCGAGCTCACGCACGAGCCACCGCTCGACCAGCGGCGCGAGCGCGGCAGCCGTCTCGGGGCCCTCGTGGAGGCCGGGCGGCGTGTAGAGCGCTCGCGGAGTCCATCCCCGCTCCAGGATGTGCAGGGAACAGTCTTCCTCGAGCGAGTCCTTCGCCTCGGGAAGCTCTCGGCGCGCCGGCGGGTACCGCACCTGGAAGGCTCCTTGCCAGCGGACGCGGTAGATCCGGTCCGGGACCCAGAAGCTGGGGAAGCCGATCAGGAACCAGAGGACCGTGTTCGGGATGAACCAGGCCGAGCGGCCGGCGAATGCGTACGCTGGCGCCCCGCGGGACTTGAACTCGATCTCGACGTCCACGTCCCGGGCCCACGCGCCCCGGGCATCGGCGCCGCCCTCCTCTTCTGCCGTGGCGGCATGAACGATGCGCACTTCGGTGCAGGCGCGGCGCTCGTCGAACTCCGCCCGGATCGCCTGCTCGAGCCTCGCGAGGCTCACGGGGACCTGGTCTCGCCCCTCCTCGCCGGGCTGCGCGAGCTGGGGCAAGACCACCCGCACGACGTAAGGCAGCGGGGCGGACGGGCCCGGCCAGCCGGCGTCGCGCTCCGCGCTCGCGCAGCCGCCCGCCGTGAGGACGGCGACCATCGCCGCCTGGAGCCGGCCTCGCGCCTTCACGGCCCGGCCTCCTGGACCGCCCGCAGGACGCACCGGAAGCCCGCGGTCCTGCGTGCCCCCTCGCTCTCCTCGAAAGGGACGCGCGGGCTGTAGGCGGACAGCCCGGTCAGGTGGAGCTTCTCGGCGGTGAGGTAGCTTCCCCCCAGGAGCGCCCCCTCGCCCGACGGGAGGAGGGCCCACTCCGCGGCGTTGCCCGCGAGGTGGAGGCAGCCGCAGGCGCTTTTCCCCTCCGGCAAGCTGTCTGCGGGCATGAGCGAGGCTCGCCCGTCGCCGCGGTCGAAACAGACGCGGCGCGGATCGAACATATCGCCGAAGGGGTACGTCCGGAGGTCCCCAGCCCTCTTCCCCGTCCTGGCTGCGAGCCTCCACATGCCGACGGACGGGAGGTCCTTCCCGCGCCAGCGGGCGTAGACCCGTGCGTCCTCGAGGCGGACGCCGACCACGGGCAGCTCGGGGCGCCGCTGCGCCGCCCAGTCGAAGGGCTCGTGGCGCCGCGCGCCGCCCCCCGGGCAGCAGCGCCCGTGGCCGCGGCGCTCGACTTCCTGGAGGAGCTCGCGGTACTGGCCCACGGTGACCTCGCAGCGGTCCATCCAGAAGCCAGGGACCTCTTCGCTGCCCCTCACCCAGACCATGCCCTCCGTGAGCTCCGCCCTCCTCGCCAGGGCGGCTCCGAAGCCGCGCGTCGCCTGCTGGAAGGCCCGGCGCGCCGCCTCGTGCTCCTCCGCCTCGAGGCGCCCGGCCCCTTCCTTGCGAGCCTCCCGCGCCCGGGTCAGGAGATCCATCGCTGCCTCGGGCCAGGGCTCCCCCCGAGGCGGCGACGGCACCCTGGCCGCCTCCTCCTCCGCAGCCCTCCGCCGCGCGGCCAGGGCCGCTTGCGCCTCCTCGAGCTTGGCGGTCAGGCCGGCAAGGCTCTTCTCCGCCTCGGGGAGCCGGCGGCGCCCGAGGGCATCGCCAGCCTGCTCGAGGAGACCTTGCAGCTCCCGCCACTCGGCCGGGACCAGGTTCTTCTGGAACCGCGCCGACTGGGATTCCAGCTCCTGGCCCGCGCGGCGGACCGCGCCCTGGAGCTCGGCGTGCCTCGCCTCGAACCCCACGTCCCCGAGGTGCCGGGCGCGGACGAAGCCACGCTCCGCCGCTTCGAAGGGCCCCCGGGCGCGGTCGAAGTCGCCCGCCTCGAGGAGCTCCCCGGCCCGCTCCATGTCCCGCGAGCCGGCTTCGAAGGCCTCGCTGGCGCTTGCTGAAAGCACCAGTTTGCCCTCGTCCACCTCGGCCCGCGCCCGCACAGCGCCTTCGCGCGCCGCCTGGGTCCGGGTCCGCTCCGCCTCCCGCTCACTCGCGAGCCGCAGCGACTCGGCGGCGACCAGCGCCTCCTCGAACTTCACCTGGGCGGCCTCGAGCCAGTCGTGGGCCGCCTTGTCGGGCTTCCGCGTCAGGGCGCGGCTGAGATCGGCGACACCGTCCTCGTAGAGCTTGCGGAGCCTCTCGTCCTCGGGCACCGGGACCTTGAGGTATTCCTGCTTCGCCCGAGTCGCCTCCTCCAGGGCCCGGGCGACCACGGCCCTCCAAAAGGCGTTCACCTCCTCGGCGATCCGGACCAGGTCCGTGCCCGGGACGGCCCCGGGGCCGTCCTGAGCCTCGATCGCGTCCAGGGCCTTCCGGAGGCCGCCCGCCGCCTCACTGTCCACGTCCTCGACCTCCTCTACCCGGTGCCGCCAGGGACTGAGGTCCACGGCGGGCGGAACCGGCGGCGCGGGCGTCGGCTCGCGCACCATGGCGGTCACCGCGATGAGCGCGGCGGCGAAGCCCAGGGCGGTAGCCGCGGCGCGCACCGGGGTCCGCTGCTTGAGCCGCCGGAGGAAGGCATCGAGGTCCTCCGCCAGCTCTGAGGCCGTGGCGTAGCGGTCCGCCACGCGCTTCTGCAAGCAGCGCGCGGCGATCCTCTCGAGTTCGTACGGCACCCGCGGCCATCGGCCGGAAGGGAAGCGCGGCGGCTCCGTCACGGTACGCTCCAGGATCTGCGCCAGCCCGCCGTCGCCCTCGACCTCGAAGACAGCCCTACCGTACACGAGCTGGAAGAGGACGGCGCCCAGCGCGTAGATATCCGTCCCGGGCCCGACGGGGCCGAATCCCCCGGGCGGGTCGATGACCTCGGGCGCCATGAAGTAAGGAGTCCCCGCCTCCACGGCCCGGCGGCAGGGGTCCGCCGAAAACTGGGCGATGCCGAAGTCGAGGAGCTTCGTCGAGCCGTTGCGGTCGACCATGATGTTCCCAGGCTTGACGTCGCGGTGGATCACGCCGTTCTCGTGCAGGTAGGCGAGGGCTCGGGCCACGTCGCGGACCACGTCCGCCTTGCGCTCCAGGGAGAGCTTCTCGGCCTCGGAGGACTCCACCAGGGACCAGCCCTCGACGAGCTCCATCGAGAAGTAGTAGAGGTCCGCCTCGATACCCGAGTCGAAGATGTGGACGCACGACGGGTGGCTCAATGCGGCCAGGCCCTTCACCTCGGCGATGAAGCGCTCTCGGTCCTCGGGGCTGGCCCGGGCGTCGGCCAGCATGAACTTGAGCGCCACATCCCGGGTGAACATGGGCGACTCCTGGCGCGCCCTGAAGACGATCCCCATGCCGCCGCAGGCGATCTCCTGGAGGACGTGGTAGCTGCCGATTCGCGCTCCGAGGAGCTTCCCTCGGATCTCCTCGACCCTCCGGTCGAAGTAGATCCGGAGGCAGACGTCGCGCTGGTCGGCCGTGATCTTCCCCCCCTCCAGGGCGAGCTGGTCGAGGGTCTTCCACCCCCGGGTCTCGTGCGCCGCCGCCTCGAGATCATCGATGTCGGCCGCGCTCAGTTCCATCATGTCGCGGAAGATCTCGAGGATGGCCTGGTCGGAGGCGGCCGGGAGATCCTCGCGAGGATCGGGCGGAGCGGGCTCTGGGCTCGTCATGGCTGGCAGGGGTCCGTCCCCACGGTGAGCTCCTCGGGCAATTCAGCGCACCGGCGAGGGAGGAAGGGGGCCTGGCAGCCGGGGAGACCGCAGTCCCCCAGCTCGTCGGGCGTGGGGTCGGGCCCGGACCCGCCCGGACCGGGCGGCGGCAAGGGCGGCTGGCCGAGGAAGAGCGTCCCGAGGGTGGCCACGGCGTCCGAGAGGGTCAAGCGCCCGTCGTCGTCGGCATCGGCGGCGTC
>JACQVW010000476.1 GCA_016209535.1 Planctomycetota bacterium | reverse complement strand
GGGGCCGCCGCCCTGCCCCTCGCTCGGGCGGGCGAAGGGCAGCGAACCATCCCCTGCGCCGGCGCCTTCCGGGGCGCCGGGAGGCACCATCATGAGCTTCCCGCAGGCGCAGCGCCCCCGCTTCCCGGCGGCGGCCGAGCCCACCTCGTGGACCCTGTGGCAGTAGTAGCAGCGGAAGCGGATGGTGGTCAGCACGGGCACCTCGAGCAGATCGAGTCCCCTTGAGCATACACCACCGGCCAGCGGCGAGGCCACCTGCGGCACCACTCCCGGCGCCTCCGCGATGGCCAGAAACCCCTTGCGGCTTGCGCCGCATGTGCTTCCATCGAGGTCGGCCTTGCCGCAGGGCGGGGCTCGACGGGTCTGTTCAAGGATTCCCCCCGGATCACAAACGCATGAAAACCCCCTTCCGCGGCCGCGCCGCGCGCCTCGCCCGCGCCCAGACCCTCTTCGCCGGCCTCTCCGCGATCGCCGCGCTCGCGGGCATCCCCGGACTCCGGGGCCCCGCGGCCCTCGCCGACGAGGTCACGGACATCGTGATCACCGAGGTCATGTACAACCCCGCGAGCGGGGACCGGGAGGAGGACTTCCTCGAGCTCTTCAACCAGAGCCCGACCGCGACCTACAGCCTCCTCGGGTTCCAGTTCACCTCGGGCCTCGTCTTCACCTTTCCCAACGTGAGCCTGGGGCCGCGGCAGTACCTCGTCGTCTGCGCCAACGAGACGAGGATCCGCCAGCTCTACGGGATCACGAACACCGTGGGGAACTGGGACACGGCCTCGACCCTCGACAACGGGGGCGAGAGGATCAAGCTCGTGAACGCCTCAGGCGTCGAGGTCGAGGACTTCCTCTACGACGACCGGAACCCCTGGCCCATCCTCGCCGACGGGTACGGCCACTCGCTGGAGCGGCGGAATCCGGCCTACGACAACGACAACCCCGCCAACTGGTCGGCGAGCGCCGTCGGGAGCGGCTGGGCCAAGGTCTCGGTCACGGGCCTGGCCACGTCGTCGACCCTCTACCTCTACCTGACCGCCGCGGGGACGGCGTACGTGGACGACGTCAAGCTCTACCCCCTGGGGAACCCCGGCGACAACCGGGTCCAGAACGGAGGCTTCGAGTCGGGCATCACGAGCTGGACCCCCTTGGGGACCCACTCCGGGTCCGTGGCGTCCACGGACCAGGCGAAGACGGGGTCGCGGAGCCTCAAGCTCGTGGCCAGCGGAGCCGGCTCGGGCTCGGGACAGAGCGTGGCGCAGACGGGCCTCGGGCTCACCGTCGGAAACCAGTACAGCCTCGAGCTCCAGGTATTCTTCACCTCGCCCGGCCAGAGCCTCGTCGCTCGCCTCTCCCAGGCGCAGGAGGACGAGGCCGAGCTGTACGTCGAGGCGGGGGGCTCCGGCGCGACCCCGGGCCGGCAGAGCTCCGTCTTCGCGACGGACATCCCGCCCTTCGTGTGGCCCGCGGCGCACGCGCCCGCGACGCCCACGGCTTCCTCCCCGGTCACCCTCCTCGCGCAGGTCGAGGACGACGTCGCCGTCGCGAGCGTCACGGCCCACTGGGACTCCGGGGGGGGGGAGCAGACGGCGGCCATGCTCGACGACGGCGGGCACGGCGACGGGGCGGCGGGCGACGGGCTCTACGGCGTGGCCATCGGCGCCTTCTCGACGGGCTCCATCGTGCGCTACTGGTTCACCGCCACCGACGGGCTGGGCCAGGAGGGCCGCTTCCCCTTCGCCGGGAACCCCACGCCGAGCCTGGGCTTCTACATCCAGCCCGCGGGCATCAACCCCTCGTTCCAGATGCTGAGCAACTCGGGGCTCCTCTCGGACAAGCCGGCCGCCTACCACCTGCTGATCGACCCCGGGCTCCTCTCGGGCAACCCGCCCCACCTCTCGAGCCCGACCACCTACGTCCGGGCGACCTTCATCTTCAACGGCCAGGTCTTCGACAACGTGCGCGTGCGGCACCGGGGCCAGTCGAGCCTCGGCGTCTCGAAGAAGCACTGGAAGGTCGACTTCAACAAGGACCATCGGTTCCGCACCCCCTTCGCGGACCACCCCGAGGTCGACAACATCAACATCCAGAGCTCCTACGGCGACAAGACGTTCCTCCGCGAGTGGCTCTCCTACAAGGCCTGGATGGACGTGGACCTTCCGGGGCTCGAGATGTGGCACATGAGGCTCTACTTGAACGGCGCTTACCGAGGCCTCTACGTCCACCTCGAGAACGCCGGCGCCGACTGGCTCGACAGGACGGGCCTCGACGCCGAGGGCTGGCTCTGGAAGTCGTACTCCCAGGCGCAGGGGGGCACGAGCGGCTTCGAGATGGAGGCCGACGGCGGCAACGTCACGGCCGGCAACACCGCGCTGGCCAGCTTCATTAGCAGCATGAACACGCTCACGGGCCAGGCCCTCGTCGACTACATCAACGCCAACATGGACGTGGGGTCCTTCACGGACTTCCTCGCCCTGACGCAGCTCATCCACAACTGCGACCACCCGGCGAAGAACTACTTCGTCTATGCCGACGAGGATGCGCCGGCGGGGACCTGGACGTACTTCCTCTGGGACGCGGACCTCACCCACGGCCGCAACTTCGAGTGCGCGGGCGGCGGCGTCTACAACGACACGATCCGCTCCGACATGTTCGGCGACACGCAGCTCCTCTTCGGGACGCAGCTCAAGCCCAAGTGCGACGGGCCCTGGAACGGGGTCATCCACGGTTTCCTCGGCCGGACGACGGCGTTCCGGGCCCCCTTCTACGCCCGCACCCGCGAGGTCCTCGAGCAGCTCTACCACCCGAGCGTCCTGAACCCGATCATCGACTCCCTCGCCGCGAACCTCCAGACCCCCACGAACGAGGTGGACATGGACTGGAACCGCAACGCGCCGTACGGGAACCGCGCCACCCACCCGTTCCACGTGAGCGCGCTGAAGACCTGGGCCCAGAACCGCTACAACTACCTCACGGCGCGGCTCGACACCCTGACGGGCTCGGCCCCCGACCTCGACGGCCTCGCCTGCTCGCGGTCCGGCGACAACGCGGTCCTCACGTGGACGCGCCACGGCACGTACCAGTCGATCAAGGTGTACCGGAACGGCGCCCTCCTCCGCACCCTGTCCGGCTCGGCCAACAACGTGACGGTGCCCCTGGACCTGGGCTCCACGGTCAACACCTTCCGCGTGGCCTCGGTCCTCAACGACCAGGAGCGCGAGGGCGAGACGTGCACCGTGATCGTCTCCACGGGCGGCTACACGAAGGTGATCGACGAGGACTTCACGCCGGCGGCGAGCTCGGCGGTCCTCTCGGCGAACTGCAGCGCGACCCAGTTGAACGGCGCCCTGCAGCTCACGGAGCCCGCCGGGAGCCAGGCGGGCGCGGCCTTCTTCAAGACGCCGTACCCCGACGGCGACTTCATCGCCGACTTCGACCTCCGCTTCGACGAGCCCTCAAGCCCCGGCGCCGACGGCATGGTCTTCGTCGTCTCGAGGGCCGGCGATCCGAGCCTCTGCGGCGCGGGCGGAGGGGCCATCGGCTACTTCACCGCGGACGCCAACACGGCGACGACGATCCCGGGCCTCGCGGTCGTCTTCGACACGTGGCAGAACGCGGGCGAGCCGAGCCACAACTGGGCCGGGCTCTACGACTGCCGGACGGGGAGCTGCTCCCGGCTGATGGCCGTCGATCTGGACGTGGAGCTGACCGGAACCGGGACGTTCCACGCGACCGTGACAGGCAATGTCGGGAAGCTGACCCTCGTCCTCTCGAACGCCGGGATCGGCATGGCCC
>JACQVW010000439.1 GCA_016209535.1 Planctomycetota bacterium | reverse complement strand
TCCTGCTTCTCCTGCTTCTCCTGCTTCTCCTGCTTCTCCTGCTTCTCCTGCTTCTCCTGCTTCTCCTGCTTCTCCTGCTTCTCCTGCTTCTCCTTCGCCTCCGGCGCGGCCGCCGCCTTCTCGATCACGCCGCTCAGGAACCCCGCGTGCCCGGGCCCCGACCAGGTGCCCGTGTAGTGGCCGCCGTGAAGGAGGACGCGGGCCGTGTAGGTCCCGAGCCCGGGGATCCCCTTGTCCGTGATGGCCAGGACGGGCGTGTCCCCCGCCCAGTGCACCTCGACGGGCACCGGCACGGTGATGTCCTTGTCGCCGTACTGGATCCGGGCCTTCACGATCCAGACCGCGCCCCGGGCCTTCTCGATCGACTGGATCGAGTAGCTGTCGTCGGCCTCGGCGCCGAGCTTACCGTCCTCCACGAGCCGCCACCGGCCCTTGAGGACGGCGTTCTCGAGCATCTCCACGAGCTTCTTCTCGCGGGGCTCGAGCGGCGCGGCAGGCACAACCGGCTTCGGCGGGTCCTCGCCGGCCGCGGAAGGGACGCGGAGGGCCACGAGGGCGCTCAAGGCGACGGCGGGCACACAGGCGAGCAAGGTACGGTTTCTCATGGGGCGTGTCCTCACGGGGCATGAAGCTCGAACGGGCGGCTCGGCAGCCCCCTTGGCGGCAGGGTCACATCAGGAAGCACCTATAGATCCACCGATCATCGTCCGTGCGGCCCGAGGAGTCCACCGGGAAGGCCAGCAACAGGTCGCGCCCGCTGCTGCCTGCCTACCTACGCCCGCGCCACCCGCACGCACTTCCTGTCGAACACGGTCGCCAATTCGACGACCGGCTCCGCGCCGGCGGCGCGGAGCTCCTCCGCGTACCTCTTCACGCGGAGCTGCTCGAGCGCGGACCGGAGGGCGTTCTCCATGGTGTCGGCCGCCTTGAGCACCTTGAGCTCGAGGGCGACGCCCGGTTCGCCGGCCTTCCTTGGCGTGACGAGGACGTCGCAACGTCCGAGGCCTGATTCGCGGTTCGTGCGCACGTGGTGCGTGCGGTCGATCGCGACGAGCAGGCCTGCAACGAAGGCTTGATAGACGACCTCCCTCGCCTTGCCCGCCGTGTCGAGGTAGGAGAGCGTGCGCTCAAGGAGCGTCCCGAGGTGGTCCTCCACATCGGCCGCGTCGCCCGCAAGGAGCGATCGGCAGAAGGCCTGGACCCGCGATTCGCCGCCGAGGCCACGCTTGAGCCAATCGAGAAAGAGGCGGCGATACACGGTCGCCACCTCGCGGTTCGGGACGGTCAACCGCCAGTGCTCGCTTCCGGCTTCGTCCTGCCGCAGGCACTCGTCCGCCCGAAGGTAACCGGAGAACACCAGGAAGCTGAAGAGCGTATCGGGCTGGGTGTCGATGTCCCTCAGCACGATGTGCTCGTCGATGGGCTTCTCGATGCTCCTGCCGGCGATCAGAGTCTCGAGGTCGCTCTCGATGCCGAGTCCGGCATCGATGAGGAGCTTCCGGATCAGGGCATCGCCCCCGGTGTTGACCCAGTAGGGGAGCGCGCGCCGCTTCGCGTCGTAGAAGTAGCTCAGGACCGACCACGGGTTGTAGATCACGTGACCGCCGAACCGATAGCCGTTGTACCAGGTGCGGAGGTCCTCGCGCTGGCCGGCTGAGAGGCCGAAGGCATCGCAGAGGCTCTCGACCTCCGCCTCCGTGAACCCGAAGCTGGTCGCGAACGGCTCGCGGAGCAGCGAATGCACCCTGAGGTTATTCAGCCCCGAGAACATGGACTCCTTGGCCACGCGGAGGATTCCCGTCAAGAGGCCCTTCTCGAGGTGCGGGTTGTCCTTCAGGCCGGCCGAGAGGAAGTTGCGGAAGAAGCCGACGACCTCCTCGTATCGCTTCGGGTCACCATAGACGTCGTGGATCGGCGTGTCGTACTCGTCGATGAGTATGAAAGCCTTCTCGCCGGTGGCCTGGTGGAGCCAATCGCTCAGGAGAATGAGTGCTTGCTCGATGAGGACCGGGGGACTGTTGCCACTGATGATCGCCTCGAGGTGCTTCCGGTCCTCCTGCGTGAGGACAGGCTCCATGGCAGGAGCAAGGCGCCGCGCTTCCCGGCGGATCAACGCCGAGACCGACTCGCTCACGGACCATCGGGGCCCCTTCAGGTCCTTGAAGCTGAGGAAGATCACAGGGTGGCGCTGAAAGTGCCGCCAGACCTCGCCTCCGGCCTTCTCGATCGCGAGCCCCGAGAAAGCCCGGCGGACTTCCTCGGTCTGGCCCTGGGCTCGTGGTGGTCGCTCGAAGAAGCACCGGACCGTGGACATGTTGAGCGTCTTCCCGAACCGCCTCGGTCGCGGCAAGAGGAGGACGCGCGCCGGATCTGCGAGCAGCTCGGCCACGAGCAGACTCTTGTCGACGTAGAGGAGGCCATCCCCCCGAAGCTGGAGGAAGTCGGAGGTCCCGAGAGGCACGCGCGGCTGGAGCATCGAGCCCAGTGTAGCACGGCATGAGAGGGGGCACCAACGCGCCGAGGTTCACCTCGATCCGAAGCCAAGGAATCCGAAGCCAACCCCGTCGAGCGCCGGCAGAATGCGAGGTCGCGAAGGCCGCGCTCGACACTCGACGCCGTGCGCTCCCCGAGGCCCAAGGTCTTTTCTCTTGCCAGGGAAACTGTCCAATGGTTATCGTTGGCGGGAGTTGAGCGGAGGGGAAAGCGATGACCACCCGAACCACCGGCACCCGCGCGCGCGCCCTGGGCGCGCTGGCGGCGTGGTCCGCCCTGGCTGCCCTCGCCCCGTCCGGGCCCGGCCTGGCCGGCGACGGCAAGGCGCGGGACCCGGTCGTCTACCTGATCGAAGGAGAGCAGAACGACTACCTCGGCAAGCACATCGCCGTCGTGGGCGACGTGGACGGGGACCGGGTGAAGGACTTCGCCGCGAGCCTCGAGGACGCCCTCCTCGGGCGGCACCCCGGCCGCGTCGACCTCTTCTCGGGCAAGGACGGCAAGGTGCTGCGGAGCTGGGCCGGGGAGACAGACCGCGACTACCTGGGGGACGGGCTCTGGGCGCTCCCGGACATGGACGGCGACGGGGTGCTCGAGCTCGGGGCGGAGGTGGCCAGCGTGGGGCTCCGCGTCCTCTCGCCCACGACGGGGAACGTCTTGTACACGGCCCCGGAGCTTTGGAAGGGGCGCGGCTACCGGAGCGCCGTGATCCTCCCGGACATGGACGGAGACGGCATCGGGGAGTACCTCCTGGGGAACGGCGAGTGGGAGCCGATCCCGTCGCTCGAGGACGCGGGCGGCATCGAGTGCCGCTCGGGCCGGACGGGCGAGGGCATCTGGAGGCGGTGGGGCACGAGCTTCGGGGGCTGGCTCGGGGCCGAGATGGTCCTCGGCGGGGACGAGGACCAAGACGGGGTGCCGGACGTCCTGTGCTTCGAGCGCGTCGGGGTCCGCAAGCTCATCGGAAACATCGAATGGCAGGCAGTGCTCCGGGTCCTGAGCGGCCGGACGGGGCGGCTCCTCCGGACCTACGAGCCGCCGCTCCCGAGGCTCTTCGGCTTCGGGCTCACGATGGCCTCCCTCGGGGACCGGGACGGCGACGGGTTCCCCGAGGTGGCCGTGGCGGCGCCCTACTACCGGGAGCCCTCGCCGCCCGAGGTGGGCCCCGCGGAGATCTTCTACGGGGACACCGGACGATTCCGCGGCTGGGTGGGCGTCTTCCGCCTGCCGGGCTTCCAGCTCCTCTTCAGCCAGACCGGCAGGGATCCCGACCTCAGCAGTAGGTTCTCCTTCCACGGCGACGAGCTTGGGCGTTTCCTGGCGCCCGGGGGGGACGTGGACGGCGACGGGATCGCGGACCTCCTCGCGGGCGCCTACCGCCGGAGCGGGGACACTTGGCGGCGGAGCCGCCTCTACGTGATCTCGGGCGCCGGCGGGAGCACCCTCGCGATCCACGAGGGCTACTACGAGGGTGGGAGCGGTTTCTTCCGCACGCTCTCCCCCCTCGACGACGTGGACGGGGACGGGCGGGCCGAGTACCTCACGGCCAACGAGTATGCGGACAAGATCGACCGGGGCGCAGAGCGCTACTATGCCGGCGCGATCCGCCTCCTGCGCTACGACCCCGAGGCTCCGCGCTTCATCCGCGGCGATGCCGACGGCGACGGCCGGGTGAACCTGGCCGACGCGGTCCTCATCGCGCGCACGGCGGAGGTGGACCTGTGCATGCTCTTCGATCCCCTGCCCGCGACCCTCCCTGCCTGCCCCGCGGCCTACGACGTGGACGCCGACGGCTGCATCGACTACGAGGACGCAAGGAAGCTGGCCCAGTACCTCTTCGAGGACTTCTACTTCACGCCGGCGCCGCCCTTCCCGGACTGCGCGCAGTTCTACAGGCTCCAGGTGGACGGGGACCACCCCATGCGCCACCTGGACTGCAACGACCCGGGGTCCTGCGCCGAGGACTGAAGCCCCGCAGCCTGGGAGAGCGGCTACCAAGAAACTCAGTCGGGGCAGGTGTACTCGATGCACCCGAGGTTCCCCGGGTCGCTGGGCAGCTCGAAGTCCACCCCGCACACCCGCGAGGGGTGAGGCGTGGGCGGCCCGCCGAGGAAGAGGTAGCTCAAGAGCCAGATGGCGTCCGTCACGTTGATCTCGGAGTTGTCGTCGGCATCGAGGGCGTTCTTGCAGTCGTGGTAGCCGCCTTGGCCGCGGAAGAGGTAGTTCAGGATGGCGACTGCGTCCGTGATGTCGACCTTCTGGTCGAGGTTCGCGTCGCCGCGGACGAAGGAGGCATCGAGGGGGAGCTTGCCCCGGAAGATGTCCCGGATGGCCTTCTCGTGGGGTGTCCCGTTGGCGACGTTCTCGTCAGCACCGTCCCCCTTCACCCAGTACTCGTCCACGAAGAGCAGGTCGACGAGGAAGTCGTCGATGCCGTCGAAGGCGCGGTCGCCCGGGAAGGCCACGGCGTTGTGGATGAGCCAACCCAAGAGAAGCTTCTCGGCGACCTCAGGTGTGGGCTCCTTTGTGAAATGCACGCGAAGCTCCCAGAAGCCCTCCGCGAGCCGCCTCCGGAGCGACTTGCGGAAGCTGCCGGACTTCGAGTCCGTCAGGGAAAAGCCGAGGGCGGTGACCACAAGCCGTTTATCGGCATTCCACGCGTAGCCGATGCGCGGATCCTCGTTCGCGTACGCCGCCACCACATCCGCCACGGCCTCCTCGATCCCCTCGACGGCCACGCCCTCGTTGTGGGCCCGCGTGAGGTGGAAGAACACGTGGTGCCCCACCTCGTGCTGGAGGAGGGTCGGCACGAACTCGACCCGGTTCTCGACGTCGCAGAAGCCCTGGCCTTCCTCCACGGTGCTGAAGTAAAGGCCCGTCTCGATGACGGCGGCGCTTGTCAGGTCCCCCGGCGCCGGAGGCTTGTAGGACTGGACGCACAGCACCTTCTCCAGCAGGGCTTGGGCCGCCGGATCGAGCACTTGCCCGGGAGGGAAGCCGTTCCCGAAGAAGTCGGGGCTCACGGGACGGATGTGAAGGAGCTGCACGGGCAAGTACCACTGGTGCCTCACGGTGTCGTCGGAGAGCTCAAAGAGGGCACGGAGGCCGCTTTCGGCAAAGTCCATCACCCGCCTCCCCGCCTCGTAGGACTGGAGCCAGTGAGCGCGCTCGACGTAGGCCCTCGAGCCCGGGGCCGTCCGGTCGTTGAGCTTCAAGGCAAACTCCCGGTTCGCCGCCTCGGTGAGGCTCAAGCTCGGGATGTGGCCCAGGTTGAGCGCTCCCTCGCCGGGCAGGGGCTCGAGGGGCGAGAGCGACGGGAGCGGCCGGACCTGGAGGACCGGGACGAAGGGGCTGTGCTGCGGGTCCTGGGGGTCCTCGAAGTGGCCCGTCTGGAGGGAGACCTGCGCCGTCGCGCGGCCGTCGGCCGAAACGGTCTCGTAGACGAAGCTCCCGTCCTCGTCGGTCTTCGCCACGGTCCGGGGGGTCCTGAGACCCTCCGGATCCTTCACGTCCTCGACGAGGGCGGCCTTCAGGACGCTCTCCGTGCGACCCTCGAGCTCCCAGGGGCTCGCGAAGATGTCCCCGAGGTCGGGCCCTGCGGCCCGCACGACCCCCTCGACGACCGCCGAGATCCCCGCGCCCGCGCCCTCGAAGCGCTTCACCACGACCCGCCGGGCGAGCACCTCGCCCGAGCGGGCGTCGACGATGTGCTCCGAGGGCCTCCCCGAGACGCGCGAGACCTGCTCCCCGTCCAGGACCCACAGGCTCCAGACCGGCGCCGCGCTCTCGAGGTCGCCCCCGGGGAAACTGATCTCGAGCCGCGCGGCGAGCACGGCCCCGCCCGAGGCCTCCGTCAGCCCTCGGACCTCCTCCTCCGCAAGGAGCTCGCCCTCGGGGTCCTCGATCCCCCGGGCGACGAAGGCCTTCGCCCAGGCGAGGCGCCCGTCCTCGAGGACCGTGACCCGGAGGTTCGCGCCGCGGACGGGGATGCCCGAGGGCGTCGTCTGCGGGAAAACGAGGCTCAGGTGCTTCCCGATCGGGAGGACCGCGGGCTCCCCCAGGCGCGAGGCGTCGAGGCCGATGAAGCCCGCGTTCTCGTCCACGAATCGCCGGACGGCGCGCACGAGCGCGCTCCGGTCGCCCTCCGAGGCGACGGCCTCCCGCGGCGCGAGCGGCACCGGCCGGAGGGGGAAGAAGGTCCGCGGCGTGCCGAGGTCGGCGTCCCAGAAGACCTGCCACTCGAGGCCCCGGGCCGCCCGGAAGTCGAGGACCGGCTGCGGCGCCGAGCTCGCGAGGCGGTAGGCGAGGCGCGAGGCGCCGTTGGGGATCCCGAAGTCGTTGCCCCCCGACGTCACCGGCGGCAGCTCGCGGGCCAGGCCCCACGAGGCCCCCGCGAAGAAGAGCAGGAGGAGCAGGGGGCAGCAGGGGGAGCGAAGGATATGCCTCCGACGCACGCCGGCCGGCGGCCGACCCATTCGACGCAGGAGACGCAAGATACAAGGCACGCATGAGTCCTCCTCGCCAAAGAAAGCTGAAGCAACCGCAGGAACTTACCCGATCGGCCTTCCTTGTAACTGACGGCAAGGTCGAGGGCAAGGGGAATCTTTTCTGGGGCTCGAGCCATGGCGAGCGTCCCCTCGGTCGCGGACGTCGATCGGCTCAGGTACCCTTCCCTTGCGGCTCTTCCTCAGGGAATGGCGGCTTCGCCGAGAAGATCGTGAGGCGCAGCTCCACGGCGTCGATTAGGAGGTACTCGGGCCGCCTCCCCGAGAGTGCCTCGCTGTCCTCGAGGATGATGGGGACGCCCTCTCCGCGCTTCTCGAGATAGAAGGTCCGCTGTACGTGGCCGATGGTGTCCGGCACAGGGCACTCCGAGAGAAGCCGGGTGAGGATCTCGTTCCGCGTGGCCTGGCGGAGGGGAAGCGACTCTACGGTAAGGCTGTTGACGAGGCCGCCAGGCGAATAGAGCTCGAGGCGGTCGTCGAACATGAACAGCCGGATCTTCGATGCGTGCACGGAGTAATCGCGGTGCGCCACTGCGTTCACGAGCGCCTCGAAGACCACACGCTCGCTGAACTGCGGCGTCTCTATCCGGTAAGGTATCTTCCTGGCGGCGACGGACTGGTTCCGCCGCAGAAACGCCATTCCTTGCCGGATCTGCTCGTCGGCGGGGCCTCGGATCGTTTGCGCGTCGAGCTGGCGGTCGCCGTCGCGTGCCGTCCCTCGGTAGCGCACTGCCTCGATCAAGGCCCCCGGTAGAAACTTCTCCGGTGAGGGGGAAGCCATCAGGAGCCCGGCCACCGAGGCTCGCACTACTCCCGCGTCGTCGTGGACCAGGATACCACGCTTCTCGAGAATACGTTCCGGCGGCTCCAAGGATCGCCCAAGGAACCTCCTCCAGAGGGATTCGCTGAGATCGGCGAAGGTAGTCCCTGGAACCGGGGATTCCTCGAATCGGATCCACCGCGAACGGCTTCGTTCCTGGAAGAGCCTCGAAAGCAGATCGGGAGCCATCAGACGCTTCGAGCTCCCCGAGCGCATGTAGTACCCGCCAGGACTCCTATGGACGAATGCGCTGTTCGGAACCTCGACCTTGAGGACGGCACGGAGGTTTCCATCCGAGTCCGGCAGCTCCAGGCGCAGGATGATGGCGTGAGCAGGCGGCTCGATCGAATCATGGAGGATCTCGCGGACCAACCCTTCAACGGCATCCAACCGGTCAGCCGGGATCCCTTCGATGCGCCGCGTCTTGTCTTCGACCCCCAGGAGCAGAACGCCGGCATGCGTGTTCGCAAAGGCCGCGATCTCGTCGGCCAGCTCATCGCGCCCAGGCCCCACGATCTTCGTCCCGCGGAAGTGCACGGCCTTCATCTCGAAGGCGGAGTCTTCGCCAAGGCGGATCTTCTCTAGAAGCTCAGCTTTCGTGTCGAACATGAACGGCTCCTTCCGGCGCCCTCACCTTCGCGGCGCGCGAGTAGTGGCAGAGTGGCAGTGGGTACTCAAGGGTCGAGGATTGTCAACGGGGTTTCTGATCTTGAGGACTGCGGAGGCCGACTTCGGTCCTGGTACGTCTACGGCCTGTAGGCGCGGCCCGAGCCCGACACGGGGGGAGTGCAGTGCCCGTGTAGCCCGCCTCGTTGGGCTCCGACATGAGCTTTGCGTAACGGATCCGCTACAGCGCTACACCGGCCTGGGACAAGTACTTACGACGACTACCGGCAATGAGGCGATCCGTCGTAAGTCCTTGTGGCAGAACGATGTAACTCTGTAGCGGATTCTTGGCCGGAGGTGCCCGGTCGCAGGCGCAGAGGGGTGGACAACGCAGAGGGCTGTGTGCCGGGAATGCCCTCCGCCAACGCAGCGAGCCGGCGAGCCGCGGGCACGAGCGGACGCATTCCTGCCACAACACCTATGGATGCCACGCCCGCACCGGGGATAATCGGAGTCTCGGGGTCCGCCCCCACACCCGCAGATCTGCCCCTGACCGTGAACGAGGAGATGCCCGCCGTGTCCGCCTGCCGCTGGGTCTTTTGCCTCTGCCTGCTCCAAAGCCTTGCACCGCTTTGGGCGGGCCCGGCCTTCGCGGGCTTCTCCGAGCCGCGGCGCGTGACAGCGCCGGAGAAGACCGGCGGTACCTTCCACGTCGGGCTCGACTACTTCGGGAACCGCTTCCTCGCCCACGAGGAAGATGGACAGATGGTCGTCGAGGTCCTGGGCTCGGGGATCTCGGACCGCACCGTCCTCGGGCCGGGATCGGAGCCACGCCTCGCCTTCCACCGCCTGGGCACGTTCCTGGCGTGCTCGGGGCCCGGGCCGGAGGCGGGCTCGCGGAGGATCCACCTCTTCTCGCGGTCCGGAGGGCGGTGGAGCCCGCTCGAAGGGCCGCCCGGCGGCGACGGGGAGGACCGTCACCCTTCGCTCCAGGTCACGGGGCAGGAGGTCCCCCTCATCGCGTGGGAGCGGCGGCCGGCGGAAGGCCCGGCGAGGGTCCTCTTCCGCCGCGGGGGCCGGCCCGTCGCCGACCTCGGCCGCGGCGAGAGGCCGGCGGTCGTCGTCGACGGCGCGGGAAGGGCCCACGTCTTCTTCCTCCGCGACGGGGAGATCTTCCGGGCCCGCGAGTCGCTCCCCGGCACGGGGGCCTTCGCCCACGCCGTGAACCTCACGGAGACGCCCTTCGTGCCCGAGTCGCCGCCGAGCGTCGCCGTCCTGGAAGGCGCGATCCTGTTCCTCTGCTTCGAGCGGGAGGGCGACGTGCTCCTCGCCGACGACGCCGACGGAAGCTTCAAGGACGCCGTGAGGGTGGCCGGGGGCGGGGCGCGGAGCCCGGCCCTCGCGATCTCGCCGAACGGCGCCCTCGCCGTCGTCTTCGAGGTGGGCGGGGACCTGCACGCGACCCTCGGCGCCGCGGCCGGCCCGCTGCCGGCCCCGACTCCGGTCCTCGAGAGCGCCGCGCCCGAGGCGGACCCCGTCGTGGCCGTCGACAGCTTCGCGAACGTGTTCGTGGCCTTCCGCCGCGACGAGGCGGTGCACTACGCCACCGACGCGGGCCCTCCTCAGGCGGCCTTCGAGGCGGACAGGCTGCGGGGCGAGGCGCCGCTCGCGGTCCAGTTCGCGGACCGGAGCCTCGGCGACGTGACGGGGTGGTCCTGGGACTTCGGCGACGGCGGGGCGTCGCGGGACGCGAGCCCGCGCCACGTCTACAAGCGGAGCGGAGAGTTCATCGTGAAGCTCAGGGTCTCGGGTCCCGGGGGCGAGAGCCCCATCTCGCACAGGAAGACGGTCCTCGTCCTCGACCCGCGCAACGAGATGCGGGTCGCCCCGGTGAGCGTCTTTCCGGGCCAGCGCTACGTGCACGTGCCCGTCCTCGCGACGCACGAGGCGCCGGCCCAGGGCTTCACGATCGCCGCCACCTACGACCCTGCCATCCTCGAGATCCAGGAGGTGAAGTTCGAGAGCTCGAACATCGCCGGGCTGCACCCGGAGCTCTTCGCCGTGACGGTCTCCGACGACCCGGTCGAGCCCTACTTCACGGCGGGGATCCTCTTCGATGTGGCGGAGCCCTACGACGGGCGCACCATCCCGCCCGGGACGGACCAGAGGGTAGCCAACGTCGTCGTCCACGTCTCGCCGGCCGCCGCGCCCGGGACCGTGTCGAGGATCCAGCTCCGCAACCAGGTCGGCCGCCCGCCCCTCAACAACATCTTCACCGTGAACGGGTTCACGGTCCTCCCCGTCCTCGGCGAGGGAGGCACCGTGACCCTGCGGCGCCTCCGCTTCCCGCCGCCCCGGTTCTTCCTGCGCGGCGACACGGACTCGAGCGGCGTCGTCAACCTCACGGACGCGGTCCTGATCCTCAACTACCTCTTCTCCGGCGGCGCGGACCCGGCCTGCTTCGACGCCGCGGACGTGAGCGACGACGGGGCCCTCGACGTCTCGGATCCCGTGTACCTGCTCAACTTCCTCTTCAAGTCGGGGAGCTACCCGCCGCCGCCGTATCCCGACCCGGGCCTGGACTCGACGGACGATCCGCTCCCCGAGTGCCGGCTGCGATAATCAGCTGGCCGAGACGCGGCCCCTCTTCTCGCCGCCGAGGCGCAGGAAGAGGTTGGCCCGCGTGCGCTCCGTGCGCTCGAGCCTCGCGTGCAGGGTCTCGCGCTTCTGGCGCACCGTGAGGAGGCCCTTCTCGCTGACCGCGAGGGCCTGCTCGATGGCGCTGATGGACCGTCCGAGACGCCCGTCGAGGAAGATGTCGTCGAAGAGGGCATCGAGGAACTTCACGAGGACGGGCTCGAAGTCGTCGAGCCGCACCTTCAGATTCTGCACGCAGCTCAGCTCCTTCTGCGCGAGCTTCAGGTTCCTGTTGGCACCGTCCATCATCTCCCTCGCGCGGCCGATGTTCGAGTGGCGGAAGAGGTCGCTCGTGTAGCCCGAGTCCACCCAGCTCTCGATGTCGAAGCTGCCCTTGGCGGTGATGAGGAACGAGCGGGCGCTCTTTACGTAGTCCACGTTCCTGGCCAGGAAGAAGATCGCCTCGTCGAGGTCGAGGGCGTCCTCGGTGAGCGAGTTCCAGAGCTCCTCGATCTTCTGGAACTCCTCGGTGATCTTCCGAAACCGCGACGAGTGGGCGGGAGCCAGGTTCCGCATGGCCTGGTTGCGCTCCTCCTCGAGGACGGTGCGCTTCGTCATGAACCCGGTGAAGCTCGAGAGTTTGGACTCCACCGACTCGCGCTCCCTCAGGAGGAGCTCCCGCACCTCCCGCACCATCTCCAGGATCCCAGCCGTGATGAAATCCTCCTTGGCGCGGTCGAAGAAGGGCCCCACCTTGTCCGTGCGGGCCTTCTCGAGCGCGATCTGCTGGGCCATCTTGGGATAGGGGAGGTTCTGGAGGCCGACCACGGCGCTCTCGTGCATCCTAAGGAACCTCTCGAGAGCCTCGGCCTCTGCGTAGAGGAACCTCGCCTGGAGCCGGAGGCGGCGCTCCTTCTCGATCTTGATGTCGCAGTAGCCCATCTCTTTCTCGATTTTCTCTAGTCTCCGCACCATCATTGGGACTCCGTTCCTGAAGGCCTCAGGAAGCTTGCTTTCATTTTCCTCCCAAAGAGCCCCATCGAGTACGATCCACTCGCGTTGCCGATTCACGGCTCGAGGACCCTCCACCTCCCGTGTCGAGGGTCCGTGGGGCCGCGCTCCGGCAAACCCGAGCCTCTAGTCTACCGCCTCGTGCAAGGTGCCCGGGGTGGAACCTTTACCGGAACCACGGGGCAGGGGAAAGAGACTCGGGGAATAGCAACGTAATCCATTTCAGAGTAAAGACTTGCGAGAAAGATGCTTGTCACGACCGGCGGACCTGGTCTATCTTAGAGGCTCGAGATGTCCCTGAACCCCCGCATTCTTGTCGGACTTTGTCGGACCGTGATCGGGAGCCTCGCCTTCCTGGGCCCCTTCCTCCTTGCGGCGCGGGCAGAGGAGCCCGGGCTCCCCTGGAAGCCCTCCACGCCCCACCGCTTCGTCTGGGTGCAGGGAGGCCACAGGGTCGGCGAGACCCAGATGACCCTGGAGCCCGCCGTCGAGAACGGGAAACCCATTCCAGGATACATAGTTACGTCGTCCCGCAAGTACGACAAGGAGGGGATCTCCCAGCGCGCGAAGGGCACCACCCTCCTGCGCCCAGACCTGACCCCGGTACGGTTCGAGGAGAGCCTCGAGTTCAGCGGACTCACGGGAGCCAGGGCGAACCAGAGGACGGAGCTCACCTTCGCCTCCGGCAAGGTGAAGGTCCTGTTCGTCCAGAACGAGAAGGAGCAGCCGCCGCGGGAGCTCGAGGTCCCGGAAGGCGCGCTCCTGATCGCTAGCCAGGCCGTCGAGCACTGGGCCCTTTTCACGAGTCGGTTCCCAGGCTCCCCGGAGAAGCACGAGGTACGCCTCTTCTACCCCGACTTCGCCGAGGTCCTCCGGGTGACGTTCCTGCGGGCCGGCTCGGAGAAGCTCCGGATCGGCG
>JACQVW010000445.1 GCA_016209535.1 Planctomycetota bacterium | reverse complement strand
TCCTCGAGGCCCGCACGGCGGCCCTGCCGGCGGCGGGCGGAGGAGTGGGGAGGGGAAGCGGTGGGGGGGGCGGAGGCGGTGGCGCGGGCGACGTCGCCTACGCCGTGGTGACGAGCGCCGAGCTCGCGCCGGAGCTCGAGCCCCTCGCCGCGGCGAGGTCCGCCGCGGGGCTCCCCGCCGCGGTCTTCACCCTGGACGAGGTCCGCGCGAGCTACCCCGGGACGCGCCCCGACGGAGGTCAGGACGACGCGACCCGCGTGCGCGAGCTCATCCAGGACCTGTACCTCCACCGCGGCCTGCGCTACGTGCTCCTGGCCGGCGACGCGGACGGCGACCCGGCCTGCGGACCCGAGTGCGGGCCTCCCGTCGTGCCGGTCCGCCTCCTCACGACCGACGCCGTGAGCGGGATCGCGATCCCCGCGGACCTGTACTACGGGTGCCTCGACGGGACCTTCGACGGCGACGCGGACGGCGTCTACGGCGAGGCGGACGACGGCCCCGGCGGCGGCGACGTGGACCTCCTCTTCGAGGTCTGCGTGGGGCGCGCCCCCGTGGACTCGCCGGAGGAGGCGCGGAGCTTCGTGCGGAAGACCCTGGCCTACGAGCGGTCCGCCGGCACTGCCCTCCGCCGCGTCCTCTTCGTGGGCGAGCACCTCGGGTTCGGCGGCGAGTACGACTGGGGAGGCAACCTGAACGACCAGATCCTGGCGGGCTCCGAGGCCTACATCTCGACCGTCGGGTTCCTCGGGTCGCCTTACGCCGAGTTCTTCGAGCTCCAGAGGATCTACGACCGCGACTGGCCCGGCCAGGACTGGCCGCCCGGGGAGCTCATCGCCCGCCTCGAGGCGGGGGTCCACATCGTGAACCACGTGGGCCACGCGGACGTCTCGAACGTCATGAAGCTCACGAGCCGCGAGATCGATGCGCTCCGCGGGGAGGCGTACTTCCTCGGCTACAGCCAGAGCTGCTACGCCGGCGCCTTCGACAACCAGGCGGCGAGCGGGCGGTACGGCGCGGACAGCGTCGTCGAGCACCTCGTCGTGGGCCCGTCGGGCGCCGCGGCCTTCATCGCGAACGCGCGCCGGGGCTGGGCCTCGACGGGAGCCGCCGACGGCCCCTCGCAGCGCTTCAACCGCCGCTTCTGGGACGCGGTCTTCCGCCGGGGCGTCCTCCAGTGGGGCGCGGCGAACGACCGCTCGAAGGAGGAGAGCATCGACTACGTGCTCGCGAACCCCCGCGCCCGGGCCCTGGCCTACGGGATCACGACGCTGGGCGACCCGGCCTTGACGATGAGGTTCGCGAGCCGCCGCGGCACGGTGGCCATCGACCGGCCCTTCTACAACCCGGGGGAGGGCGCGGGCATCACCTTGATCGACTCGGACCTCGACCGCGCGCCGGACGAGCCGGACCTGGCCGAGGTCACGGCGCGTGCCGCGGCGAGCGGCGCCGAGGTGCAGGTCGTCTTGACCGAGACGGGCCTCGCGTCGGGGGTCTTCCGCGGCGGGCTCTACTTCGTCGAGGAGAGCGAGCCCGCGAGCGGGTCCATCCGCGTGCGGCCGCCCGACGAGGTCACGGTGACCTACTCCGACGCCGACCGTGGGGACGGGCGGCCCGCCGTCGCCTCGGCCTCGGCCCGGATCACGGCGCCCCTGAGGCTCGTCGGGCCCTGCCCGCCCGACGCCTCCATCGGCGTGCCCTACGAGGCGGCGCTCGCCGTCGAGGGGGGCGTGCCGCCGTACTCTCTCCGCTCCGAGAGCGGCTACGCCGAGGAGCTCGGCGACCCGCTCTTCCTGGGCCTGGGACAGCCCCAGGGCTGGTCGTCGGACGAGGGGGCCTGGCGGTACAGCCTGCCCTTCGAGCTCCCCTTCTACGGGGCCCTCCACGCCTCGGTGATCGTGAGCTCGAACGGCTACCTCGAGCTCGGGGGGGGGGGACGGCCTCGACTTCTCGAACAGCGCCTACGCCCTCATGGGGGCTGCGCGGATCGCGCCCCTCTGGGCCGACCTCGTGACGAGCGAGGGAGACATCTACATCGACGAGCAGCTCGACTCGGTCACGTTCCGCTGGTTCGGCCGGGGCTACCACACCGACGGCGGCGTGGACTTCGAGTGCGAGCTCTTCGCCGACGGGACGATCCGGTTCGGCTACGGCGACGGCAACGGGGGCCTCTCGCCCACGATCGGCGTCTCCGCCGGCGACGGCCAGCGGTTCCTGATCTCGGAGCTGAGCGGCCGCGAGAGCCTGTCCCAGGCACCGTCGGTCTTTCTCTATCCGGCGAGGCTGCCCGACGGGCTCCAGGTCGATGCCCCGACGGGGCGCATCGCAGGGACGCCCTCGGAGGTGGCCCAGACGGAGGTCGCCTTCGTGGCCGAGGACTTCCTGGGGCAGCGCGATGAGCTCCGCTGCTTCTTCACGGTCCGCCCCGACGGGCTCGCGGTCGAGAGCCCCCGCGAGGGCGACCTCTGGCTCAAGGGGAGCCAGCAGGCGGTCCGGTGGCAATGGTACGGGAACGCGGGAGCCCGGGTGCGCATCGACTACAACCTCGACGGCTCCGCCTCGGTCTTCCCCCTCGCCGTGGCCGCCGGCGTGCCCCTCTCGAGCCGCTCCTTCGAGTGGACGCTCCCGGCCGTGCCGGCCCCGGCCGCCCGCGTGCGCGTGCGGAGCCTGGAGCGGCCCGAGATCTTTGCCACGAGCGGCGTTTTCTCCATCGCCGGACCCACGCTCCTCCTCGCTTCGCCGCGGGGCGGGGAGCGCTGGATCTCGGGCACCAGGGCCTCGGTGCGGTGGTCGAGCCTGGGCGACACGGGGCCTCGGGTCCGCGTCCGCTACAACACCGACGGCTCGACGGCGAGGTTCCCCCTCACGCTCGCCGGCGACGCGCCCAACACGGGGCTCCTCGAGGTGGCCGTGCCGGCGACCCCCTCCGAGACCTGCCGGCTCCTCATCGAGAGCGCGTCGGACCCTTCCGCCAGCGCCGCGAGCCCCGGCGTCTTCGCGATCCGTGCGCCGAGCCTCACCGTCCGGTCGCCCAACGGCGGCGAGTGCCTCCGCTCGGGCGCCACCGTGACGGTCACGTGGGCCAGCGAGGGCGTCGAGGCGCAGGAGGTCCTCCTCGACTACAACCTCGACGGGGGCGCCGCGGTCTTCCCGTTCCCCCTGGGGTCCGGTCGCTTCCCCAACACGGGGAGCGCGCCCTGGACGGTGCCGGCGGTGACCACGGCGGCGGCGCGGCTGAGGATCCAATCGGCCGTGGGCCCCGGCCTCTCGGACGCATCCGACACCCCCTTCGCCATCGCGCCCCGCTGCGAGCTGCGCGTCCTCGCCTGGGTGCCCTACATCGATCCCGCCGAGCAGCAGGTCCTCGGCGTCCAGGAGGCCTTCGCGCGCCTCGAGCCTGGCGCCGAGCTCGTCCTCTCGACGGCCACGGCCCCGGGCGCGCTGCGCGCGGATCTCGAGGGCAAGGAGGCCCTCGTGGTCTTGAAGCAAAAGCAGGGGCCCGGCGTCGACTTCGCCGCCCTGGGGAGGAGCCTCGCCGAGGTCTTCACGGAGCACATCGAGGCCGGGGGCGCGCTGGTCGTCTGCGAGCAGGTGCCCGAGTCGGAGGACCTCCTCCGGGCGATGGGGCTCCTCGACTTCCAGCTCCTGGGGGAAGGGTCGCGGCTCTGCGAGACGGCGGAGCCTCTCCACCCGATCGCGAGCGGGGTGCGGCCCAACTTCTCGGGCCCCAGGAACACGGGGTGGTACGCGGTCCGCGATCCGGACGCGGTCCACGTGGTCACCGTGTCCTCCGAGGGAGAGCGCGAGGGCACGGTGGTGGCGGCGCGCGACGTGGGCTTCGGGCGGCTCGCGCTCGTGGGCTTCGACTACTTCAACTCGAACGACGCGGCGGCGCGCATCCTCGTCAACGCGGCCCGCGTGCCCCTCGCCGAGCCCGGTGTGCGCCTCACCGCGCCCGTCCCGCGCTCGGTCTACCTCGAGGGGGCGGAGGTCCTCCTGCGCTGGGTCGCGGCCGGGGACGCGCAGGGGCCCGTCCGGATCTCCTACAACCTCACGGGCTCGAGCATCGAGTTCCCCCTGGAGATCAGTGCATCGGCTGGCGAGGGCGCGAGGGGGCGGCTCTCCTGGGCGGCGCCTCCGGTCCCGGAAGGGGCTTCCTACCTGGCGATCCGCATCCGCGTGGAGTCGCTCGCGGCGCCGAGGCACTCGGCGGTGCTCGCGGAGCCCCTCTTCGTGATCCGGCCCCTCGCCGTCGTCACGGCGAGCCTCCCCGAGGGGACCGTCGGCGCGCCCTACCGCGCCCAGCTCTCGGCGAGGGGCGGCGTGCCGCCCTACCACTTCGACGCGGAGGGCCTGCCCGCGGGCCTCGTGATCCAGGACGCCGGGGGCGCCGGGGCCGAGATCGTGGGCACGCCGCAGGCGGCCTGCGCCGCATGCCAGGTCTCGGTGGCGGTGACGGACTCCCTCGGGCTCACCGCCCGCGCGTCCATCCCCCTGCCCATCGTCGTGCGCCAGATCACGCTCGTGAGGCCGAGGGGCGGGGAGCTCTGGCTCTTCGGGAGCACCCAGGAGATCCAGTGGACGGTGAGCGGAGACATAGGGCCGACGGTGAACATCGGTTTCAACACCGATGGGTCTACGACGGAGTTCCCCTTCACCATCGCCGAGGCGGCCCCTGCGCGCGAGCCCTTCCTGTGGGAGCTGCCGCCGGTCACCGCGCCGCGCTGCCGCCTGCGCGTCGCCTCGAACGAGCACCCCTCGGTCTTCGCGGTCAGCCGCCGAGAGATCTCGATCGTGGGCCCGACGATCCGGCTCGACGTCCCCAACGGCGGGGAGTGCTGGGAGCCCGGGAAGCGGAAGGCGATCCGCTGGACCTCGGCCGGGAACCCCGGCGGCACGGTCCGCATCGAGTACGCTCCGGACGGTTCCCTCGACGAGTTCCCCGTCCTCGTCGCCGAGGCGGCCCCGGACACGGGGGATCACGCCTGGACGGTGCCCCAGGAGCCGGCCGAGGAGGCCCGGGTCCGCGTGAGCTTCAACGTCGCGCCCGAGGTGAGGGACGCCTCGGACCTGCCCTTCAGGATCGGCTCCGGCTGCAAGCTGAGCGCGCTCCTCTGGAGCCCTTGCCCCGGGGCCGAGGCCGCCGCGGAGGTGGTCCTCGGCGGCCTCCGGGAGCGCGAGCCGGACCTGGAGGCGGAGGCGGCGCAGGTCCGGAGGGCCGACGTCCTCGCGGGGCTCCTCGCGAACCGCGACGCGCTCGCCGTCCTCCTCACCACGACGTGCGACGGCGTCGACCCCGAGAGGCTCGGGCGCGAGGCGAGGCCGCTCCTCGAGGGTTTCGTCCAGGCAGGCGGCGCGGTCCTCCTGTGCGGACCGACCACGGCGACCTCGCGTCTCCTCGTGGGCCTGGGCCTCCTCGAGAAGCCGCTCACGGTCATCGCGTCGCAGGCCGGCCTCCCCTGCGACGTCGCCTCCGTCCTCCACCCCGGCGTGAGCGGCGTGCCCCTGGAGTTCGCCGGGCCCGAGGCGACGATGCCGTACTTCGAGACGGGGCCGGGCTTCGAGACTTTGGTGCGGGCGAGAGGCTTCCCCGTCGTGGCCTCGAGGGACGACGGGCCCGGGCGCTGGACGCTCCTGGGCTTCACGTTCCAGGCCCTCGAGCCCGCCTCGGCGAGGCTGCTCGCGAACGCGGCGCGCCCGCGTCCCGCGGGCCCCGGGCTCCGGCTCCTCTCGCCGAGGCCGGGCGCCGTCTTCGTCGCGGGCGAGGCGGTCCCCGTCGAGTGGGCGGCCCGCGGCGGCCGCTCCGGCACGGTGCGGGTCCTCGCGGACCTCGACGGCTCGGGCGAGTTCCGCCACCTCGCCGGCGAGGCGGCGGGCTCGGGGGACGGCGGCCGCCTCGGGTGGACGGCGCCCGCGCCGGAGGCGGGGAAGTTCCTCACCGTGCGGCTCGAGGTGCGCTGGGCGGACGCGCCGGAGCTGCCCGCCCGCTCCGAGGGACCCTTCCACATCACCGCGGAGCCCCTCTCGATCGTCACGGAGGCCCTCGCGGGCGGGTACTACCTGGCCGAGTACTCCTCGGAGGTAAGGGCCGCCGGGGGAGCGCCGCCGTACCTCTTCGAGGCCGAGGGGCTGCCCGCGGGCCTCATCCTCACCTCGCCGGACCCGGGGAGCGCCGCGTCCGCCGTGACGGGGCGGCCCCTCAAGACCGGCTCGGACCTGAGCGTGCGGATCGTGGTGCGGGACTTCCTGGGGTCGCGGGCCGAGCGGACGCTGCGGATGGAGGTCCTGCCGAGCCGGATCGAGATCCTGGCGCCCGCGGGGGGCGAGCACATCCTCGCGGGCGCCCCGTACGAGGTGCGCTGGAGGGTCCATGGCTACGCCGGCGAGACGCTCCGCGTGGAGTACAACGTGACCGGGTCCACGCGGATCTTCCAGGACGAGCCCATCGCGGCGGAGGTCCCCGCGGCCTCCTCCGTCTCGTGGACGGTGCCGTCCATCGAGAGCGCGACGTGCATGCTGCGGATCTCCGGGAACGACGTGCGGCTCTCGACGGTGAGCGACAGGCCCTTCGCCGTCTCGCCCCCCCGCATCGCCTGCCTCTTCCCCGACGGTGGCGAGGCGCTCGAGACAGGGACGACCCGCACGATCCGCTGGCGCTCCCTCGGGAACCCCGGGGGCAGGGTGCGGATCGACTTGAGCCTCGACGCGGCGGACGAGCCCGCCGAGTACCCCATCGCGGTGGCCGAGGACGCGCCGGACACGGGCGTCTTCCCGTGGCCCGTGCCGCGCGCCGCCAGCGAGGCGTGCCGGGTGCGGATCCGGTCCACGTCGGACCCGCTCCTCGAGGATGCCTCGGCCGCTCCCTTCGCCATCCGCCACGTGACGCCCGTCCGCGGGCTCGTCTGGGTCCCCGCGACGGGCTTCGGCGAGCTCGAGGTGCGGGGGGCCGTCGCCGCCGTGACGCTCCACGAGAACGACTTCGACTGGGCCCTCTCGAAGGCGGCGACGCCCGAGGCGCTCGCGGCGGAGCTCGTGGGAAAGGAGGCCTTCCTCATGGTCCAGCAGCTCCCGGCGCCCAATTTGAGCTTCAAGGCCCTGGGCCGGAGCCTCGGGCCGGTCCTCGAGGACTTCGCGCGGCGCGGCGGCACCGTGGTGGTCTTGAAGCAGACGGGCGCCGCCCTCGACTTCCTGCCCGCGACGGGGCTCCTCCGGCCCGTCGAGCTCGGGCGGGGCTTCGACGTGCCCTGCCGCGTGGTCTTCCCGGGCCACCCCGTCGTGAACCAGGTGCCCGAGAGCTTCAGCGCCCGCTCGGCCACGGCCTGGTACGACGTCCCGGGCGACGGCGTCGAGGTCTACGCGGCCGCGGCCGGCGGGGCTGCCGGTGCCGTCGTCGCCGGCCGCGACCTGGGGGACGGCCGCGTGGTGCTCGTGGGCTTCGACTACCGGGACTACACGGTCGCCTCGGCCCGGGTGATCGCCAACGCGACGCGGAACACGCGGCACGTCGAGCGCCCGCGGTTCGTCCGGGGCGACGCGAACGCGGACGGGATCACCGACGTCTCCGACGCGATCTTCCTCGTGGACTTCCTCTACCGGGGCGGGCGCGCTCCGCCGTGCATGGACGCGGCTGACGTGGACGACAGCGCCGTGCCCGGGAGCCCGCGCCCCGCCGTGGGGCTGAACGACCCGGTCTACCTGCTGCGGTGGCTCTTCCTCGGAGGCCCCGACCCGCCCGCGCCGTCGCCGCGCGCGATGCCGCCCCAGACCTGCGGCCCGGACCGGCAGTTCCGCGACGAGCTGGGGTGCGATGCGTACCCGCCGTGCGGGGGGTGAGGGCCCAGCTCAACAGCCGTCGTAGGCCTCGCACCCCAACGCCGGCGACCCCACCGGGTCCGCGCCGCACGGCGACGGCGGAGGGCCGGGGGGCGGAGGCGGGTCCCCGCCGGTGAAGAGGTAGCTCAAGACCCGGACCGCGTCGGTGAGCTGCAAGACTCCGTTGTCGTCGGCGTCGGCAGCCTCGAGGCACGAGGGCGCATCGCCGCCGAGGAAGAGGAAAGTCAAGACGCGGATCGCATCCGTGAGCTGCAGGGCGCCGTTGGGATCGGCGTCGCCCCGGTGGAAGACCGGGGGCGGCGGGGCCACGGTCTTCTCGAGGGTCATCCCGTCGATGACGAGGCCCCGCCGGTCGACGGCCTCGAGCCGGAGCCTCGCGCCGTCCACGTCCACGCGCACGTGGTGGTACCTCGACTCGAAGCGCGCGGTGCGCGCGTCCGGCGTGCCGGACCGCAGCACGCCGCCGCCTCCGCCCGTGACCAGGTAGATCGTGCCGCGCGGGTCCTCGTAGTCCGGCTCCTGGGCCTTGTCCGGAGCCGCACCGCCCTCGAGGGGGAACGTCCGCTCGTAGAAGTGGAGGTGGCCTTGCACGACGAGGTCGACCCGGTGCTCTTCGAAGACCGGCACGAGGACCTCCTGCATGTCCCGGTCCACCGGGGCCGAGCTCTGGACCGCGTGGTGGAAGAAGACGACCTTCCAGGCATGCTCCGAGGCCGCGAGGCGCGAGCGGAGCCAGCCGAGCTGGCGGCTCCCTGCGCCCACGTCCTGGTTCGTGTCGAGGGCCACGAAGAGCGCGTTCCCGTGTTCGAAGGAGTAGTAGCGCTCGGGGTCGGGGCTGTCCTCGGGGAAACGGAACGCCTCGAGGTACGCCGCGCCGTCGTCGAATTCCACTCTACGGGCATGCGGCGTACGCGTCGCAGGGGAGGCCGCCCGGCGCCGCGTCCACGCCGCACAGCGGGAACGGTGCGGGCGGCGCCGGGCCTCCCTGGAAGAGGAAGTTGAGGGTATAGGAGGGGTCCGCGATGTCGACCGCGCCGCTTCCGTTCGCGTCCGCGGCCCGCTTGCACACGAGCACCGGCCGGGTGCCCAGGAAGAGGAACTCGAGGGTGGCCACGGCGTCGGAGATGTCCACCTTGCCGGACGCGTTGGCGTCGCCGCGGAGGAAGCGCGGGCCGGGGCCGGAGTCCGGGACGGCCTCGTAGACCGCCCGGAGGGCCTTGTGGTCCGCGAGCCGCACCTCGAGCCTCGGGCTCGTCGCGGGCGGGCTCAGGTCGCGCCCGAAGCGGTCGGTCCACCTCTTGAACCGCCACGCTCCGTAGACCGGCTCGGTCTCCAGGGTGACCGCGGCGCCCTTCGGGTACACGCGCTGGAAGTCGCCGCGGCCGTCCTGCCGGCCGTTCGCGTCGGCCAGGCTCACGACGATGTTCGGCCTCAGGTCTCCGTCGACCCCGATCGCGAGGTCCACGTGGGTCGACGGCTTCTCGAAGTAGTCGTACGCCACCTCGAGGTCCAGGCTGTCGATCTCCATGTCGATGCCGTTGTCCGTCGTCACCTCCTTGGTGATCACGATGTCCGCCCACGCGGCCGGGAGGGAGTAGAGGACGAGGTTCGTCGTCGGTCGCCCGGCGAGCTCGAGGAGGAACTTGAGGAGCGACTCGCTCGCGGCGCTGGGCTGCGTCTCGGACAGGGTGTGCCGGATCCCGTCGTACACCGTCTTCCACGTGATGGGGTTCACCGACTCGGTGCGGTAATGGGTGAAACCGTAGGTCTTCCCGCGGGAGCTGAGGCGCGAGAGGCCCGAGTGCTCGAACTTCATGCGCAGGATGGCCGTCCTGCCCAGGGCGCCCCCCGCGGGGTGGACCGCGATGTCCTTCGTCCTCAGGTCCGCGATCCTGAGGTTCTCCTCGGTGACACCGAAGAGCCCCTTCTCGACGAGGTTGATGGTCACGCGGCGCTGGGCCGGGTCGTTGAGCTGGGCGAGCTCCTCGTCCGTGAGGCCGAAGGCGATCGGGACGGACCGCTCGGGCGCGTTCGCGTTCAGGCGGTCGAAGATCGCCGCCGCGACGCGACGGAGCTCCTCCGTGTAGACGCCCTTGAGGATCTCGAACTGCTCGGACGTAAGGACATGGACCCCGCTTGCGTCGAGGATGTCCTGGAAGCGGTCGAAGAGCTCGTTCAAGCTGAACGTGCCCTGGTAAGGCTCGAGCACCCGGTATTCGAAGGCCTTCGCCATGTAGTACTGGTACTTGAGAAGCCGGTCGCGGGTCCTCTGCTCCATCTCCTTCAAGTAGAGGAACGCGGCGTGGTCCAGCTTCCCGCTCGCGTCGCTGATCGAGCGGCTCAGGCCGTCGAGGGCGAGGAGGCCCTTCGCGATCCCGTCCGCGAGCCGCGTCACCGCCTGCGTCGCGGCCGCGAGCCTCTCGGCGAAGAGCTCCTTCTGCACGTGCAGCTCGCTCGTCTGGTCGACGATCTCCTGGAAGAAGGGATCCTCCGCCTTGATCTTCGCGAGCTCCGCCTCGACCTCGCTCCGGGGAACCTGGGTCTCCTCGAGGGCCCCCTTGACCGTCTTGAGCCTCGCCGCGAGGTCGGTTCCCACCCCCTTCAGGCTGTCGAAGCACTTCTTGTAGTCCGCCACCGCGCCCCCGAGCTGGCAGTCCACGCCCGCGAGCTTCTGCTTGAACTGCTCCGCGCTCGCCTTGAAGTGTGACCCATCGAAGGCCTTCGCGAGCTCCACGCCCTGCTCGATGATCTCGAGGGGCGGCGTGCCGGACTTGATCTTCGAGACGAAGTCGAGGCCGGTCCCGACCGCGCCGAGGACCGGCTGGGCCACGGGGACGACCTTGAGGATGGCGCCCAGGGCGCTCAGGGCCTTTTTCCAGCGCGGAACCTTGTGCTTGTCCTCGATGTTCTTCTCGGCGAGCTCGAGGAGCGCCGCCTCCTTCGCCTTCAAGGCCGCCTCGAGCTCCGCGATCCTGTGCGCGATGTTGGCCGACTCCACCTCGAGCCCCGGGATCAGGAGCTGGGCCTGGTTGTACGCGCTCGCGAACTGCGCGAGCTCCTCGCGGAGCTCCTCCTGGGCATCCTCCATGGCCGCGATCCTCTGCTGGGCCGTCGCCGCGGCGTTCTGGAGCCAGTAGGTGAGGTAGAGGATGGGGATCGCGCTGTCGATCTCGTTCCGGAAGGCGAGGTAGTTCGCCTCGAAGGAGAGCATGGGCACCCAGCCGGCGGGGTTGCCGAAGTAGTCCAGGTTGGCCGCGACCCGGTGGAGGAGGTTCTCCATCTCCTGGCGCAGCTCGGCGAAGTCGGCCTCGTGCTCGGGCTCCGGCTCGCCGATCGCATCGAGGACCGTGAGGTACTGCTCGGTCACGTCCTTCACGTAGGCGAGGTTCCCGTGCAGGTAGGTCGCCTTGGCGTGGAGCAGGACGGACCTGAGGGCGGCGGGGTGGAGCCACGAGTGCGAGGGCGTGAGGATGGAGACGGAGCCCGTGGGCCCCGTGGGCACGTCCGCTTCGGGCCCCGGCTCGTCGGCGCCCTTCTTGACCGTGTGCCAGTACCTCAGGGTCCCCAGGCCCGAAGGATCCGTCCTGAGGGGCACCGAGTCCCTCCCGGTCTCATCCAGGTTGTACCAGGACCAGCCGTCGGAGCGGATCCACCGGGCGGGGTTGGGCGTTCCCGGCGCGCCTCCCGGGGCCGTCGCTGCCCTGGCGCCGGGGCCTCCTCCCAGGCGCTCCGTGACGACCATCGGCATGCCGGGGTCCGGGATGGTCCAGCGGAAGTCGCCTCCCGCGCCGCCGTTCCCCGGCCTCCCGCCGGGCGTGGCGTCCTTGCCGTCGCCGGGCCAGGCCCTGGTCCCCCGGAAACCGCTGCCGTCGGGGTGCTCCGCGTAGACGGCGCCGAAGGGCCAGTTGGGGTCCTCGCCGCAGACCCTGATCTGGCACAGGTCGCCGCCTGCCAGGCCGGGTCTTCCCGGCCCCGCCGGCTGCCCCTCGCCTCCGTGCAGGATGAAGCGCCTGAGGCTGCGCCCATCCGAGTGGTACCGCTCGATGTGGAGCGAGATGCTCCCCGCCCGGTCGCCGTGCCGGCCGTCCTCGAGCTCTCCGGGGACGAGCGAGAGGGCGATCGGCGTGGTGTCGATCGACGCGACCCCGTCCGTGCCTTCCTTGTCCTCGAAGCGGAGCTCGCGGGCGTGGATCGTCACGTCCGTCTGGGGGAGGCGGAAGGGGCTCCGCACGATCACGGTCTCGGCCTGGATGCGCATCTCCTTCAAGTCGTCCTTACGGTCGTAGCTCGAGTGGAGCGCGTTCTTCTCGGTGTCCTTGTCGATGACGACGCTCTTTCCGGAGATGCTCACGATCCGCGTGGTCCGGGATCCTCCGTTGAGCTCCTCGGGGGTGTCGCCCACCGTCTCGGTGATCGTGAGGTAATCCCGGCTCTCCGGGTCGGGGACGGGGCGTTCGTAGGCGAGGACCTCGCTCTCGGGCTTGAGGTGGAGGAGAGGAGCGATCGTCACGGACTGGAGGGCGGCGCCCGAGGCGCTCTTGAAGACGGCCGTGAAGCTCCTCCTGTCGGCCGCGGCCGGCGCGTAGGCGAAGAGGCCCGTCGCCGGATCGAAGGAGACGGCTCCTGCCGGCGCCGGGTCCGCGATCACGGAGCTCGGCGCGCCGAGGCCCGGGGCCGCCGTCACGAAGAACCGGGCCGTCTGGCCGTGCCAGACGACCAGGGGAGGCACCTCGCCGACGGCGAAGGACGGCAGGGGCACGTACGCCGGCGCGGCGCTCGTGACCCTGTCGCCGGTGACGACCACGGACAGGGCAGAGGGCGCCTCCCAGGCGGTCGTTCCCAGGAGCTCGACCGAGTGCCTCCCGGGTGCGAGGCTCGAGGCCGTCGCCCCCGAGGCGCGCCAGGCTCCGCCGTCGACGCGCCAGCGTGCCCCGGCCGCCCTGGCCTCGGGCGGGTCCAGCGTGACCTGCAAGCCGCCCGGGATCGAGACGTCTAGGGGCGGCCCGGCGCGAGCGGAGCCGAGAAGCGCCAAGACGAGGGGAAGCGTGCCGATGAGCTTCGGTTCCATGGGGACCTCCTTCCGTGAGGTGTGGGTGTTTCGGGCTCGAGAAGCCCGACACCCCATGGAACGACGATCCGGGCAGGCCTTGCCCTCCCCGCAGGCTAATTCGCGGCGCTCGGCCTCCGCGCCGGGCCAAGGGCCCTCAGCAGCCCGTGTACTCCACGCATCCCAGGGCGCCGCCGGGCGGGTCCTCGCCGCAGGCTTCGGGCGGCGGGCCGGGGGGCGAGGGCGGGACGCCTCCGAGGAAGAGGAACCCGAGGATGCGGATGGCGTCGGTGAGCTGGAGCGTGCCGTTGTCGTCGGCGTCGCCCGCGTCCATGCAGGTCGGCGCGATGCCGCCGAGGAAGAGGAACCCCAGGATGCGGATGGCGTCCGTGAGCTGGAGGACGCCGTTCGAGTCGGCGTCGCCCCGGTGGAAGACGGGCCCCGTCGTGCGGCCGCCCACGACGGAGATGTCGCAGAGCGTCGCCTGGAGGGCGAGGCCGGCGTCCGTCGTGTCGCGGGCCGTGGCCGCGATGCCGCCGAGGACCGCCGCGGGCAGCGCCACGGGGGCCCTCGAGAGCTCGTTCCACGCGGCTCCGTCCAGGGACCAGGAGCCGATCACCTCGGCGCCCTTCCGCTCGATCTTGACCCAGGCGTTCGGGAAGATCGCCGGCTCCGTCGAGCTCTTGGCGGGCTTCGTCGTAGCCCCGGGCTCCTCGCGACGGACGAAGCTGAACTTCGCCCCCAGGGGGAAGTTCGCCACGAACATCGACGCGTGCCGCGCGCCGGGGTCCAGGCTCTCGCGGAGCATGACGCCGACCTTCGCGGAGGCGAGCAGGGCTGCCGAGCTGATCCGGGCCACGACGGCGGCGTCGCCCTCGAGGGGCTCGTGGACGAAGTGGAACTGGTCCGCCCTCGATCCGATGTCCTTCCCGCCGGCGTAGATGGCCATGCAGCCTCCAGCCTCGAGGCGGGCGCCCCCCTCGACGGTGGGGAGCGGGTCCCCGACGTCCCTCGAGATCCAGGGCGACACGTCCTCCCTGCGGAACTGCACGTCGATCGTCTTCGAGCTCGCGCCCTTGTCGCCCGTCGAGTCCGTGACCGTGAGGGTCGCGAGGTACCGCCCCAGCCGGGCGTAGGTGTGGCTCTGGACGGGCCCCGTCGCCGTCGCGCCGTCGCCGAAGTCCCAGCGGTGCTCCGCGATGGGCCCCGACGCCGAGCTCGAGGCGCTGCCGTCGAAGGAGACCGTGAGGGGCTCGGGTCCCTCCTGCGGTGCCGCCGTGAAGGAGGCCCGGGGCCCCGGCTCGACGTAGTCGAAGTAGTCGAAGTCGGTGACGAACCTCGAGCCGTCGCCCCAGGTCTTCATGACGAGGCCAACGTAGGCGAGGGGCGTGTCGGTCTCGTAAGTCCCCGCCAGGGTCCACTCGGCGTCCTCGTCGCCCTGGTAGAGAAACGCGTAGTGGTGGCAGCGCTTCTCGATACGCAGGCGCACGGGGACGCCCTGGAGGAGCCCGTTGACGAGGCCGTGGGCCATGTTGTTGATCCCGCTCCGCTCGAGGAAGAGGTTCGTCCTCTGACCGGCGATCGTGCGCTCCTGGCCGATGTTCCAGTGGATGATGTCGAAGGTGCTGAAGTAGAGGAGGAGGCCCGAGAGGAACTCGTCGGCCGCGGGCGGCGGGGTCTCGGGGTCGATGCGCACGCGGGTCTCGATGAGGAAGTCCGCCTCGGCGTCGTCCACGACGCGGCGGAGCTGGGGCGCGTAGTCCACGGTGGACCAGGTGTCGAAGTTCCTCCCCAGGTCCCCGGTCAGCGGGACGTCCATCCGCCACCACCTCGAGCCGCCGTCCAAGTCCAGGTCCACGAGGGAGTAGGTGATCCCCGTCTGGGGCTCGTAGAGCTCCCAGAAGTCGAGGTTCTCGCGCGGGTCCTCGTCGAACTCGTCGTCGTGGATCAGGGACGGGGCGTGGACCTCGGCTTGCCACTTGAGGGTGTCGTTGCCCCTGGCGCTCGAGGCCTCGAGCTCGATCGTTTCCTTGCCGAAATCCGTGGGCGTCCAGCCGTCGAGGACCTCCCGGAACGGGTCATAGGCCAGGCCCTCGGGGCCACGCTTCACGACGACGTCGGGGACCGGGATCCCGGTCGCCCGGACCTGCCGCACGTAGGGCATGCCGATCCACGCCGCGTCGGGGTCGGGAATGGGGCAGGGGGCCGTGAGCGTGGGCACCTCGGCGCCGACCTCCTCGATCTTGAAGTAGTCGAAGTCGAAGGTCTCCTGGAGCGAGATCACGGGCTCCCAGCTCTTGAGGATCACGCCCACGTACTGGGGCGGCTCGGCGGCGGTCAGCGTGCAGACCTGGCTCCAGGGGTCCGCGTCGGTCGCACGCCAGGAGAAGAAGTACTTCGTCCCGGCCTTCTTGACCTGGAGCGAGAGCTCGTAGACCCCCGTGTCGACGACGGGGCACAGGGGGCCCGTGCCGCTCCGCTGGAGGACGAGCGACGTCCCGCCGCGCTGGGGGCCGAAGTGGTACAGGTCGAAGGTCGAGAAGTAGACGATGATGTTGGCGAGGTAGGACTCGTCGACGGGCGGGAAGAGCGGGGCCGCGGGGTCCCCCGAGCCGGCGTGGCTCACGTGCGTCTCGATCACGAAGTTCTCGGGCATGTCGGCGCGTCGGAGCTGGATCCCGCGGTCGGACGCGACCCAGTGGTCGAGGTTCACGCCGGCGGGCAGCGTGACGCGGAAGAACCCGCCGTCCGACTCGTACGTGGCCCCCGGCACGGGCTCGTAGAGCTCCCACTCGGGGTTGGCCCGCGGGTCGGTGTCGAAGTTGTCCGTGAGGGCGAAGACGGCGGAGCCCGTGAGCGCCGTGAACGACAGCGCGAGAGAAGCGGCGAAGGATCGCATCGGAGACCTCCCCAGTTGTAGACCCGTGGTTCTCGAAGGAGCCTCCAGGATACCGGCGGCACCGGCCCGAGCGCAATGCGGCGCTCGGCGCTCCAGCGCTCAGGCCAGCGCCGCGAGGAACCTGGCCGCGGGCAGGCAGCGGATGCCGTCCTCGACGAAATCCCTCTGCCCTTCCAGCACCACCTGGTAGGCCCAGGGGATCTTGAGCTTGTCGCGGTAGTAGCGAAGGGAAGGATCGATCTCGTCGCCCGAGACCTTGGCCTCGACCGCGAACCACGGGGCCCGGTCGCGGAGGACCAGGAAGTCCACCTCATGGCCCATCGCGTCGCGCAGGTAGCGCAGCTCGACGCGGTAGCCCTCGGAGTCCTCGAGGAGGTTGCAGAGCTTGAAGATGTGGGAGGCCACGAGGTTCTCGAAGCGAGGCCCGGGCTGCGGGACCATGCTGTGGTCCCAGAGGTAGGCCTTGGGCATCTTCCTGAGCCCGCGGACGGTCTGGACCGTGTACGGCCGGAGGCGGAAGACGTAGTAGAGCCGCTCGAGGATGCCCATCCATCGCGTCACCGTGCGGTGGCTGACCTCGAGGTCCTCCCGGAGCGCGTTGAGGGAGAGCGGCGAGGCGACTCGCTCGACGAGCAGGTCCGCCAGGAGCTCCATGCTCGAGAGGTCCTGCACGGCCTCCAGGTCCCGCACGTCCTCCCGGAAGAACCTGTCGAGGCGCTCCTTCTGCCAGCGGCGCAGGGTCCGCTCGGACTGGGCGATGAAGGGCTCCGGGAACCCGCCGAAGCGGAGGATGGAGCGCAGGGTCTCCTCGGGGGCCTCCGGCGGGACCTCGATGGCTTCGCCGGGTACCGGGAGCTGCGCCCGAGGCCTCCGCTCGACCTCGGCGAGGCTGAACGGGTGGAGGCGATAGTGGTGATAACGCCCCTGGAGCGAGTCCCCTCCGCGCCGGTACACGTCCAGCCGGGCGCTGCCGGTGACCAGGAATCGGAGGTGATCCTTGTGCTTGTCGAACTCGCCCTTGATCCAGCGCTTCCAGAAGCGGTACTTGTGCAGCTCATCGAGGACGATCAAGGCCTCGCCCGCAGGCCACCGCGGCCGCTGGATCTCCTTGCGGTCCTCCCGCTGGTCCCAGCTCAGGTAGACGCCGGGGCCGCTCTTCTTC
>JACQVW010000444.1 GCA_016209535.1 Planctomycetota bacterium | reverse complement strand
GGGCGCTCAACGGCTCTCTCGTTGGGGGAGCGGCCTCGCCTCAGAACAGGAAGTGCGTGCCGAACCCTATCGTGACCTGGTCCTCCTCGTCGCCGTCGAATGCATTCTCCTCGGTCGAGTGGTCCCAGCGGATCTCGGGCCGGACCTGGAGGTCGGGAGTCTGTAGCGGGTATAGGTTGACCGTGAAGGTGAGCGAGTAGAGCTCCTGGCCGGTGTTCGGCGGGAAGGGGTTCGTGAATGGCGCGCCCGAGGTCCTCGCGCCGTCCGCGTCGTTGAAGTAGTCCCAGCGACCCGACAAGGCGAGCCATTTGTTGACGTCGAACTTGAGCCAGAGGCCCACGGCGATCCACTCGGCGTCGTCCGTCGGGTCGGGGAGCGCAGTGTTCTCGTCTTCGTGGCCGTAATCGAACTGAGCCCATGCGTGCAAGGCTTGGTCTCCGAAGTCGACCCTCTGGTATCCGACCAGGTTGATCCCTTTCCGCCAGGCCCCGGCCGTTGCCGTATTGGTGGCGGCCGGCTGCTCGGGCCCGCCGTAAGGCACGATCGAGAGGACGGTCTTGTCGTCCTGGAAGGGCTTGAGGAGGATCTGGCCCATGAGGGACATGGCGTCGTTGTTGTCCTTGACGACGTCCCAGCCGTTCGTCAAGCGGGCCTTCGTCTCGAGCCAGTCCGTGAACCGGTACTCGAGCTGGACGCCCAGGGCCGTGAAGTTCTCCGCCAAGAGGAACTGGTTCCCCTCGGACCAGGTCGGGTTCAGCCACTCCTCGATGACCTCGACGCCCATCAGCGTGACCCACTTGCCCATGGAGACCTTGAGGCCCTGCCCGACGGGGACGTTGACGGTGATCGCCGCCTCCTCGAGGTCGCCGTTCGCGCCGAGGGTGAGGCCCGCCGCCTGGAGGAGCGTCGCGTCCTGGCCGAAGTTGACGTCGACATAGTAACCCGCATCCCAGTTGTCAGGACTGTAGTCGACGGGATTCTGGAGGATGACCTTGAACTTGTTGAGCGCGAACTCGTCATGGTTCACGTCGAAGGAGCGGCCCGCCGTGACGTCGCCCGTGGGCCGGTTGAAGTTGTACAGGTACGAGGCGCTCAGGGCACCGTTCACCTGCGTCTCGGTGAAGAACTTCGACATCGAGGATGCGGGTGCAGGAGCCGGCGGCGGGGCCTCCGTCGGCTGCTCCGCTGCCGCGGCCTGGCCCATCATGGCCGGGGTCAGGACTCCCAGGGAGCTCGCCTGCGACGCCTCCTGAGCCCACGCGGCCGAGCCGGCGGCCAGGATCAGGCCCAGGCCGACAGCGAAGGCGGTACGTACGTTGACGTTCTGCATAAACGCTCTCTCAAAAAACTCCAGAGTTGCCTCGGCCCCGAGCCCTCCAGCGCACGCCGGAGTTTCTACTCGAGGCCGGGAGCGTCCCAGTGCGTGGTCCCGCGGACATGAAACCCCATTCCCTAGGGGCCCCGCGCCGGGCAAGCTTGCCCTTCGTTTGGCTAGCGCTTGCCCTTCGTGCGTGTCTTCTGCTTTTTCTTCGCCTGGTTCCCTCCTATCATGTCCTTGATGAACCGGAGCCCCCTCGTCGCGACCTCCTCGTTGGACTTGAAGAGGGGCCGCCAGATGGCGGCCGCGGCCGCGATCTCCGGCACGGTTTGACCGAAGCTCTCGATCGTCAGCCACCCCTTGTACCTGAGCGCCCGGATCGCGCGGAACGCGCCGTCCCAGTCCACCTGTCCCGTGCCGGGCACGCCCCGGTCGCTCTCGGAGATGTGGACGTGCGCGAGATGCTTCCCGCAGGCCTTGCACGCTGCGAACGTGTCCTTCTCCTCGATGTTCGCGTGGAACGTGTCGAACATCATGCGGACCCGCGGGTGGTTCACCTCGGCCACCAGGCGCCTCGTGTCCACCGACGTGTTCACGAAGTACATCTCGAAGCGGTTCAGGTACTCGACCGCCGCCGTGACCCCTGCCTCCTCGGCGTAGGGCCCGACCTCGCGCAGGCTCTCGACGGCCCACCGCCACTCGTCCTGGGTCCTCCCGCGGCCCTTCAGGAGCCCCACGGGCGCGCAGAGCGGGCCGCAGAGGACCTCGGCGCCCAGGATCTTGCACATCCGCAGCATGTCCTTCAGGTGCTGCACGCCCGCCCGCCTCACCTCGGCGGAGTCCGAGATGGGGTTCTTGTCCGGCATCGCGACGGTGCACCCGGTGCACCGCAGTCCGAGCGCGTCGAGCTTCGCCCGCAGGCGCCGGTAGACCTCCTCGTCCGAGTGGAAGAGCGGGAATTCGACCCCGTCGAACCCCCACCTCTTCGCCTTCTCGAGGACCGGGACCAGGGCCTCGGTGGCCTGGCCGGACCAGAGGAAGAGGTTGAGCCCGATCTTGATCGAGCCATCGCCGGCTTCACGCGTTCGCGGCATGCTGTATCCTCTCTATCCTCTCTGTCCTCTCTCGGGCCCCTCTCAGTACTTCTTCAGGTACGGCGTGAGGAACTTCTTGGCGTTCTCCGTGACCTCCCAGGCCTGGGGCCAGAAGCAGAGGTCGACCGTCAGCCACTCGCCCTTGTAGCCCGCGTCCACGATGATCGCGTCGAGGGCCTCGTTGAAGTCGATCTTCCCCTCGCCGAAGGGCCTGTGGGTGCTCGTCTCGTTCCCGTGGAGGGTGCCGTCGGAGTCGATCACGTGGACGTGCGCGATCTTGCCCTTGAGCATTCGCGCGAGCTCCGCCACGCCGCCCTTCAGGGTCTCCTTCGCGCCCGGCTGCCGCGCGCCGACCACGGCGCACATGTAGGCGTGGCAGGTGTCGAAGAGGACGCCGAAGTTCGGGTGGTTCACCTCCTCGACGAGAGCGACGATCTCCGAGGGCTTGTTGTAGAGGAACCCCGGCTCGAACTCCCAGACGACCTTGACGCCCTTCTCCAGGGCGATGCCCGCGCAGGTCCGCCAGAGGCCAACGATGCGGCTCCGGGCCGTCTTCGGGTCCACGCCGGGCACGCCGTCGGGGCCGTTCACCGTGTCGACGCGGATGCCCGGGGCGCCCAGGTCGAGGCAGAGCTGGAGGTTCTTCTTGAAGAGCTTGACGTAGTAGTCGTCCTTATGGGCCGCGTCCGTGGCCGGGCCCTTGTCGCCCCAGAAGTCCGCCGCGAGGCCCGAGACCCGGAGCCCGCAGCGCCGGATGAGGTCCTTCACCCCCTGGCGGTCCGCGTCCATGGGGTAGTCGTCGGGGTGGATGTGCGGCTTAAAGGCCCCGATCTCGACCCCGTCGTACTTGAGCTCGCCGAGCTTCTTGACGACCGCGTCGAAGGGGACCGGGTTCGACTGGTAGGGCCCAAACGCGTAGGCCCACGTGCCGATGGATAGCAGCTTGCTCATGGGAATCCTCGTCGTGCGTGTGTCCTGGGTGTCTGCGGCCGCATCAGGGCTTGGGAGGAAAACAACGGTAGACCTCGAGCGGAACCTTGCCGGTGTTCACGATGTCGAAGCCCGGGTGGCAGGCCGGGATGAAGTACGACTTCCCGCGGCGGATCGGCCTCGAGCCGAAGGCCCCGGCGAGCTCCCCCTGGCCCTGGACCCCGATCACGCCGTGGAACCGCGTCGCGTCGTGGGGCACGTCGATCCTGGCCCCGGGCTGGACCTCGACGCGGGTGAACCAGAAGAACCGCCTCGCCTCCTCGGGCAGCGTGTCCTCCTCCCTGGCGCCGGGCTTCTCGCGCACGGGGACGCGCCGGCGGCGCACGTACCCGTCGAGGTACTCCCGCGGCATGCGGTCGAACCGCGCGCACTTCAAGGCCAGGTCCCAGCCCAGCCCGCAGTTCGCGTCGTCCTTCGAGTACGGGTAGCCCTTCCACTCGGCGAGGATGTTCCAGTCCGACGGCTCCTGGGGCTCGAGCACGCAGAGGCCCGAGCCGAGGGAGTGGACGTAGCCGTCGCGCAGGAAGATCATGTCGCCCACCCTGGGCTCGATCTCGTGGAGGTGGGCGCGCATGCTGGCCACGTCCTGGTCCTCCATCCACTTCCGGAACCGCGCCTCGCCCACGTCCTCCTTCCACCCCACCCAGGCCTTCGCCCCCGGGCGCGTGCCGATCACGATCCAGCACTCGTTCTTGCCGAAGGGACTCTTCAGGTGCTTCGCCGCGAACTCGGGCGACGGGTGCCAGTGGACGGGGATGTGGGCGCCGTCGCCCACGTCGAAGATCTTCACGAGGACGCCGAGCTTCGTGCCGTACTTCCCGTGGTGGCTCTCCCCGAGGCACTCGACGGGGAAGGCCTCGAGGAGGTCCGTGATCACGGTGACGCTGCCGTCGGCGAGGCGGCACCGGCTGATCCCCTTGTCGGGAGGGTTCTCGCGGCCCGGGGTGATGGCCCGGTTCGTCGAGAGGATCCACTCCTCGGAGCGGAAGTCGTCCTTCGGGTCCGGCTCCCCCATGAACTCGGCGCGCAGC
>JACQVW010000429.1 GCA_016209535.1 Planctomycetota bacterium | reverse complement strand
GCCCGACCCCCCCGCGGGTGCTACAGTGGCCCCTCCCATGCAGGCCACGGAGACCCTGAGAGACCGCTCTGCGCGGACCGTCCGAGAGCTCCAGGACGCGATCACGGAGCGGCTCGAGTGCCTCGACGGCCACCGGTTCCGGGAGGACCGCTGGACGCGCTCCGGAGGGGGCGGGGGGCGCACCCGCGTGATCGTCGACGGGGGGCTCTTCGAGAAGGCCGGCGTCAACTTCTCCGAGGTCCACGGGATCCTGTCCGAGGACTTCGCGCGCCAGCTCGGGCCCGCCGGGGGCCGCCCCGCCGGGCCGCTCGGCGAGGAGGACCGGCGGTTCTTCGCGGCGGGGGTCTCCCTCGTCCTCCACCCGCGGAGCCCGCGGGTCCCGGCGGTCCATGCCAACTTCCGGTACGTCGAGCGGGGCCGCGCGTGGTGGTTCGGCGGCGGGGCCGACCTCACGCCCTATCGCCTCTACGACGAAGACGCTCGCCACTTCCACTGCGAGTGGAAGAGGGCGTGCGACCGGCACGACCCCTCGTACTACCCGCGCTTCAAGCGGTGGTGCGACGAGTACTTCCACCTCCCGCACCGGAAGGAGAGCCGCGGGGTCGGCGGGATCTTCTTCGACGACCTGACGGGCGACCCGGAGCGCCTCTTCGCCTTCTGGAAGGACGCGGGCGAGGCGTTCCTGCCGGCGTACGTGCCCATCGCCGAACGCAGGCGTGACGAGCCGTACGCCCCCGAGGAGCGCGAGCACCAGCTCCTTCGCCGCGGCCGCTACGTCGAGTTCAACCTGCTGTACGACCGCGGCACCGTCTTCGGCTTGAGGACGGCGGGCAGGGTCGAGTCCATCCTCATGTCGCTCCCGCCCCTCGTGCGCTGGGGCTACGACCTTCCGGAGCCCGAGACGGGCCCCGAGGCCGAGCTGCTGCGCGTGCTGCGCGAGCCGAAGGAGTGGGTGGAGTAGCCAACCGAAGAGCACCCCAATGCGCTACCTCTCAGGAATCCAGCCCTCGGGCACGCTGCACCTCGGGAACTACTTCGGCGCCATGAGGCGCCACATCGAGCGGCAAGCGGGGCACGAGTGCTTCTACTTCATCGCCGACTACCACGCCCTCACGACGGTACGCGACCCGGAGCAGCTCCGGAGGAACGTGCTCGGCGTGGCCCTCGACTACCTCGCGCTGGGCCTCGACCCGGCGCGGACGGTGTTCTTCCGGCAGTCCGACGTGCCTCAGGTCGTGGAGCTCGCGTGGGTGCTGTCGACGATCACGTCCATGGGGCTCCTCGAGCGCTGCCACAGCTTCAAGGACAAGGTGGCGAAGGGGATCGAGGCATCGCATGGGCTCTTCTCCTACCCCGTGCTCATGGCGGCCGACATCCTCCTCTACGACTCGCAGCGGGTTCCCGTAGGCAAGGACCAGAAGCAGCACCTCGAGGTGACGCGCGACATCGCGATGCGCTTCAACGCCCTCTACGGCGAGACCCTCGTGGTCCCCGAGGCGGAGATCGAGGAGGCGACGGCCGTCGTTCCGGGGACCGACGGTCAGAAGATGTCGAAGAGCTACGGCAACACGATCGAGATGTTCGGGCCGGAGAAGCAGATCGAGAAGGCCGTGAAGCGCATCGTGATGGACTCGAAGACGGTCGAGGAGCCGAAGGACCCCGACGAGAACCTCGTCTACAGGCTTTACTGCCTCATGGCCGCGCCGGGGGAGCGCGAGGAGATGGCGCGCCGGTTCCGCGCCGGCGGCTACGGCTACGGCGAGGCGAAGAAGGAGCTGGCGCGGAAGATCCTCGAGTACTTCGGGCCGTTCCGGGCGAAGCGCGAGGCCCTTGCCGGCGACCCGGCAGGAGTCCGCGATGTCCTCGAGGACGGCGCGCGGCGAGCGCGAGCCGTCGCGGAGCGGACGCTCGAGAGGGTGTACCGGAAGGTGGGGTTGAGGGAGTAGGGACGGGGCAGGCGGGTGCCCTGCGGCGCACGACCGCGTCCCTCACGCCGCCCATCCGTCGCGCCCCGCGATCTCCCTGAGCTTCCGGAGGGCCCGCCCGTACCGTTTGCGGACCGCGCTCTCGGTCCTGCGGACCGCCCTGGCCACCTCGGCGTGCGGCAAGCCGCCGAGGACGCGGAGGACGACCACCTCGCGGTCGAGGGAGCCCAAGGCGTCGAGCGCCTTCGCGAGCGCGGAGCTCACCTCGCCGCGAAGGAGGAGCGCCGGCGGCCCATCGGCCTCCCGCGTCGCGGCGCGCTCCTCCACGGTGCCGGTTCGCCGAGCTTCCTCGAGGGGCACCTCCCTTCGGGCGTCCCGCGCGAAGGTGCGCAGGTGGCGCCGCAGGGTGTCCGTGAGCTTGCCGAGCACGATGCAGCGCATCCACGCCTCGGAGGGCAGCGAGCGGCGTCCGCCGGGCTTGCCGAGCCTCCGCAGCGCCTCGAGGCACGCCTCCTGGACCACGTCGCTCGCGTCGAGGCGGGCCCGCAGACTCGAGCCGAGCCGACCGGCCACCATGCGCTCGAGCCGGCGCAGCGTGCGCGCGTCGAAGAGGTCATCCAGGACGCCTCGGTCCGCGGAAACACTGGGTTCGCAAACTTGGATCGTCAGCATGTGAGCTCGCCTCCCTTCCGTCCCGGCCCGTGCCACGAACGGCCGTCATCCTTCAAGCCATCCTTGAAGACGGCCGGGGGGGCCCGAGACAGACACCCGGGCGCCGCCATCGGAGTGCCCCCCCCAGAGAAAGGCGAAAAAACTCCTTGCCTGTCCCGCGAAGGGCTGCTTCTCTAGCCGCCATGGGTGTCGTGATCCTCGCCGCGATGAGCGGTCTCCTTGCTGCCCCCGAGGCGAAGGTCGACTTTGCGCGCGAGATCAAGCCCCTTTTCTCGGACCGCTGCTACGCGTGTCATGGGCCCGACGCGTCGGCCCGGAAGGCGCGGCTGCGCCTCGATCTGTCCGAGGGGCCCTTCGGAGACCGGGGCGGGAAGGGCCCCGTGATCCGCCCTGGCGACCCGGCGGCGAGCGAGCTTTACAGGCGAATCACTGCGGCGGACCCGTCGGAGCGCATGCCGCCGCCGGACTCGAAGCTCGCCTTGAGCGCCGCCGAGGTCGAGCGCGTCCGCCGCTGGATCGAGGAGGGCGCCCCGTGGCGGCGGCACTGGGCCTTCGAGCCCGTCGGGGAGGTCCCGGTCCCCGAGCTCCGGGGACGCGCTTGGGTCCGGAACGCCGTCGACTGCTTCGTCTCCAGCCGCCTGGAGCGCGAGGGCCTCGCGCCCTCGCCCGAGGCCTCGCGCGAGCGCTGGCTCCGCCGCGCGACCCTCGACTTGACTGGCCTGCCGCCGACTCCCGAGGAGGTCGACGCGTTCCTCGCCGACGAGTCGCCGGACGCCTTCGAGCGAGCCGCCGGCCGCCTCCTCGCCGCGCCCGACCTCGGCGAGCGCCTCGCGGTCGACTGGCTCGACCTCGCCCGCTACGCCGACACCCACGGCTACCAGGCGGACCGCTACCGGCCCATGTGGCCCTGGCGCGACTGGGTGATCTCGGCCTTCAACCGGGGCCTGCCCTACGACCAGTTCGTGACCTGGCAGCTTGCGGGGGACCTTCTCCCGGGCGCTACGAAGGAGCAGCGCCTCGCGACGGCCTTCAACCGCAACCACATGCAGACCGAGGAGGGGGGGAGCGTCGAGGAGGAGTTCCGCGTGGCCTACGTGTCCGACCGCGTGAACACCTTCGGCACGGCGTTCCTCGGCCTCGCGCTCGAGTGCGCCCGCTGCCACGACCACAAGTACGACCCCATCGCGCAGCGCGAGTACTACCGGCTCTTCGCCTTCTTCAACTCGATCGACGAGTCCGGCCAGACGTCCCACTTCACGGACTCGATGCCTGTGCCCACCCTGCTCCTCACCGACGAGGCGACCGACCGGAGGCTCGCTTCGCTCCGCGGCGCCGTCCGCGAGCGGGAGACGGCGCTCGAGCAGCTCCGCGGCGCGGAGCGAGCCCCGTTCCAGGCGTGGCTCGAGCGCCGCCCTCGCGAGCCGTCGGTCCCGGGCCTCGCCGGGGACTACCCCCTCGACGCGCTGCTGGGCGGCAAGGCCGAGAACCACGCGGACCCGTCGAAGCCCGGCGAAGCCTTCGAGGATCCGCAGCTCGTCCCCGGCGTGGCCGGGAACGGCCTCCTCCTGAGCGGCGAGAACGGAGTGGCCTTCAAGGGAACGGGCGTCTTCTCGCGCGTCGACCCTTTCACGCTCGCGCTCTGGGTCCAGGCGCCGGCCGCGCTCGAGCGGGCCACCGTGATCCACCGCACGAAGGCCTCCCTCGACGCGGGGAGCCGGGGCTACGAGGTCCTCCTCGAGAAGGGCCACGTCTCGGTCGGCCTCGTCCACATGTGGCCGCACAACTCGGTGAAGGTCCGCTCGGCGGCGCCGCTCGCTCCGGGCCGGTGGGTCCACCTGGCCGTGACCTACGACGGCTCGAGCCGCTCGAGGGGCCTCGTGCTCTACCTCGACGGGGATGAGGCCGAGGTCGACGTGGTCCGCGACAACCTTTACAAGGACATCCTCTACGAGCGCGTCGACGTGGACCTCACCCTCGGCCAGCGCTTCCGCGACAATGGCTTCAAAGGCGGCCGCGCGGACGAGGTGAAGGTGTACGCGCGCGCCCTCTCGGCCCTCGAGGTCGCCGAGGTGGCGGGGAAGGGCCGCCTCGCGGAGGTCCTGAGCGCCGACCCCGCGGCGCTCGAGCCGCGGAGGCTGGAGGGCCTCTTCGACTACTACCTCACGGCGCACAGCGCGGCGTGGCGGAAGGGCCTCGAGGAGCTGCGGGCGGCGCGGGCCGAGCTCAACGGGGCCTTGAACCCTATCCCCGAGGCCATGGTGATGGAGGAGATGCCGAGCCCGAGGCCGGCGCACGTCCTCCGGCGCGGCCAGTACGACGCGCCCGGCGAGCGCGTCGAGCCCGGCACGCCGGCCGCGATCGGCGAGCTGCTGCCCGCCGACCTTCCGCGCAACCGGCTCGGCCTCGCGCGGTGGCTCCTCGACCCCTCGAACCCCCTCACGGCTCGCGTCGCCGTCAACCGCTACTGGCAGCTCGTCTTCGGCCGCGGGATCGTGCGCACTGCCGAGGACTTCGGCAGCCAGGGGGCGCCTCCCACGCACCCCGAGCTCCTCGATTGGCTCGCGAGGCGGTTCGTGGAGTCCGGGTGGGACGTGAAGGATCTCCTCAAGCTCATGGTCCTCTCGGCGACGTACCGCCAGTCCTCGGCCGCAAGCCCCGAGCTTCTCGCCCGCGATCCCGAGAACCTGCTCCTCGGCCGCGCCCCGAGCCCGCGGCTCTCCGCCGAGACGCTCCGGGATCAGGCCCTCGCCGCGAGCGGGCTCCTCGTCCGCAAGGTCGGAGGCCCGAGCGTGAAGCCCTACCAGCCCGAAGGGCTCTGGGAGGAGAAGTCGGGGGCGCGCTACGAGCCCGACGTGGGGGAGGGGCTCTACCGGAAGAGCCTCTACACCTTCTGGAAGCGCACCTCGCCGCACCCGGCGATGATCCTCTTCGACGCGGCGGAGCGGAACACCTGCATCGTGCGGCGGCAGCCCACGACCACGCCCCTTCAGGCCCTCGTGCTCCTCAACGACCCGCAGCTCTTCGAGGCGGCTCGCAAGGTCGGCGAGCGTGCCCTCAAGGCCGGGCCCACCGCCGAGGATCGCGCCGCCTACGCCTTCCGGCTCTTCGCGGCCCGCGCTCCCTCGGCGAGGGAGCGCGAGGTCCTCGCGGGGCTTTACAGGGAAGAGCTGGAGATGTACCGTCGAGATCCGGAGTCGGCCCGAGCCGTGGTCACCGTCGGGGTTTCGGGGCGCGACCCATCCCTGGACCCGGCCGAGCTGGCCGCGGCCGCGGCCGTCGCGAGCGCCGTCTTGAGCTTCGATGAATCCATCTGCAAACGATAGCCGGGACCTCCTCGGCCCCGCCGTGCCTGCCGAGGCCGACGTGCCCCCCGAGGCTGCCGAGCGTGCCGCGACGCGCCGGAGCTTCCTCCTGCGCTCGGGGCTGGGGCTGGGCGGCGTCGCCCTGGCGCAGCTCCTCGGCGCCGAGGGGGCCGGGGCCGCGGACGGCGCCCTCGGCGGCGTGCTCGCTGCGCCGCACTTCCCGCCGCGGGCGAAGCGCGTGATCTACCTTTTCCAGAGCGGCGGGCCGTCGCAGCTCGACCTCTTCGACCACAAGCCGCTCCTCGAGAGGTTGAACGGCGAGGACCTCCCCGAGAGCGTGCGCATGGGGCAGCGGCTCACGGGCATGTCGGCGAACCAGGCGAGGCTGCCGCTCGCGGGGAGCGCCTTCCGCTTCGCGCGGCACGGGCGCTCGGGGGCGCCGGTGAGCGAGCTCCTCCCGCTGACGGCCTCGATTGCCGATGACCTCTGCTTCTTGAAGAGTCTCCACACCGAGGCCATCAACCACGACCCGGCCATCACGTTCTTCCAGACGGGCTCCCAGCAGGCGGGGCGCCCGTCCATGGGCGCCTGGGTGAGCTACGGCCTCGGCAGCATGAACGCGAGCCTGCCGGCCTTCTGCGTGCTGATCGCCAAGGCCGGGATCGACCAGCCGCTCTACTCGCGGCTGTGGGGCCACGGGTTCCTCCCCTCGATCCACCAGGGCGTCCAGTTCCGGTCGGGGAAGGACCCGGTCCTTTACCTCGGCAACCCGGCGGGGGTCACCGCAGCCGGCCGGAGGAAGGTCCTCGATCGGCTGCAGCAGCTCCACGAGCTCCAGCTCGAGGCCCTGGGGGACCCCGAGATCGCGACGCGCGTGGCCCAGTACGAGATGGCCTTCCGCATGCAGACCTCGGTGCCCGAGGTGATGGACCTCTCGGGCGAGCCCGAGTGGGTCTTCGAGATGTACGGCCCCGACTCGCGGAAGCCCGGCTCCTACGCCGCGAACTGCATCCTCGCGCGGCGACTCGCCGAGCGCGGCGTGCGGTTCATCCAGCTCTACTTGACGGGCTGGGACCACCACGGCGGGCTGCCGAAGGGGATCCGCGGCCAGTGCCGCATGTCGGACCAGCCCTCGGCGGCCCTCGTGAAGGACCTGAAGCAGCGCGGGCTCCTCGACGACACGGTCGTGATCTGGGGGGGCGAGTTCGGCCGCACCAACTACTCCCAGGGCAAGCTCACGAGGGACGACTACGGCCGCGACCACCACCCGCGGTGCTTCACGGCGTGGGTCGCGGGCGGCGGCATCCGGCCCGGGATCACACACGGCGAGACGGACGAGCTCGGCTACAACGTGGCGCGCGACCCGGTGCACGTCCACGACTTCCAGGCCACGATCCTCCACCTCCTGGGGATCGACCACGAGCGCCTCACCTTCAAGTACCAGGGCCGCCGCTACCGCCTCACGGACGTGCACGGGAAGGTGGTGGAGGCCATCCTGGCCTGATCTCGCTCCGCCCCTCGCCGTTGCCGTCACTCGCCGTCATTTCGGCGGCGCCTCGGTCTCCTGAAGGAGCTCGAGCATCCTGGCGTGGGCACGGCCGGCGAACTGCCGCAGCGCCGCGGACAGCTCCGGGTCATCCCAGAACTTGGACATCTCCTCGTAGAACTTGTCCGCGATCGCGTCGTACGCGGCCGCTCGCAGCCATTCCCGCAGCGCGGCGCCGTCAACCTTCGTCCTCGCGCGAGTCCTTCGCCTTCTTCGCATGAGAGCCATGATAATGTCCGCTCGAGGCGAAGGCTATCCGCTCGCCAGACGGCCGGCTACTCCTTCCGCTTGAGGACCACTACCGATGTGAACCCGAGCCCGCGCTCCTCGACGAAGCCGTGGCTCACGAAGCCCGCGATGTGCCGCGTGAAGAGCGAGGCCGGCGGCAGCTTCTCGAGGATGGGCAGCAGCGCCTTCCTCGCCTCCTCCCGGCCCTTCCCACTCGGCTTCCCGCCGGCACCGTCCTCGCCTTCGCCGTGATCGCTCCCTCCTTGGTCGCGATCACCCTCGTCGCCCGCGAGGCCCGCGAGGCCCAAGACCGAGGCCTGCGTCGCCCCCTGCCGGATCATCGCGAAGGCGTACTCGAGGAGCTCGGAGGACTGGTAGCTCAGGGCGATCGCCGAGGGCGGGAAGCGGGCCGCGACCGCCTTGAAGCCGGGGGAATCGTTCACGCTCTTGACCTCCTTGCCCACGCGCCGGATGACCTCCTCGGCGTGTCCCCTGGGCAGGCCCACGACGAAGTGCGACTCGGTCACCGCCAGGGCGATGGGCTCGTCCGCCGCGTCCTTGGGCTCAGCCTTGCCCTTCACCTTCCCGCCGCCTTCCTCCTCGTCCTGGCCCTCGAGATCGAGCGCGAGCGAGTAGAGCGGCCGGCCCAGGTAGTCGTTCTTCTTGAAGGGCGTCATGGCGAGGAGCTTGTCGAGGGTCGCCTGGAACCTATCCCGGTCCTTGATCTCGACGAGGAGCGCTCCCTTTGAGCTGCCCTCGTCGTAGGGCTTCCTCAGGCGTGTGAAGCCGACGAGCTGGCCTCCCAGGGGCGCGATCAGGTCCTCCCTTACCTTGATCCCGAGCCGCTGCTCGATCATGGCGATGGGGTCCTGAGCCCCCTCGGGCAGGCCCCCGCCCGCCATCGTCATCCCGAGCCGCGCGGCGCCCTCGATCAGCTCCCAGAGGGCTTCGAGGTTGAGCTGCAGGACCGAGCAGCTCGCGACGTCGTCGGGGATGAGGGCCGGGAAGCGGAGGGGCTGCGGCTTCGTCCAGAGGACCTTCACGAGGCCCTTGGGGGGCCCCGAGACGGAACAGAAGGCCGTCGTCGTGATGTCGTCCTTGCCGAGGGACGCGGAGGCCCAGAGGGCCTTCATGTTGGAGATCCCGAGGAGCCCCAGGATCCCCGGCGCCAACATCGCGGCCTGGCTCGCCTCGGCGCCGCCCTCTTCAGCGCTGGCCTTCAACCCGAGCTGGATGAGGCTCATCGGGCTCGCGTACACCGAGAGGACCGCGTCCTTGCCGTGCCTCTCGCGCAGCGCCTTGTATTCGGGGTTCTCCGAGAGGGGCTTCACGGCGCTCTCCGTGCGGTTGGCGAGGAGGTCCTGGACGAAGGCTTTCGAGAGGCCGAAGACGAGGACGTCGTCAGCCTGGGCGAGGTATCTCATCCGCGGCTCGCCCTTCGACGCCGTCTTGTCCTCGACCACGTGGATCCGGGTGCCGCGGAACTCGGTCTCGCTCACGCGCTGGTCCTCCCGGTCACGCAGCTTCGAGACGAGCCTCCCCAGGGCCTCGCGCGCCTTGTCCCGGTCGGCGCCGGCGTCGAGGAGGACGGCAAGGGGCATGTCTTCCTTCAACTCCTTCGCGTCGAGCTTGCTCGCGTCCCCGATCACGAGGGCCGCCTCGCCGCGGAGGAGCCCCAGGAGGTCGATGACCTCGCGGCCCGCGCCCTTCTCGTCCTTCTGGACCTCCGCCGCCAGGAACGCGGAGAGCTCCTTCCAGAAGGCCTGCACCTCCTGGCCCTTGCAGGCATCGGCGAACGGCGAGGCCTCGAACCACCGGCGCGCGGCCGAGGCGTCGCGGAGGCTCAAGAAGAGGGCCGCGCCCTCCGGGACGAGCTGGTCGAAAGGCTTCTTCTCCGTGCCGCCGGCGCCGAGCGGGACCAGGACCGCGAGGGCCAGGGCGGCCGTTCTCCGGGCAAGGGATGTCATCGCATGCCTCCTTGGGTTTTGAGACCTACTTCTTCTTGCCCGGGGGCGGCAAGTAACGGAAGCCCGCGTTGGGGTTGTCCTTGTCGTACGCGAAGGCCTCCCGGTGCCTCAAGAAGTGCTTGAGGGCCGCGACGGGGATCGCGAACCCGAGCCCCTCGCCGAAGAGGGCCTTCATGTTGGTGATGCCGACCACCTCGCCCCGCTCGTTGAAGAGGGGCCCGCCGCTGTTCCCCGGGTTGATGGCGGCCGTCGTCTGGATGTACAGGAGTCCGTCGAGCTCCCGATCCGTCTTCGAGACGATCCCCTCCGAGACGGACCGTTCGAGGCCCAGCGGGTTCCCGATGGCGAAGACGGGGTCGCCCACCTTGAGGTCGGTGTCGCTCGGGGCGAGGTAGACCTGGGGGAGCTTCAGGTCGCCCAGGTCTTCGACCCTGAGGAGCGCGATGTCCAGCGTGGCGTTGAGGGCGACGATGCGGACCTTCTCCTTGGACACCTTCTCGAGCTCCGTGCCCCTCTTGATGAAAAACGTGACCGTGATCTTCTGCTCCCGGTCGATCACGTGCTGGTTCGTGACCACGTACCCCTCCTTCGCGTGGATCACGAAGCCCGAGCCGAGGCCGCCGGGCGTCGTGATGCGGACGACGGCGTCGCCGTAGGCCTCCGCGTGCCTCTTGATCGGGCCCCTCTCGCCGGCCCTGAGGAAGTAGACCGCCTCGGCCGTCTCGGGAGCTGCCGCGGGCGCCTCCGCGCCGGCCTTCGAGGCCTCGTCGGCCGCCCGCGAGCGGATGTGCCGCTTCGGGATCCCCACCACGGTGAAGCCCAGGTCCAGGAAGACCTCGTCGTCGGTCTCCTTCAGCACGGGAGCCTGGAGCCTCTGGCCGCCCTCGAGCTCGATCGTCTCGGCTCGGAGGGATGAGGCCTCGAGGGACGCCCACGAGGCGAGCGCGAGGAGGCGTAGGTGTGTCGCGAGCACGGGCTTCACTCCTGCGGGTAGATGACGAGCCGATCGTGGATGAGGAGGACCAGGTCCTGCTTGCCGTCGCCCGTCACGTCGGCGACGGCGATCTCCCGGGGCTCGCGCACGGCCTTCTTCTCGTCCCCGTCGCCGCCATGGCCACCGTCCTCGAAGACCTTGAAGCGAGCCCTCCGCTGCACGCCGCGTCCGTCGCCCTCCTGGGCGAGGATCTCGAGGAGGTGGCTCCTCAGCTCGGTGACGGCGATGTCCTTCCTGCCGTCCGAGTCGAGGTCGCCCGCGGCCGCCTGGTCGAGCCAGACGTCCTTCAGGTCGGCCTCGTACTCGGCGAGGCGCTTGAGCCGGTATTCGGTGCCGCCCGCGTGGAGGATCCCGAAGCGGTCGTCCCCCTCGATGAAGAGGTCCGCTCGTCCGTCGGCGTTCATGTCGGCCGCGGCGATCCCCCGGTAGGCGAAGGCCGGCACCTTGATGTCGCTCGAGACGGCGTACGTGCCCATCTCGCTCCGCGCCAGGAGGAGGAGCTGGCTCCGGGCCTTGTCGAGGAGCGCGATCTCGGGCCGCCCATCGCCCTGGAAGTCACCCAGCGCGACGCCGGCGATCTCCGAGGCCGGGTCGCGGGCGTTGAACTGCTCGGCGACCTCGAGGACCTTGCGCTCGGTGACGCGGAAGGCGCGGGCGAAGCTCTTCTTGGCGAGGAAGAGCTCCGCCTTGCCGTCGCCGTTCAGGTCCCCGGCGGTGAAGGAGCCCGCCACGGCGCCCTGGAGGAGTCCGCGGCCGAAGTCCTTCTGGGCCGAGACGTCGGTGAAGGCCGGGAGGCCGCCTTCCGCGGCCGGGACCTGGAGGTAGAACCGCACCGGCTCGTAGGGAAAGAAGGCCGCGAGGTCGGCGCGGCCGTCCTGGTCCGCGTCGGCGAAGCGGATGCGGTCCGGCGGGTCCTTCGCGCCCTTGAGCTCGAGGGGTTCGCCCGCCTGCGCCAGGGGCTCCCCCGCGGCGAAGAAGAGGATCGAGGCCTTGCCCTCGTCGTCCACCGCCACGGCGAGCTCGGCGCCGGGCTTCCCGTCGAGGTCCGAGAGGTCGCAGTTCACCGGCTTCGCCTTGAGGGGCACGGAGCGAGGGAAGGTGAGGCGCGCGCCGTCCCAGCGGCTCACGCCGATCGACCTCTCGTCGGCGCTCAGGAGGACCACCTCGGCCTTCCCGTCACCGTCCACGTCCCCGATCCTGGTGCCCGCCGCGCCGGCGAGCGTGGGGAACGCGAGCGGCACGAGGATCTCGCCTCCCTTCCCTTGGCGGTGGAGGCGGAGCTGCGCCGTGCCGGGCGAGGTCTCGAGGACGTCCGCGAGCCCATCGCCGTCCACGTCG
>JACQVW010000457.1 GCA_016209535.1 Planctomycetota bacterium | reverse complement strand
GTCCCACCGAGCCCTCGCGTTCCTCTGCTTCTTCTTCTCGGGGGCGACGGTCCGCGTGGGCGAGGGCGTCGGGGCGCGGCTCCTCGGCGGGACCATCGGGAACACGCACTTCTCGATCACCGTGGTCGTGAGCGTCTTCATGGGCGGCCTCGCCCTGGGGAGCTTCGCCAGCGGCCGCATCGCGGACCGCTCGCCGAGCCCGTTGAGGCTCTACGGCCTCTGCGTCCTCCTCGTGGGCGCGGCCTGCCTCCTCGTGCCGCTGGCCGTCGCCGCCGCGCGCCCTTTCTTCGGCTGGCTCTACGGCTTCTACGACGGCGAGCCCGAGGCTCCCCCGCTCCTCGCGGCCCGGATCGTCTTCTCGGCCTTGGTCCTCCTCGTCCCCACGAGCTTCATGGGGGCGACGCTGCCCGCGCTCTCGCGCCACCTCGCGAGGAGCCTCGCCGACGTGGGGGCGACCGTGGGGAGGCTCTACGCCATCAACACGCTCGGGGCCGTCGTGGGCGTCGTCTTCACGGGCTTCGCGGGGATCCGCTACCTCGGCGTCTGGGGCTGCACCGCCGCGGCCGTGGCGGTCGACGTCGCGATTGGCATCGCCGTCCTCCGTGCGGCGAGGAAGGGCGGCGGTTCCGCCGCGCACCCGGCGGCCGCACCGCCCCGCGGCCCCTACGATCGCCGCCCGGACCTCGTTGACGCGGGAAAGGCCGCGCCGCTCCCCCTCGACGTGCGGCTTTCGCTCCTGGCCTTCGGAATCGCGGGCTTCGCGGACATGCTCCTCCAGATCGCCTGGACGAAGGCCATCGTGCTCTCGATCGGGAACAGCACCTATGCCTTCAGCCTCATCGTGGCCCTCTTCATCCTCGGGATCGCGATCGGCGGCGGCGCCGCGTCGCTCGTCGCGGACCGCGTCCGGAACCTGCCCCTGCTCCTGGGCGCCGTCATGGTGGCCACGGCGCTCCTCGTCTCGGCCACGATCCCCCTCCTGGGCCACTTCCCCGTCCTCGCCGCCCGCTGGTTCGACTCCATCGAGGAGCCGAGCTACGGCCGGTTCCTCGCAGTGCACGTCCTCCTCGTCTCGGCGGCGATCCTGCCGTCCACGGTCCTCATGGGAACCGCCTTCCCCATCGTGGGGAAGATCCGGGCGCGAGCCCTCGAGACCGTCGGGAGCGCCGTGGGCTCGGCCTACTTCTGGAACACCCTCGGGTCCATCCTGGGCACAGTCGCCGCCGGCTTCGTCACGATCCCGCTCTTCGGGAAGGTCTACTGGACCCTGTACCTCGGCGCGGCGTTGATCCTCGCCACGGGGCTCGTCCTCGTCGCGAGCGCGCTGCCGCGCGGCCTCGCGGCGCGGCTCGGCGCCGTGGTCGCCGTCGCGGCCCTCGTCCTCGCGCCGCACGCGTTCCTCCTGCCGAACGGCGTCCTCGGCTCCACGCGCCACTTCTGGCACCCGTCCATCATGAGCCGCGGAGCGTACGTCTACTTCCAGGGCACGTACCGCGGATCCCAGGGCAAAGTCCTGCCGCAAGCCGAGGCCATCGACGGGCTCATCCGGGGGAACGAGGTCCTCCTGTACACCGAGGGGATCCACGCGCCCGTCGCCGTCGTCAAGAGCCCCAAGGGCGAGGTGGCGATGCGGATCTCGGGCAAGGTGGAGGCCTCGTTCGCGCCCGGGGGCGCCTACAGCTCCGACCAGCCGCACCAGGTCCTCGCGGGGCACCTGCCCATGGTGCTCCACCCGGGGCCGCGCCGGGTGCTCACGTTGGGCCTCGGGGGCGGCGTGACTCTCGGGACGCTGACCCTGTACCCGGTCGAGTCCATCGACAGCCTCGAGATCTCGCCCGAGGTCATCGCCGCGGCCCGCGACTTCTTCGGCGAGGCGAACCACGGCGCCCTCCGCGACGAGCGAGTGCGGAACGTGGTGGGCGACGGCCGGAACCACCTCGAGTACACGAGGCGCAAGTACGACGTGATCACGTCGGTGCCCTCGAACCCGTGGATCGCCGGGATCGGGAACCTCTTCACCGTGGAGTTCTTCGAGGCGTGCCGCGCGAGGCTCGAGGCGGGCGGCGTCCTCTGCAACTGGATCCACAAGATCAACATGCGGGCCGACGACTTCCGCACGGTCGTGAGGACCTTCATCGAGGTCTTCGGCGACACGGCGCAGCTCTGGGACCTCGGCTACGACGCCTTGCTCATCGGGGGCGCCTCGCCGGTGGCCTTCGACCCCGCGCGCTTCCGGAAGCTCCTCGAGGTGCCCGAGATCCGCCGGGACCTCGAAGGGCTCGGGATCTCGAGCCCCGAGACGCTCCTGCGGCACTACCACTTCGACGCCGCGGCCCTGAGGCGCTACTGCGGGCCGCGAGGCCCCCTCAACACGGACGCCTTCCCGGTCCTCGAGTTCTCGTGCCCCTACGGCCTCTACGGCCACACCCACGACGCCTACGAGAGCCTCGCCCTCGCCGAGCACGCGGAGCTGCCGCCCGCCTGGACGGGGGGGGCCGCCGCGGCCCGAGGCGGCGTCCCCGAGCCCTTCGCGAAGGCCCGGAGCGCCTTCCACCGCTTCCAGCTCGCCGAGGCGCGCTACCAGGAGCTCCTCGCGGCGTCGAGGCCGGCGCCGCCCGGCAGCCTCGACGCGCGGGCGCGCGAGCACCTCGTCCGCACGGCCCTCGAGGTGCTCGAGCACTTGAAGGCGATCGAGCGCGACACGGCCGCGGGAGCGGACCCGTGGCTCCGGGGCCAGGCGAACCTGCTCGCGGCCACGGCCCTGGGAGTCCCGGCCGGCCCGTCGCTCCCGGTGACGCTGTGCGAGGCCCTCCTCCTCTACGCGAAGGGCGCGCCCGCCCCTGCCGAGCGCCTCGCGTTCCTGGAGCAAGCCGCGGCCTACGCGTCCGAGGACCCGCGCACGGCCCTCGAGACCGCGGGCCGGCTCCTCGAGGCGGGCCAGCCGGCGAAGGGCCTCCCGGTGGTCGAGGCGGCGCTCCTCAAGACTCCCGAGGACCCGAACCTCCTCATGAGCCTCGGCGTGCTCCAGGGCGCGAGCGGCCGGCCCGAGGCGGGCCTCGAGTCCCTCGTGAGGGCCCTCCCCCACGCGAAGGACCCCAGGCTCCGGAGCGAGATCCTCCGCAACGCGGCCTACGCCTACCAGGTCACGGGCCGCCGGGAGGAGGCGCTGCGGGAGTACGAAAAGGCCCTCGCGGAGAACCCGCAAAACGAGGCCGCCCGCGCCGCCCTCGAGGCGCTGCGGAAGGGCGGCGCGCGGTAGCGCTTCGATCGCCTCCGGCGGAGCCCCTGCCTGTCCCGCGGCGGCGCCGGTTTGCAGACTCCGCCCTGGCGCGAGGAGCTTTCAATAGGGCTCCGCGGCTCAATCAACCCAAGCGGTCGAGCTCGTGGAGAAACTTTCGAGGTGTTACGATCCTCGTTCGCCCGACGACGCGAAGCCGCAGGAGATGCCGGCGGTCGCGAGTCAACGACGGCGCTGACCATGACGGTCGTGAACCTCACGGACCGCCGTCGTCACGGCTCGCCGAATCTCTGAGGAAGAGATCCCCTTGCTTGCCTTCCGCGCGCGCTGGATCACGCGCCACCCCGCAGCGAGCAAGCGCCGCTTGTCCTTGTCGCTCAGCTCAGAGGGACCGATCACCTGCGCGACGACAGCCCCCTCCAGGACAAGCTCCAGAGGCTCGCGAAAGGGGCGCAGGTTCCGAAAGAAATCCTTGACCGGTTTGCGAGCTCTATCGAGGTCGATTCGTTGGGCCATCTCAGCGACATGTTACTTGGGTGGCGAGGATCCCGCAACGGCGCGCCAGGTGAGGGGACGCGTCGGGACCCGAGCCTCCACATGAGCCTCGGCGTGCTCCAGGGCGCCGGCGGGCGACCCGAGGTGGGCCTCGAGGCCCTCGTGAGGGCCCTCCCCCACGCGAAGGACCCCAAGCTCCGGAGCGAGATCCTCCGCAACGCGGCCTACGCCTACCAGGTCACGGGCCGCCGGGTGGAGGCGCTGCGGGAGTACGAGAAGGCCCTCGCGGAGAACCCGCAGAACGAGGCCGCCCGCGCCGCCCTCGAGGCGCTGCGGAAGGGCGGCGCGCTCCGCGGCTCCTCCGCGCGCCAGGAGGAGAGACGGTGCCGGCTCGAGGCGGCGCTCGCGCGCCTGGAGCCGCTGGACCGGGAGATCATCGTCCTGCGCAACATCGAGGGCCTCTCGGGCGCGGAGGCCGCGCAGGTCCTCGGGATCCCCGAGCCCGCCGCCCCGACGAAGTACCTCGGCGCCGTGGAGGCCCTGAGGGAGGTCCTCCGCGCCGGCGCGCCATGACCCTCCGGCGTTCGCCGGGCTCGCCGGGCCCGTCCCTGCATCCCTTGACGCGTCCCGCCCCGCAGGGATACTTCTCCGTATGGACCTCCTCTTGACCGATCCCAGGAGCGGAAAACAGACGGGGCTGGCAGCGACGGTCCGGCGCGCGCTGCGGGCGCTGGCCAAGGCGGACCTTCCGCATTGCGTGATCGGAGCGACGGCCCTCGCCGTGCGCGGCTTTCCCCGGATGACGCGCGACCTCGACGTCGTGGTCCTGACGGACGGCGCGCCGAAGGCATGGGAGGCCTTGCGCCGTGCGGCGCTGCGTGCGTCCACTCCCACGGGCTCGCCCGATGACCCGGAGCCGATGGTCGTCTTCGTCGACCCGAAGACCCGCGTGGAGGTCCATCTGCTCGTGGCTGCCGGCGACCCGGAGGCTGCGGTCATCGCCGAGGCGCCCAGCGCGAGCGTCTTCGGGGTGAAGGCGCCGGTTGCCACGCTCGAGCACCTGCTCTTGATGTACCTGTACTCCAACGAGCCCAAGCACCTCGGGGACTTTGCGGCCATCGTGCGGTCTGGGGAGGCCGACCTCGCGCGGGCGGAGCGGGCGTTGCGACGAATGCACCCCGAGATGCTCGGGGAATGGCGACGCCGTGTCCGGGAGGCGAGGTCGCCCCCGCCGGCTCCTTCCCGGCCGCCCCGGCGGCGCCGGTGAGCCGCCCTCGCCGTGACGGTCCTGAAGGAGACCCTCCACCGCGGCGGAACGTAGACGAGCGATGGGACCCGACGTCTATGCCCCCTCGAGCACGCGCCGCCAGCGGCGCGGGACGCCGAGGTAGGCCGACGCGTAGGTGGCCTCGAGCGGCACGTCCACGTAGGCGCGCGGCTCGTAGAAGAGCGGCATGGCGGGCAAGACGTCCCCCACGGCCACGGGCTCGATGTAGCCGCGCAGCGACTCCGCGCTCTCGTACGCGGCGAGGGTCAGCCACTTGTCGCCCGGCGCTTCGAAGTCTGCGCCCGTGATGTAGGGCCAGATGGCTCCGTGGATGCCCTGAGGGTCGAAGGATCCCGGAGGGTGCAGGTCGAGGATGAGCAGGTGGACCCGCTTGTCCAGCAGCTCGGCGGCCTTGTCGAGGAAAGCCTGGAGGGCGTGGCGGCCCGTCTTGTTGCCCGGCGACACGACCTCCACCACGGCCACGATCCTGTCCCCGCTCACGTGGCGCACGGTGACGGTGCTCTGCTTCCGCCGGTAGAACTCCATGTCCGTCTCCGCGGTGATCCGCACCTTCGGTGGGGCGGGCAGGAGGCCTGTCGCTCCGCCTTTGGGCGGCGCCAGCGAGGGGAGGCTCTCCTCATGCGCTGGAGGTCCCTGCTGGGTGATCTGGCCGCGGCCGACGCCGGCCACGGGCCTCTCGACCAGCGCGTAGTAGTCGTCGGGCAAGAGACCGGCGTTGAGGGCGCGCTGGATCTCCTCGATCCAGCCGTGGTGGAAGTCATGGAAGATCCCCGCTTCGACGCAGGTCCAGTCGTGGATGGGCATGGCGGTCTCCTGCCGGAACAGCGCTCGCTGGTTTGCCCCTGGATTGTATCCCCAAGCAGCTTGGTGTGGTCGGGTCGAGTCCCCGCCGCAGGTCCCGCCCCGCGGCGACGCCGCTCGCGTCGTTCTCCGGGCCTGTCCAGGACACGGTGTATCCCCTTCGGTCTTCCCTTGCCCCGGCGCAGGGATACACTGCCCCCTGCGGGTTGCGGTCTCCTCTCGGATTCCGCGGCAGATTCGGGTCCCCAGACTCCTCTTACTGCGCGATGAAGGCGATGGACCTCCCGGAACGGATCGACGACCTCGCCCGCAGCGCCCGGGAGGGCGACCGCCAGGCCTTCGGGCAGCTCCTCGAGCGCTTCCGGAGCCGGCTCGAGTCCTGGGTCAGAATCCGCATGGGGCGCGGCGTCCGGAAGGCCCTCGATGTCGAGGACGTCGTCCAGGAGACGCTGCTGCGCGCCCTCGAGGCCTGCGACAGGTTCCGGTGGGACGGCGAGCGGGCCTTCGCCGGCTGGCTCTGCCGCATCGCCGAGAACGCGATCCAGGAGGGCGCCCGCGCCCGGCGCGGCCAGACCCTGGGGGACCGCGCCGAGATCCCCGACGGCGCCGTGACCCAGAGCCGGGCGGAGCGGCGCAACGAACGCTTCGGGCGCCTCGAGAAGGCCCTCGACTCGCTGCCCCCGGACTACCGCCAGGTCATCTTCCTGTCGCGGATCCAGGGGATCCCCATCCAGGAGGTCGCGGGCATCATGAGCCGCTCGCCGAACGCGGTCTCGCACCTCCTCATCCGCGCCATGACGAAGCTGAAGGAGATCTTCGGAGACACCGAGAGCCTCGGGCTCCCGCAGCGGAGCCTCGAGGCCGAGGAGGCTGGAGATGGCTCCCGGGAGGCGTGACGACCGGTCGACCGCGGGCGCGTCCCGGCCGACGGCGCCCGGGTCGCGCTCGACCGCGGCCGGGTCGCGGGATGACGTCCTGGCGCAGGCGTTCCTCGACTACGCCGGCCGCATCGAGGCCGGGGAGAAGCCCGACGAGGACCGCATCCGTGCGGAGCACCCCGAGCTGGCCGCGGAGCTGATCGAGCACCTGCGGTGCTTCAAGCACCTCGCCCCGGAGCCGGACGGGACGATGCCCGTCCGGACCCTCGGCGACTACACCCTCGAGCGCCAGATCGGCCCTGGCATGGGCGTCGTCTACGAGGCCTGGCAGAGCTCGCTCGACCGCCGGGTGGCGCTCAAGATCCTGCCGGCGGGGGTCGCCGCCGACGCGAACGCCCTGGCGCGGTTCGTCCGCGAGGCCAGGACCGCGGCGAGGCTCAACCACCCGGGGATCGTCTCCGTGCACGGCATGGGCGTGGAGGCGGAGACGCCGTTCTTCGCCATGGAGCTGGTCCAGGGCGAGACCCTGGCGCAGATCCTCGACCGGAGGCGGGCGGAGAGGGGCGACGGCGGCGCGCCGGCGGAGGGGAAGACCCTCTTCGGCGACGGCGAGCAGGACCTGATCTACTTCGGGAGCCTGGCGAAGGCCTTCGCCGGTGTCGCGGACGCCTTGCACCACGCCCACTCGAGCGGCGTGGTCCACCGGGACATCAAGCCGTCGAACCTCATCTTCGACGGCCGGGAGGGAGGGGTGGGAGGGGAAGGACCTGT
>JACQVW010000425.1 GCA_016209535.1 Planctomycetota bacterium | reverse complement strand
GGAGCGGCTCGCCGCCGTCGCGCGGCAGAGGCTGCCGCAGGCCTCGGACCGGGACATCGAGGAGATTGCGAGCCTCGCGTTCCAGGTCCCCAACGAGATCTTCCGGCGCCGCAACCTCTGGGGGTTGGAGCTGGTCTGAGGGGCAGCCGGGGCGTTGAGCGATGGTGAGAGACGAGGACCATGCAAGGGATGAGAGAGGGAGACATGCTGGAGACGCTCCAGGGCGAGATCCTCGGCGTGAGCGAGGGAGCGGTCTGCTTGAGGCGGTTCGTCGAAGCGGCGGCCCAGAGCTGCGAGCCGGCCACCCTGTCCGGGGAGCCGGGCACGGGCAAGGAGCTCGCGGCGAGGCTCATCCATGAAGGCTCGGCGCGCGGGAAGGCTCCGTTCCTCATGGTCGACTGCTCGCTCTACTACGAGCGGGAGCTGAAGCGCGAGCTCTTCGGGTACCTGTCCTCGGGGGCCTCGGCCAAATCGAGGAAGGGGCTCTTCGAGTTTGCAAGCAGGGGCACTTGCTACATGTCCCGGATCGAGGAGCTGAGCCCGGGGATACAGGCGAGCATCCTCGAGCTCTTGAGGACGGGTCGGTTCGCCAGGCTGGGGGACGGGAAGGCGATCGCCTCCGGCGTCCGCCTCATCGCATCGAGCGACAAGAACCTCGCCGGCTTCGTCGAGGCGGGGCTCTTCGACGCGACGCTCTATGCCGAGATCACGAAGCTCAGCGTCGCGGTCGCCCCGCTGCGCCAGCGCAGGGAGGACATCCCGGCCCTGGTGGAGTACATGGCGGACGCGGCGGCCGCACGCGCCACGGACCGCCGCCCGGCGTTCACGCCCGAGGCCCTGGAGGCCCTGAAGGCCTACCCGTGGCCGGGCAACCTCGACGAGCTCTCGAAGGAGGTCCTGCGCCTCACGAAGAGCGGGCTGGGGACGGTCCGCCCCGAGAGCCTGTCCACGGAGATAGCGAACCTGTGGCACGGGCAAGGGGGCGACTCGGAGGTGAGGAAGGTCCTCGAGCAGCTCGACGGTTACATCCGGGAGTTCCGCGTCCTGAACCGCCTCGACCTGGACTACCGGCAGCTCCTCGAGGCCGTCTCGGGAGACCGCGAGGTGGAGGGCGCCTGCGGGCGCGACCTCCTGGAGGGAGCGTGATGGTTTCCGGGCACGCCCGAGGGAGGGCTTGAGATGGTGAACGCTCCGGTGAAGATCCTCATCGCCGAGGACGAGCCCACGATGCTCTCGCTCATGAGCACGATCCTCGAGGGGCAGGAGGGCTGCGTGCTCAGGGTCGCCGCGAACGGCGAGGAGGCTCTCGAGAGGGTCCGCGGCGAGCACCCGGACCTCCTCATTACCGACCTGAAGATGCCCCGCATGGGCGGCGAGGAGCTCACGTCCCGGGCCCTCAGCCTGCAGCCGGACCTCACCATCCTGGTGGCCACGGGGAACGGGACCCTCGAGAGCGCCGTCGACCTCATGAAGCGCGGGGTTTTCGACTACATCACGAAGCCCTTCGACGTCGACGACTTCCTCACCCGGGTGGGCCGCGCCGTCGAGAAGGTCCGCATGATGCCCCTGTCCCCGGACTCGCAGGCGATCATCGGGAGCCTGATGCGGGCGCTCGAGACGAAGGACCCCTACCTGAAGAACCACAGCTCCCGGGTGGCGAGCCTCGCGCGGCAGCTCGGCCTGGACCTCGGGCTGTCGTACCGCGACGCGCTCCTCGTCGAGCGCGCCGGGCTCGTGCACGACCTCGGGAAGATCGGCGTGCCCGAGGCGATCCTGAACAAGCAGGGCCCCTTGACGGCCGAGGAGTACGACCAGGTCAAACGGCATCCCATCTACTCCGCGGACATCGTGCGACCCTTGAAGGAGTTCAAGGAGTGCCTCCGGGAGGTCTACCACCACCACGAGCGCATGGACGGGAAGGGGTACCCGGACGGTCTGGCCGGCGAGGACATCCCGCTCGGGGCGCGCATCCTTTCGGTCTGCGACACCTACGACGCCATGGCGAGCGACCGGCCGTACCGCTCCGGCCTCCCGGAGGAGACGATCCGGGCGAAGCTGCTCGAGGCGCGCGGCAGCCATCTCGAGGGCGACTTCGTCGATGTCTTCCTGAAGAGGACGATCCCGTCATGACGCACACGAGGCCCCACACCGAAGCGCACGACGCGCAGCTCGCCGGCTCGGCCGAGCCCCGGCGGGAGGCGAGGGCCGCGTCCCACGAGGTGGTCGTCGTGAACCGCGACCCCGAGCTGAGGGCGCTCCTCAGCAGGGCGCTCTACGCCGCGGACCTCCCCTCGGCCTTCGTCGCCTCGGACCAGGAGCTCCAGGCGTGCCTGCGGAACGGGACGCGCGGGCTCGTCGTCGTGTCCATCGAGAGCGGCGAGTCGATCGAGCTCCTCTCGCGGCTCCGGCGGGAGCTCGCCGAGGTGCCCCTCGTGGCCGTGGCCAGGACCGCCACCCCGGACCTGGTCCGCGACGTGATGCGGGCGGGAGCCACGGACTTTCTCTTCGGGAGCCTGGACTCACGGTCCCTGGGGCCCAGACTGCTGGCCCTGCTCGAAGCCGCGTCACCCGCCTCCTGCTCGCCGGTCTC
>JACQVW010000040.1 GCA_016209535.1 Planctomycetota bacterium | reverse complement strand
TCGTAGACGAGCCCCATGCCCCCCTGCGCGAGGACTCGCAGCACGCGGCAGGAGCCGACCGTTGCGCCGACGAGGAAGCTCGCGGGAACGACCTCGGCCGCCGTGGGCGTGGGCTTCGGCGCAGGCTGCGCCGTGGGCCGCGGCGTGGGCCGCGGCGTGGGCTGCGGCGTGGGCTGCGGCGCCGAGGCCTCGAGCATCGACTCGACCTCGCTGCGCAGGCCATCGTCGCCCACGCAGGCCTCTTCGAGGTAAGCCCGCCGCTCCGCCGAGCCGAGCCGGAGCGCGGCGTTGAAGACCGTGGTGACCTTCTCCGAGTCGGGTCGAGGGGGCATGGCGGGGCGTGGCGCAGCGTGGCGAGCCGTGGCGTGGGCTCGGGACTCGATTATCCCGCGCCGGCCTGGGCGCCTCCAGGGCGAGCGGGCCGACTCTGCTCCCGCGACATCTGCGCACCTGCGCCGTGGCCCGTGACTTCCTCGCGAGATCCTCGGGCGTGGTCGGCGTCAGGCAGCCGACCTGCGGCATGTGGCGGCGCCCCCGCAGAGAGGCGCCGTCAGCCTCGTCCGCACACCTGAAGAGCCGGTCTCGGCTCGTGCCTGCAGTTCCGGCCGAACGTTCGAGCTCAGCGGACGGCACAGCCTGGCGCGGAACGCGCCAGCTGGCCGGTCCGCTGCAGCGCCTGGTTAGGTGCTACGCCCGAGATTCCCGGAGGGCCCCCGGGCCGAACCCGGGAGTCCCGGCGGCGCTCCGAACCCAACCAGGAAAGCAGCCCATTGCTACGCACTTGCCGAGAATGCCACTTTACCTTTTCGCGGCACTTCGATTGGGACGAACAGCGCCTGCGGATACAGGTAGTCCTCGCCGGACTCATCGACTATGCGGACTAGCCCGTGCTCCTCCGCACGGGCGTCACGAAGCTGAAGGTAGATCTTTCGAACCTCCAGGGAAGCTTTGTAGCCAGTGTTCTTTACGCACAACGAATACTTGGAGCGACGTTCCATAGGATTCACAGACCGTACTGAAGAATGTGTTTGATTTTCATCTCCTGTTTACCGATCCCATGTCCCTCGTACCAATGAACTTCTGCCCGGCAGATTGTACCATCGCGGAGCTTGACTGATGCGATGCCTTTTCTCTTCCTCCAGTTCTTACCACCATAGACCCTCAGTAACCGGCGAAGCTCTCGGATACCGCGACCAACCGCGATGTTTTCTGCTGACGTGATGGCGCTGAGTAGCTCGAAGTCCATGAGCGGAAAGCGTACCATTCACGGCTCAAAGCATCCAGGAGGCGTCTAACGCTCAGCATCAGCGGCGGCGCGTAGCGCCGTCCGCTGCATGCTGTTGTTCTGCGGCGTCACCAGGACACCTGCACGCGCGAAGAGGACTCATTGCCTCTTGAGATCGTAATGAGCCCGCCCTTATGGAGTTCCTTGAGATACTTGACCAGGTACGCTTCGCTCTTCTTGGTTTCGTGGATCAGATTGTCCAGAAGCTCGCGCCGGAGGACCGATGCCTTGCCATCGAGCTACCGGAGGATGCGAACAAGAAGGCGGCGCGTGCCACCCTTGTACCTGCGCTGACGGCAAAATCGGTCAAAGCGCTTGAAATACGGGTGTGCCTTCGCGATTGCCTCGATCGCCTCTTTCAGACGTGAGTCATTCAGCGCGTACTGAGTCGCAATGGCGCCGGCGAGGTCCGAAATAATCGGAGATCCTGGGCCGGTCGCACCAGTGGCGTTCTCGTCCCGGAACAGGTAGATCGCGGACTCGTCCAGAGCCGCCCGAGCGTAGCCGTATTCCAGCGCGACGTTCGGATTGCCAGCGCTGGCATCGAAGAACGCCGCACTTGACCGGTCGATGGTCTGCAAGATTCTGGTGAGGAGTTGCGCGGCGGGTTGGCCCGGCTGACGACCAATTGCAACGAAGTGAAGGGGTGACCGCTTATGGACCTCGGTGAGGATCTTCTCCCAGTGGGCGCAATACGTTTTCCATGGATAGCCCACGAAGATCTGGTTCGAGGATCTCTCCTTTGCCATCAGCGCCTCACTTCACTGGTCCGCAGAACTCGTGTATACACCGTTTCCGCGTAACGCCTTTGGATAGCCCCGCCGCCGTGTATCGCGCGCGGCGACGGCGCGCATTAACCCCAAGCCGCCCTGCAGCTTGTTGCCTCCCTTGTTGGCTTCATGCCGTGCTATCTGGTTTCGGCCTATCATGCCAGGCCGCCCTCCTGCTCTTGTCGCCCCGGTTTCGCGCAGCTGGTGGGCATGAGGTCCCTCTGTCCCAAGACAACCTGGAGTGCCGGCTCTGCCCCCAAGCCCTCACGGTCTCCTTCACCGCGGGGTGGGCGCGGGAGGCACCCACCTGGCGCGCCCGACGCTCGGGCAGGCCCGGCCGGTCCAGGTCGCTTGGCCCGCGGATCGGGTCGAGGTGAAGCATTCCGTCCCGCTGGCGGCGGACGAACCGCACACGATAGGAATGTAGACGGTCCCATGGACTTGCGTATGGCTCGACTTGGCAGGACATGCCCACGCCTGTGGCCTGGGGGCTGCCCTCTCGGCCTCGAAGCCGAGGTTGCCCGAGACCGTATCCACGTTCCAGACGTCCATCAAGCCAGTTCCCGCTGCTGCGGCTGCGGCGGGCGCCGGAACGGGCCAGCGCGGCGGCGACCGTCCTCCCTCGCGATCGGCCCCGGCGGACAAAAAGTGCTCGCATCGCCCAAGACGCCCGCTTACCCTGGAGCCCCAGGTGCATCGGGCTGCTCACGGGTTCTTGCTTTTCAAAGGTGTCGCCATGAGAAGGTTTGCTTGGGCTCTCGTCGTCTCGGCCGCCCTCTCGGGCGCCGCGATCCCCGTCCTCGGCAGCGATCCGATCGGCGTCTACGCGATCGTGGACCGCGTGGTCCTCGAGCCCGAGAGCGGGCTCGCCGAGCGCGCGCAGATCTGGGGCGCGTTCTCGATCGCGCGAGGGCGCTTCGGGGTCGGCGACCTCTACGACCCTCCCGTCCGGGGGTACTTCTACTACTCGCTGCCCGAGGGGCAGGAGGAGCTCACGAGGATCGAGTGGGCCGACCTCGAGTCCGTCGCCGGGACCGGGAAGTGCGTCGCCTTCGGCAGCCGGTACGAGCCGCCCGTGGGCCGCGTGCGCCCGGGGTGCGAGGAGCCCGCGAAGCCCGACGTGTACCCCCTCACCCAGGGGATCCAGAAAGTCCGCACGGATACCGCCTACCCGCCCATCAACGGCCTCGTCTCCATGCCGACTCCCGTGTCGCCCGAGGACGGGGCCGAGGTGAAGCCGGGACCCGTGACACTGACGGTGCAGAACGTCCTCGACCCGGCCCGCGCCGGGGCCCTCTACCTCTTCGAGATCACGAGCTCGAGCGGCGCGACGGAGGAGAGCCTCCCCGTCCCGGCCGGAGAGGGGCTCACGAGCTGGACACCGTCGCTCCCGGTGCAGCCCGGGGGGCAGTACACCTGGCGCGCCCAGGCCGCCGAGGGCGGTTGGGGCGGGCCGCCGGCGATCGCGTGCTTCGAGGTCGCGGGCCTCCCCTTCCTGCGGGGCGACTCGAACGGCGACGATGAGGTGGACCTCTCGGATGCCGTGTACGTGCTCATCTACCTCTTCAACGGAGGTCCCACGCCGGATCCCCTGGAGGCGGGCGACGCCGACGGGAACGGCACGATCGAGATCACCGACAGCATCTACCTCCTGAGCTACCTCTTCCTGGGCGGGCCGGCGCCGCCGGGGCCGTTCCCCAGCCAGGGGTGATGGGGCGGCGAGCGAGGCGGGGGGGGCGGGGCTTCCGCTCACGGATAGTCGAAGGGGCCGCCAGCTCTACTGAGATGCCGTGAACCCTGCCGCCGCCCTCTCGACGCTGATCTCGCCATGAAGCCCAGGCCCCTCCGATCGCTCCTCCGGCACTCGCCCTGGGACGGCCTCCTCGTCCTCCTCGCCCTCGCGCAGGGGGCCGCGCTCCTCCTCTGGCCCTCCGCCGCACTCGTGGGCACCGGGGTCTGGTGGGGCTCGAACACGGTCTCCCACAACTTCATCCACAAGCCGTTCTTCGCCCCGCGCTGGATGAACGGCCTGTTCTCGCTCTACCTGAGCGGCCTCCTGGGGATCCCTCAGGCCCTCTGGCGCGAGCGGCACCTGGCGCACCACGCGGAGCGGCGGTGGCGGCTGCGCCTCTCGGGGCGGCTGCTCCTCGAGGCGTCGGTCGTCCTCGGGGTGTGGGCGGCGATCCTCGGCGTCGCGCCGCGATTCTTCGTGCTCTCCTATGTGCCCGGGTACCTCGCGGGGCTCGCGCTCTGCGCGCTCCACGGCCGCTACGAGCACGCCCGCGGCACGACAAGCCACTACGGGCGCCTCTACAACCTCCTCTTCTTCAACGACGGCTACCACGTCGAGCACCACCGCCACCCGGGGCTCCACTGGCGCAGCCTGCCGGCGGCGGCGAGGCCCGGGGAGCGGGCGAGCCGGTGGCCGGCGGTGCTCCGGTGGCTCGATGGGCTCTCGCTCGAGGGCCTCGAGCGGCTGGCGCTGCGCTCGCGTGCGCTCGAGCGGTTCCTCCTCGCGAGGCACGAGGCCGCGTTCCGGAGGCTCCTCGATGACTCCAGGGGCGCGGGCGAGGTCGCGAGCGCCGCGATCGTCGGCGGCGGGCTCTTCCCGCGGACGGCGCTGGTCCTGCGGCGGCTCGCGCCGCGGGCGCGGCTCGTCGTCATCGACAGGAGCGCCGAGAACCTCGAACGCGCCCGGGCGCGGCTCGATGGCGCGACGGATCTCGTCCACGCGACCTACGACCCCGCCGCGCACGCGCCCTTCGACCTCGTCGTCGTGCCCCTCGCCTACGTCGGGGACCGGGAGGCGATCTACCGCCAGCCGCCGGCACCGCTCGTCCTCGTGCACGACTGGCTCTGGAGGCCCCGCGGCGCGAGCGCGGTCGTGTCGCTCTTCCTCCTCAAGCGGGTGAACTTGATCGAGGGCGTCGCGCCGGCCTGCGCAGCGGGAGCGGCGGGCGCAGCGGCGGGGGCGCGTCCCGGCGAGGCGCGTGCCCCATGAGGAGCGCGGGCCTCCTCGGCGCCTTCCTCGCGGCGAAGGCCCTGGTCCTGATCGGTCGCGACGTGCCCGCCTCGGCCTGGGCGCCCGCCGCCTACCTGTGGCAGGACGCGGCGGTCGTGGTCGCGGCGGCCCTCCTCGAGCTCCTCGGCTCGCGCTCGAGCCGCGGCGGCCGTTCGGCGGGCAGCGCATCCTGGGCCGGCCTGGTGTCCTGGACCGGCCGGGCGTGCTGGGTCAGCAGGGTCGCCTGGACGGCCTATGCCCTCGCCTGCGCCTACGTCGCCTTGAACGTCCCCGTGACGCGGATCCTCTCGACGCCGCTCACGGCCAGCATGCTGCGGGCCGCGAGGGGGACCCTCGCCGACTCGATCCTCCACCACGTCACCCTCGCGAGCCTGGGTCCGATGGCGGCCGTGGCCGCCGTGGCCGCGGCGGTCCCCTTCGCCTTGCGGCGGAAGAGGCGCAAGGCTGCCGCCGGCGCGCTCCTCGTCGCGGCGCCCCTCGCCCTCCTCGGCCCCCCCGCCGCGCGCCGCGTGGAGACGGCCGGCCTCGAGAGGAACGTCTTCGCCGTCCTCGCGGCCACCGCGACCGGCGGCCTCCCGGCGGCGCCTCCGGCGGGTGGGCCGGCGGGTGGGCCGGCGGGCGACCTGCGCCGCAGCCCATTCCAGGACCAGGAGGGGCGCGGAGGCGACCCGGAGGACCTGACGCGCCTGCGCGGCTGCGCCCGCGGCCGCAACGTCGTCCTCATGCTCCTCGAGTCGACCGGGGCCGAGCACCTCGCGCCCTACGGGGCGAAGGAGGACCCGATGCCCACGCTCACGCGGCTCGCGCGCGAGGCGGTCCTCTTCGAGAACGCGTACGCGGTCTACCCCGAGAGCATCAAGGGCCTCTTCTCGGTCCTCCTCTCGACCAGCCCCGCGTTCCGCACCGATCCCGAGACCCACGCGCGGCTCGAGGCGACCTCCGTCGCCGAGGCGCTCGGGGCCGCGGGCTACAGGACCGGGCTCTTCCACTCGGGGAGGTTCGCGTACCTCGGCATGGACGCGATCGTGAAGGCCGCGGGCTTCCAGACCTGCGAGGACGCGGGCGCGATCGGCGGGAAGATCGACTCGAGCTTCGGCGTCGACGAGCCCTCGGCGGTGCGGCGCATCCTCTCCTGGATCGACGCCGGAATCGACGCGGGGCCCCGGGAGCAGCCCTTCTTCGCCACGTACCTCCCCGTCGCGGGGCACCACCCCTACGAGGCGCCCGAGGGAGGGCCGTACCCCGAGCGCGACCTGCAGGGCCGGTACTTGAACGCGCTCCGCTACGGCGATGCGGCCCTCGCACAGCTCCTCGACGGCCTGCGGAGCCGCGGCCTCCTCGAGCGGACGCTCCTCGTCCTCGCCGGCGATCACGGCGAGGCCTTCGGGCGCCACGAGGGCAACTTCGGGCACACCTTCCACGTGTACGAGGAGAACGTGCGCGTGCCGTACGTGATCCACGTGCCGGGGGTCACGACCGAGGCCGTCCGCGTGCGCCGCCCGGCGAGCCTCCTCGACACGGCGCCGGCGATCCTGGACCTCCTCGGGCTCGAGCCGCCCCCCGAATGGCAGGGCCGGTCGCTCCTCGAGCC
>JACQVW010000437.1 GCA_016209535.1 Planctomycetota bacterium | reverse complement strand
GGGGCGCGGCTCAAGCTGTCCGTGCCCGTCACCTACGACACCGTCTACGGCGTGAGCTGGTCGCCCGACGGGAAGCTCATCGCCTTCGGATGCGCCGACAACACGCTCCGGGCGATCGAGGCGGAGACGGGCAAGCAGGTCCTCTTCAACGGCGCCCACGGCGACTGGGTCCTCGATACGGCTTTCTCGAAGGACGGCTCGCACCTGGTCTCGGTGAGCCGCGACCGGTCCATGAAGCTCATCCAGGTGGCGACCCAGCAGTTCATCGACAACATCACGAGCATCACGCCCGGCGCGCTCAAGGGCGGCCTCATGGCCGTCGACCGCCACGCGCAAAAGGACGAGCTCCTCGTGGGCGGCGCCGACGGGGTGCCCAAGATCTACCGCATGCACCGCGAGAAGAAGCGCGTCATCGGAGACGACTTCAACCTGATCCGGGCCTTCGCCCCCATGCAGGGCCGGATCTTCGCGGTCGAGCTCAGCCCCGACGGCTCCCGGATCGTGGCGGGAGGGAGCTTCGAGGGGAAGGGCGAGGTGCGAGCCTACGCCGTCGAGGACGGCAAGCTCCTCTGGTCCCTCGTGGCCGAGGGGCCGATTTACGCGGCCTGCTTCAGCCCCGACGGGAAGACGGTGGCCGCGGGAGGCTTCGAGGGGACGGTGCGGCTGATCGACGTCGAGAAGGGCGCCGCGAGGACCCAGTTCCTGCCGGCCCCGCTCTCCATCTGAAGGAGTTGACCGAAGGAGCGACGAGGAACGAGCGATGCACGATCGACGGACGAGACTCCCGGGCCGGCTCGCGAAGGGCGGCTGCCTCCTGAGCCTCTGGCTCCTCTCCTCGCGGGCCGGCGCGGCCGACCCGGAGCCCGCCGAGGCGCTTCCCGCAGGGCTCAAGCTCACAGGGATCGCGGCGTTCCCCCAGAAGATCGAGATCGTGAGGCGCTTCGAGTATGCGCAGGTGGTCCTCACGGCGAGCGTGGAAGGGGCCGATCCCATCGACGTCACGCGCATCGCGAAGGCGGAGGTCACCGCGGGCGGCGCGGCCTGCGACCTCGTGGAGGTGTCGCCTCGCGGCGTGGTGAGGCCGAAGCGGGACGGCGCCTGCGAGGTCCGTTTCACCGTCGGGGATCACGCGGTCACGGTGCCCGTCACGGTGAGGGGCCAGGCGGAGCCTTTCGTCGCGGACTTCATTGCGGACGTGGCGCCCGTCCTGTCGCGGATCGGGTGCAACGCGGGCACATGCCACGGCTCGGCCCAGGGCAGGAAGGGCTTCAAGCTGTCGCTGCGCGGGAACGACCCCTTCTTCGACCATGTGGCGCTGACCGACGACCTGGCGGCCCGCCGGTTCAACCGCGCGAACCCCGAGCAGAGCCTCTTTCTCCTAAAGGTCTCGGGCACGGTCCCTCACGAGGGCGGGGTGCACACGCGGCCCGGCGAGCCCTACTACGAGATCCTCAAGTCCTGGATCGTGGGCGGGGCCAATCTCAACCACGAGAGCCCGCGCGTAGTGAAGATCGAGGTCTTCCCCAAGGAGGTCGTGATCCCGCTCCCGGGCATGCGGCAGCAGGTCGCGGTGCACGCCGCATACTCGGACGGGCGCGTGCGCGACGTCTCGGGGGAAGCCTTCGTCGAGACCAGCAACGTCGAGGTGGCCACGGCGGACCGGCACGGCGTCGTCACGGCGGTGCGCCGCGGCGAGGCCGCCGTCATGGCGCGCTTCGAGGGGAACTACACGGTCACCCAGTTCTACGTCATGGGGGACCGGAAGGGCTTCGAGTGGAAGGAGGTCCCCGAGCACAACTACATCGACGCCCTCGCCTACGAGAAGCTCCGGCGGGTGAAGACGCTCCCGAGCGACCTCTGCACGGACGCCGAGCTCATCCGGCGCGTCTACCTGGACCTGACGGGCCTGCCGCCCAAGCCCAGGGATGTGCGGGCGTTCCTCCTCGACGAGCGCGACTCGAAGGCGAAGCGCGACGAGCTCATCGACCGCCTCATCGGCAGCGCCGAGTTCGTCGAGCACTGGACGAGCAAGTGGGCGGACCTCCTCCAGGTCAACGAGAGGTACCTGAGCCCCCAGGGCGTCGCGGCCTTCACGGGGTGGATCCGCAAGGCCGTGGCGAGCAACATACCCTACGACAAGCTCGCGCACTCGATCCTCGCCGCGAGCGGCTCCACCATGGCGAACCCGCCGGCGGCCTACTACAAGATCCTCCGCCAGCCCGACCTCGCGATGGAGAACACGACCCAGCTCTTCCTGGGCGTGCGATTCAACTGCAACAAGTGCCACGACCATCCCTTCGAGCGGTGGACCCAGGCGAACCACTGGCAGCTCGCGGCGTACTTCGCCCAGGTCGGGCGCGCGAACGCGCCGAATTCGCCGCAGATGCCCGCCACGGCCGAGAACCAGCTCGACGAGCGCCCCGCGATCGAGGAGATCATCTCCGACGGCGACTCGGGCGAGGTCACGGCTCCCTACAGCGGGAAGACTGTCCCGGCCACCTTCCCGTACCAGCACGACGGGGGCGTCCCCCAGGAGGGCAGCCGGCGCGCGAAGCTCGCGGCCTGGCTCACGTCGCCGAAGAACCCCTACTTCGCACGGAGCTACGTCAACCGCCTCTGGAGCTACCTCCTCGGCGCGGGCCTGATCGACCCTGCCGACGACATCCGCGCGTCGAACCCGCCCTCCAACCCCGAGCTCCTCGACCGGCTCACGGCGGACTTCATCGAGAGCGGCTTCGACGTGCGGCGCATGCTGCGCACGATTTGCAAGTCGCGCGTTTACCAGCACTCCTGCCAGACGAACGCATGGAACGAGGACGACTCCATCAACTTCTCCCACGCGCTCGCGCGCCGGCTCCCCGCCGAGACGCTCTTCGACGCGATCCACCAGGCGACGGGGTCGGTGGCGAAGCTGCCCGGGGTGCGGCGCGGCACGCGGGCCGCCGAGCTGCCGGGACCCGCGGTGGAGACGGAGGACGGGTTCCTCGGTCTCTTCGGCCGGCCGCCCCGGCAGAGCGCCTGCGAGTGCGAGCGCGTCTCGGGCGTCTCCCTGGGCCATGCCTTGAGCCTCGTGAACGGGCCCACCGTCGCCGAGGCCGTGCGGGACCCCCAGAACGCGATCGCAGACCTGGTCCGCATCGAGAGGAGCACCGAGAGCATCGTCGAGGGCCTGTACGTCTCGTTCCTCTGCCGCCCGCCGGCAGCCGAGGAGCGGGCCCAGCTCGCGCGGGCCTTCGACCCCGGCGACCCGGCGAGCCCGGACGCGCTCTCGCCGCAGGACGCGCAGGCCCTCGCCACGCGGTTCGCCGAGTGGGAGAAGCGCCAGCACGTGGTGACCTGGCAGCCCCTGGAGGTCGGGATCCGCAAGTCCGCGGGCGGCGCGACCCTCGCCTCGAAGGAGGATGGCTCCGTCCTCGCGGGCGGCGCGAATCCCGAGAAGGACGTCTACACGCTCGTCGCCTGGACGGACCTTCGGGGCATCACGGGCTTCCGTCTCGAGGTCCTGCCCGATGAAAGCCTCAAGGCGAAGGGCCCCGGCCGCTCCGAGAACGGGAATTTCGTGCTGACCGAGCTGCGCGTGGCCGCTGCGCCCGCCAGGGACCCCGGGTCGGCGAAGTCCGTCGCCCTCCAGAACCCGACGACCGACTTCGCCCAGGAGGGGCTGCCGATCGCGAACGTCATCGACGGGAAGCCCGAGACGGGGTGGGCGATCCTGCCGAGGACGGGACAGGCCCACCACGCCACCTTCGAGGCGAAGGAGGACGTCGGGGCCGAGGGCGGCGCGATCCTGACGTTCGTCCTCGAGCAGGGGTTCGGGAGCATGCACACCATCGGGCGGCTGCGGCTTTCGGCCACCACGTCGAAGCGCCCCGTCCAGGCGAGCACGGTGCCCGAGGACGTCGCCGCGGTGCTCCTCAAGGAGCCCGGCGCGCGGTCGGAGGAGGAGAAGTCGAGGCTCTGGCGCGCGTACATCGCCCAGGACCCCGACATGGCCGAGAAGATCCGCCTCGGCGCCGCCCAGGACCTCGCCTGGGCGCTGATCAACAGCCCGGCGTTCCTGTTCAACCGGTAGGCGCGAGCTTGGCCGGGCCTCGTCACCGACTCCCGAAGCCGGCTCGGATCCACTCCAGGACGAGGCGCAAGAGCTGCGTGTCGCTCAGCGTGGCCCTTTGCTCCAGGAATCGGTTCAGGGCGGCCAGGGGCAGCGAGGGGAACGTAGCGCTCCAGTCGGAGACGGAGTACTCACCCGTCGCCTCGAGTCGGTGCACCACGATCTTCTCCCCGTCGTGGCTCCAGACCTCGGGCACCCCGAGGCCGGCGTAGATCTCGAGCTGGTTCACGGAGCTGCTGGTGATGTCGATCTCGATCGCAAGGTCGGGCGGCGGGTCCACGGCCAGGTCGATCTCGTCCTTGCCCCGGACCAGCGCCTCGCTCTGCACGTAGTAGGTTTGCCAGCGGACGTTGCGGAGAACGACGCGAGAGTCAGGTGGAGAGGCGACGGTGCTCATGCGTCAGCATTGTACCCCTATTGCGCCTTCTTGGCGCCCCCCGGGCCCGGCGTCCCCTCGACGGGAGGCTCCGCAAGGACCACCCGCAGGGCCATGTCCGGCTTGGGGTTCGGGAACTCGATCTGGAGGAGGCGGTTGGCCCCGTCGAGCCAGACAGTTCCCTGGAGGCGCCTGTCCCCGGTAGCGAAGGTGTAGCGCGTCGCATCGAGCTGGGCGCCGCCGATCCGGAGCTTCT
>JACQVW010000421.1 GCA_016209535.1 Planctomycetota bacterium | reverse complement strand
GTGCTCGGACGCCTTCCGCTGGTTCCTGGGCGGCTGGATCGCCCGCGTGGGCGAGCTCATGCCCCTCTACGCCCCGACGGTGAACTCCTACAAGCGGTATCAGGCCGCCTCCTGGGCCCCCACGCGCGTCGCCTGGAGCCACGACAACCGCACCGCGGGCTTCCGCGTCGTGGGGGACGGCGAGAGCCTCCGGATCGAGTGCCGCATGCCGGGCGCCGACGCGAACCCCTACCTCGCCTTCGCCGCGGCCCTCGCCTCGGGCCTCGACGGGATCGAGCGGAAGACCGAGCCGCCGGCGCCCTTCGAGGGCGACATGTACGCGGCGAAGCACCTCCCCCGGCTTCCGCGCAGCCTCGCCGAGGCCACCGACGCCTTCGCCCGGAGCGAGTTCGCCCGCCGCGCCTTCGGCCAGGACGCGATCGAGCACTACGTCCGCTTCTTCCGCACCGAGGACGAGGCCTACGCGAGGGCCGTGACGGACTGGGAGCGGCGGCGGTACTTCGAGAGGATCTGAAGGAGGACTTCCGCCGTGACCGCGACCGCGCCCCTCATCGGCCTCACCTGCTACCGATCGGATGCCGAGGAACCGGACTACCTGCGGGACACGCACTACCTCCGTGGGGGGTACGTCGAGGCCCTGCGGCGCGCGGGCGGCATCCCCGTGCTGCTGCCGCCGGGGGAGCCGCGGCCCCTCGAGCTCTTCGAGCGGCTCGACGGGCTCCTCCTCGCCGGCGGCGGGGACATCGATCCGGCGGTCTACGGGGGCCACGCGCACGAGAAGGTCTACCGTGTCGACGCCGAGCGGGACCGGCTCGAGCTGGCCCTCGCGCGCCGCGCCGTGGATGCGGGCCTGCCCACGCTGGGGATCTGCCGCGGCTGCCAGGTGGTGAACGTGGCCCTCGGCGGCACGCTGATCGAGCACTTGCCCGACGCGGTCGGCGAGCGGGTGCTCCACCGGACCCCCGACCGCCAGCCGACGCGCCACGGCGTGACCGTGAAGCCCGGCTCGCTTCTCGCCCGAGTCCTCGGCACGGAGAGCCTCGAGCCCTCCTCGTGGCACCACCAGGCCGTGCGGGCTGTGGCGCAGCGCCTCCTGCCCGTGGCCTGGTCCCCCGACGGCGTGGTGGAGGGCCTCGAGCTCCCCGGCCACCCCTTCCTCCTCGCCGTCCAGTGGCACCCGGAGCAGCGAGCCGCCGAGGACCCGGCCGAGCAGCGCCTCTTCGACGCGTTCGTCGTGGCGGCGGGGACCCGACGAGAGCCTCCCGTGGGCCGATGAGCGTCCGAGCCTCAGGCTCGCAGCTTGAAAAGCCTTGAGAGAGCCCTCGAAGCGCTCGCGCTGAGCCGTCCGGGCTGGGTACCTCGGATCTCCGCGTGACCCACATCCGTCGCATCTTCGCAGGGCACGACCTCCAACCCAAGCGGCTGGTCCTCGGCATTGCGCAAGGCCCGCACGTCCCCTGCAGTCGCTGCCGCGATACGGCTGCCATGGATTGCGCCAGGCTTCTTGAGTACATCCTCGACGGTCACCAGCTTCTCTCGATAAACCGAGAGTCCCTGCTCATTGCGCCGCCGATCGAGCTTGAAGTTGGCGCTCGTGAGCCGGTCGGGCGGCTCCAGCCAAGCTTCACCCGGGGGGATCCTCCGGAGGAGCACCTCGCTGTCGAGGACAGGTTCTCCCGCCATCAACCCCAGCTCCTCACCTCTTCGCCGCTACTACCTTCAGAAGATAGCGGATGAGGTCTGCCAGGGGCGCTCCCACGGACAACTCTCCCTCAGCCTCAATGCGGCTGGCGCTGTCCTGATAGAAGTACCTCGCCCCGTGGTCGCGGAGCACCTCGACCTCCAGGCACCGGGAGCCAGATTCCCACTCGAGCTGCACGCCACCGCTCGGGGTCGGGTTGATGGACGGCTTCGCGACGCGAGCGTTCGAACCCGTCCATTGCAGCTCTTCAACCAAAGACGACAGGAGCTCCTTGGCGGCGGCGACCGCTGCAGGTTCCACTGGGCCGGCGCCGTGTGAGTCCCAGCCAGGTGGCAGATTCCGCACCCTGTCGAGCTGCTCGAAGGTGTGCGGAAGCCAATCGGCGGACATGGATCCCTTGCGAGACCCGGCACGGTGCTGCAGTCCCATACCGCATAACTATACCCGGGCGGGAGTACCTTGGAAGAGGTCATGCTCACAGGGACGGTTTGACGTCCCTGTACCACCGCTCCGTCGCCTGCCAGACGCACCAACCCACGATGGCGCAGAGGGCGAGCATCACGAGCAAGAACGCGCCGAGGTCCAGCGTGACCCCGCCTCCCCGTAGCGCCCGCCCACCGCGCCGGGCACAATGCCCGGGTTCGCGGGGCGGAGCGGCGGGCGTCCTCTCGTGTGAAGGAGACGGGTACCAGCCATGGGGTTCCGCAGGAGAGTCCGACTCATGTCCCTGAGGCTCAAGGCGGCTTGCCTTCAGTGCCTCGCTTGGGCCCTCATGCTCGCCTCGAAGGGGCCGCGGGCGACGAACCGCTTTGGCCCCAACATGAGGCTCGCGCGGGAGCTCCTGCTCGCGGGGGAGCGCGAGGCCGTGCTCGAGTACTTCCGTCGCTGCGCGGGCTTCTGGAAGCGCGGAGCCAGTCGACTCGAGGGCTGGCGCTCCGCCGTAGAGGCCGGCAAAATGCCGGACTTCGGACCGAACCTCATCTACGGCACGGAATGAAGGAGCCCGAGGCATGCGACTCAAGGACAAGGTGGCCCTGATCACGGGCGCGGCGAGCGGGATCGGCCGGGAGAGCGCGCTCCTCTTCGCCGCCGAAGGGGCGAGCGTCGTCGCCGCCGACGTGAACGACGCTGGCGGCAAGGAGACGGCGTCCATGGTCCAGGCCCAGGGCGGGAAGTGCGTCTACGTCCACGCCGACGTCTCGAGGGCTGCGGACGCGAAGGCCATGGTGGACGCGGCCGAGCGGGCCTTCGGCAGGCTCGACGTGCTCTTCAATAACGCCGGGATCATGCTGGGCGAGGACGACGACGCCGTGAGCACCTCCGAGGACGTCTGGGAGAAGACCCTCGCGGTGAACTTGAAGGGCGTGTTCCTCGGCTGCAAGCACGGGATCCCAGCCCTGCGCCGCGCCGGCGGGGGGAGCGTGATCAACACGGCCTCCTTCGTGGCCACCCTGGGGGCCGCGACGCCCCAGATCGCCTACACGGCCTCCAAGGGCGGCGTCCTGGCCATGACGCGCGAGCTCGCGATCGTCCACGCCCGCGAGAAGATCCGCGTGAACGCCCTCTCGCCCGGCCCGCTGCGCACGGACCTCCTCATGAGCTACCTCAACACCGAGGAGAAGCGCCGGCGCCGCCTCGTCCACATCCCGGTGGGCCGCTTCGGCGAGGCGAAGGAGATGGCCCGCGCCGCCCTGTTCCTGGCCTCGGACGAGTCGAGCTACCTGACCGGGGCGAACTTCCTCGTGGACGGGGGCATCACGGCGGCGTACGTCACGCCGGAGTGAACGGGAGTGAACCGGAGTAAACGGCATGGGTCGAGACGACTCGCTCCGGGGCGGGGCGCGCCGGTGGACGGCGAGGGCGCTCCTGGTGCTTCTCCTCGGCGCGGTCGCCGCGCTCGGCTACCTGTCCCTGAGCCTCCCGGCGCGGGATGTCCTGGTCGCGAACGGCGTGGAGCACCGGTTGCGGTTCAGGCCCGTGAGCGAGGAGGAGCGCGAGAAGCTCCCGTGGGGGCAGGAGATCGCCTTCCCCATCCGGGGCTGGCAGCAGCTTCCCACGGCGGTGCGCGGAGACCCCTCCTCGGATCGGCGGGTCGTCCATCGCGTGCTGCGGGGGATCTGGGGCCAGGAGCTCCTCGTGGCCAAGGTGAGCTTCGAGACGCTGGAGGCGGCTCCCGGAACGCGCGTCCTGGGCTACGTCACGGGCGCCTTCGCCGGGGACCGGAGCAGCCCCGACAGCGCCGACACCTACACCCCGGCGTTCACGACGGTCGGGCACCTGCACAGCCCGCCACAGCTCGTCCAGCGCAACGAAGGCCGCCTGAGAAAGGGCCCCGCGGACGGCTTCTGGGACCTGGAGCTCACGTTCCGCCGCAGGCACCCCCTCTGCGGAGCCCAGGAGGCGCGGGCCGTGGTCCACCTCGGGCCGGAGACGGCCACGGAGCCCCTCCTACGAGGGGTCGAGATCCAGTGAGCGGAGAGAATCCTTGAACCTACGAGCAACGAACCCCTACGACCAGTCCATCGCCGCCGAGCTGCCCTTCGACGAGGGCGCGGCCCTCGAGGCGAAGGTCGCCCGGGCCCGCGAGGCCGCCCTCCGGTGGCGCGCGACGCCCCTCGAGGAGCGCCTGCGGCACGTGCGCGAGGGCATCGCCCGGTTCCGGGCCGCGAAGGAGTCGATCGCCCGGGAGGTGACCCTCCAGATGGGGAAGCCCGTGCGCGAGGCGCGCCGCGAGGTCGACACGTGCTGCGCCCGCGCCGAATACATGCTGTCCATCGCGGCGGCGGCCCTCGCGCCCGACGTCCTGCCGGCCCCGGACGGCTTCCACCTCCGCATCGAGCACGCGCCGCTGGGCGTCGTGCTGAACATCGCTGCGTGGAACTACCCCCTCTTGATCCCGGTGAACGTCGTCGTGCCGGCGCTCCTCGCCGGGAACGCGGTCCTCCTCAAGCACAGCGCGAGGACGCCCCTCTGCGGCCTCCACTTCGAGCGCGCCTTCGCCGATCCGCGGCTCCCCGGGCTCATCCAGAGCGCCGCCTTGACCCACGAGGCGGCGGCGCGCCTCATCGGCGACCCCCGCGTGGACCACGTCGCGTTCACGGGCTCCGTCGAGGGGGGGCGCGAGGTCTACCGCGAGGCTGCCCGGCGCTTCGTCGACGCGGGCCTCGAGCTGGGCGGCAAGGACCCCGCCTACGTCGCCGAGGATGCGGACCTCGAGCACGCCGTCGAGAACGTCGTCGACGGCGCCTGCTACAACGCGGGGCAGTCCTGCTGCGCCGTGGAGCGCGTCTACGTGCACCGGAGGCTCCACGACGGTTTCCTCGGCCGCGCGAAGGCGGTCCTCGAGCGGTACGTGCTCGGGGACCCGCTCGGCGAGGAGACCACCCTGGGCCCCCTCGCCGTCCGCGCGAACGTGGAGAAGCTCGAGCGGCAGGTGGAGGACGCCGTGCGCCGCGGGGCGCGCCTCCTCCTCGGCGGAAGGCGGGTCCAGGGGACGGCGGGCAACTTCTTCCCGCCGACCCTCCTCGACGGCGTGCCCAACGAGGCGGAGGCCATGCAGGAGGAGAGCTTCGGGCCCCTCGTCCCGGTCCTCGCCGTCTCGGGCGATGACGAGGCCGTCCGCCTCATGAACGACTCGCGCTACGGCCTCACGGCATCGGTCTGGACCCGCAGCCGCGAGCGGGCCGAGCGCTTCGCCCGCGAGCTCGAGGCGGGCACGGTCTACCAGAACCGCTGCGACTACCTCGACCCATCCCTGCCCTGGACGGGCTGGAAGGACAGCGGCAAGGGATGCACGCTGTCGCGGTACGGTTTCCTGCACCTCACCAAGCGAAAGGGCATCCACTTCAGGACCAAGACAATCTGAGCCACACTGAGGCAAGCCGAGACAATCTGAGAGCAAAGCGAGGACAGGCACATGACACGCAAGGCACGCTTCGGCCTCCTGGGATCCCAGTTCGTCTCCACCATCCACGCCGAGGCCCTCAAGATGGTGCCTCAGGCCGAGGTGGTGGCCGTCGCATCGCCCACGCCGGGCCACGCGAAGGACTTCGCCGTGAAGCACGGGATTCCCCACTCCTTCACGGACTACAAGAAGCTCCTCGAGATGGACGAGATCGACGCCGTGGTCCTCGGGATCCCCAACGACCTCCACTGCCAGGTCACGGTGGACGCGGCCCGGGCGGGCAAGCACGTCGTCTGCGAGAAGCCGCTGGCGCTCAACCTGGACGAGGCCGACCGCATGATCGCCGCCTGCCGGCAGGCGAAGGTGAAGCTCCTGTACGCCGAGGAGCTGTGCTTCGCGCCCAAGTACGTGCGGTTGAAGCGGCTCCTCGACGACGGCGCCCTCGGGAAGCCCACCCTCCTCAAGCAGAGCGAGAAGCACAACGGCCCCCACGCGCCCCACTTCTGGGACGTGGAGCGCTCGGGGGGCGGCGTCGTCATGGACATGGGCTGCCACGCGATCGAGTTCTTCCGCTGGATGCTCGGGAAGCCGAAGGTCCTCTCGGTCTACGCCCAGATGTCCACCGACGTGCACGCCTCGAAGACCCGCGGCGACGACAACGCGGTCTTGATCCTCGAGCTCGAGGGAGGCGTCACGGCCGTGGCCGAGGAGAGCTGGACGAAGCTCGGCGGCATGGACGACAGGGCCGAGGTCTACGGCTCGAAGGGCGCGGCCTACGCGAACCTCCTCCAGGGGAGCTCGATCCTCACGTACAGCGAGACCGGCTACGACTACGCCGTCGAGAAGGCGGGGACGACGCGGGGCTGGAGCTTCACCATGTACGAGGAGATCTGGAACTACGGCTTCCCCCAGGAGATGGCCCACTTCGCCGACTGCGTCCTGGGTGCCTCGGAGCCCCTCGAGACCGGCGAGGACGGCAGGGCGGTGCTCGAGATCGTCTTCGCCGCGTACCAGTCGGCGGGGACGGGCAGGAAGGTGGCGCTCCCCTTCGAGACCAGGGCGCGGAGGCCGATCGACCTCTGGCGGAGGTAGGCCCTGCGGCCCTACCCCTCGACGGGCTGGGCGGCGAGGGTCGCGAGGGCCGGGACGATCTCCGAGACCTGGGCCTCGAGCGCCATGAAGGCCTCGCCGGCGCCCCTGAGGTCGCCGCTCCTGCCCATGCCCTCGAGCTCGAGGGCCAGCGCGGCCGCCTGCGCCGAGAAGTTGCTCGCGGCGCCCTTGAGGGTGTGCGCGGAGCGGTCGAGGCGGCCCGCGTCCTTGGCCACGACGGCGGCCCGGACCTCCGATACGAGCTTCGGGCACTCCTCGAGGAAGACCTGGATGACCTCGTTGAGGGCGTCGCGATCCCCGTCGAATCGCCGGAGCATCTCGTCGAGGCTGAGGAGGTAGTCCATGCCCCATGATCGGCATACCGGCGGCCTCGCCCCTAGGGCCTCGCCTGCTCCAGCTCGAGCGGCTTCCCGTCCCGGCCGGTAATCCTGAGGC
>JACQVW010000443.1 GCA_016209535.1 Planctomycetota bacterium | reverse complement strand
GCTGTACGGTGGGGTCCGGCCGTATATCCCATCCTGGGGCGGGATCAATGACCTTGGAGCGTTCGTGGGGGGGGAGGGAGAATCGTCTCGGGAGAATCCCTTTCAGTTTTACGGAACTTGGCCCGCAAAAGCAAGCCCCCACTCGGCTCCGAGCACCGCCCCGAGCGCTCAATCAAGGCCCGGAGACGGGCTGGTACCAGGCCCGGGGGGGCTCCCGGGCATGGGCCGGGGGCCGGCCGCCAGCCCTGCCCGGCCCCGGGGGCTCTCCGCCGCCCTTCGGCCCCCGGCCCTGGAGCTTCTTGGGGGGCTGCAGCACCGCCCAGCCTTCCTGGCCGGGGACCCACGGGAGGAAGGGGTCCGCGTCCTCGATCGCCCGGAGCCGGGGGCCCTCCGGTCCCGGCTCGAGGCGGCAGGGGAGGGCCGAGGCCCAGGCCGCCCGGGGCGGGGGCCTGGCCGAGGGGCTTGCGAGGGGCCCTTCGAGGGGCCAGAGGCCCCGCGACCAGTCCCAGACCGTGGTGGACGCCCCGAGGAGGGAGAGGAGGGCGGGGACCACGAAGAGGTCGAAGCCGCAGGCGGCCTCGAGCGGCTTCCCGCCGAGCCCCAGGACCTCCACGCCCAGGGCCCGGGCCAGGAGCACGTTGGGGGACCCGTCGAGGGCCACTCCCTGGAAGACGACTTCGGCCTCGAAGCGCCGGAGGGCCTCGAAGACCCTGTCCGTGAGGCCCTCGCCGCCCCCCCCGGCCAGGACGAGGACCTGCGCCCGCTCCCGCACGTGGAGGATGGCATCCCGGACCGCTCCGGGCTCGTCGCCGAGGGCGTCGAGGGCGAGCGGCTCGAGGCCGAGGCGCTCCAGGTGCGCCTCGAGCCAGGGCCCCGTGAGGTCCGCCACGCGCCCGGCTGCCGGTGCCCGCCCCTCCGCGAGGTCGTCGCCCACGACGGCGACGGCCACGGTCAAGGGCCGCCGCGCCCGCACGGCCTTCACGCCGGCCGCGGCGAGGAGCGCCTTGAGCCTCGAGCCGAGCGGCGTCCCGCGCTCGATGACGAGGGGCTCGCCGGCGGCCGCGCGGCGCCGCGGCCAGAGCCCGGCGCCCGCCTCGGGGAGGCTCTCGATCCGTATCCTGCCGCTCCCGAGGAGCGTGGCCGAGCCAGCGGGAAGCACCCGGTCGAAGGCGGCCGGGACCTCGGCGCCCGTCTCGACGCGGAGGACGGCCGGAGGGCCGCTCGCGGGCCCGCTCGAGGGCCTGGTGGGGTCCGCTCCGCGCTCGCCCTCGCCCGGTGGGGGAGCTCCCCACGGATCGAGGGCGCCCGATGGCGACAAGGCGCCGAGCACGGCGCACTCGTCGCCCTCGCGCGCCCCAGGGGGGAGCGCGAAGCCGTTCGTCGAGGCCACGGGGGCGCCCGCCGCCCCGGGGCGCCTCGGGGAGGACGCGGGCAGCGAGAGGTCCTCGGCGAGGAAGCCCGAAGCCTCGCCCAGGGGGACCTCGGGCGGGAGCTTCGGGCTCGAGCGCGAGGTCAAGATCCTCAGGGCCTCGAGGGGTTCCAGGCTCTCGGGATGCGGCATGGACGGGTCGGACAGATCGTCTTTGAATTCGGCCCCGGCTCGCGGGCACAATCAGCGCATGTTCACGGGGATCGTCGAGAGGACGGCCGCGGTCGCCGCGGTCCAGGACCGCGCCGGCGGCCGGCGGATCACGGTCCGTGTCGACGAGCGCCCGGGGCTCCCCCCGTGGCGCCCCGCGAGCCTGGGGGAGAGTATAGCCGTGAACGGCGTCTGCCTCACGGTGGTGGAGGCGCGCGCCGGAGGCCTGGAGGTCGATTTCGATGCGGTGCCGGAGACGCTGCGCCTCACGACCCTCGGGGCCTTGCGCTCGGGCGACGAGGCGAACCTCGAGCGGTCCCTCCGGGTGGGGGACGTGCTCGGAGGGCACTACGTGACGGGCCACGTCGACGGGGTGGGCACGGTGCTCCAGCGGCGGGCCGAGGGGGACCAGGTCACCTTCCGCATCGAGGCGCCGCGGCGCCTCTTCCGGCAGGTCATCCCCAAGGGCTCCGTGGCCGTCGACGGGATCAGCCTCACCGTGGTCGAGGTGGACCGGGCGGGCGGCTGGTTCAGCTTCGCCGCGATCCCGCACACCCTGGAGCGGACCGCGCTCCGCCACCGGCCGCCGGGGAGCAAGGTCAACCTCGAGACCGACGCCTTCGGGAAGTGGGTGCTCCACGCGCTCGAGGAGATCGCGGGACGCGGCGGCGATGCGCGGCTGCGGGAGCTGCTCGAGGGCGGGCCGGGAGAGGATTGAGGCGCCGCATGCCGTGCCCCCGCTGGTTCGACTTCCACATCCACACGTGCTGCTCCGACGGGACCGCGAGCCCGGCGGAGGTCCTGCGGCTCGCCGCCGCGGCGGGACTCGAGGGGGTGTCCATCACGGACCACGACACGCTGGACGCGTACGCGGCCCTCGAGGAGGCGCCGGCGGCGGCCTCGCTCCCCTGGGTCCTGCCGGGCGTGGAGATCAGCGCCTCCCTCGCCGGGGAGGAGGTGCACTTCCTCGGGTACTTCCCCGACGGGATCCCCGAGGGCGCGAGGCCCTACGTCGAGGACGTCCTGCGGAGGCGGCGGGGGCGCATCGCGAGGGGGATCGCGCGGCTCCGCGAGCGAGGCTTCGACGTCTCGCTCTCCGACCTCGAGGCCCTCTCGAGCGGCCGCGTCCTCGCACGGAGCCACATGGCGGAGGTCCTCGTCAGGAAGCGCTACTTCGGGCGCCGGCACGCGGCCTACGCCGAGGTCCTGGGGCCCGAGGTGGTGCCCTTGCCCGACCCGGAGGCGCAGGATGTCGTGGGGGAGCTGCGGCGCCTCGGCGGGATCCCCGTGTGGGCCCACCCGCCCCCGCGGCTCTTCGAGGCCCGCGCCGGCGAGCTGAGGGAGCTCGGGCTCGCCGGCGCCGAGGTCCTGGTGCCGCGCCGCAGGGCCTCGGAGCGCCAGCGCATGCTCGCGCTCGCCCGGGACCTCGGGCTCCTCGTCACGGGAGGCTCCGACTTCCACGGCGGAGACGGCGGCGTCGCGCTCGGCGTGTTCCGCGTGGCAGCCGCGCAGGTGGGGGACCTGCTCGCCCGGATCGGCCGCGGGGGATCGGCCCCTACGCCCTCTCCTTGAAGGAGCTCAGGAGCTGCTCGTTCGTCTCGCAGGCCTCGAGCTTCTTCTGGAGGACCTTCATGCCCTCGACGGGGTCGAGGTTCTGGAGGATCCGGCGGAGGGTCCAGGAGAGCTGAAGCGCCTCGGGGCCCAGGAGCTTCTCCTCCTTCCGCGTCCCCGAGAGGTGCACGTCGATGGCGGGGAAGATCCGGAGGTCCGCGAGCTTCCGCGAGAGGACCAGCTCCATGTTGCCCGTGCCCTTGAACTCCTCGAAGATCACCTCGTCCATGCGACTCCCCGTCTCGATGAGGGCCGTGGCGATGATGGTCAGGCTCCCGCCCTCCTCGGTGTTCCTCGCCGCCCCGAAGAAGGCCTTGGGCTTCTCCAGCGTGCGGGCATCGATCCCTCCCGAGAGCGTGCGCCCGGAGTTCCTCGTCTCCAGGTTGTAGGCGCGCCCGAGGCGCGTGAGGGAGTCGAAGAGGATCACCACGTCGCGCCCCAGCTCCACGAGGCGCTTCGCGCGCTCGATCACGAGCTCGGCGATGGCCACGTGGGAGGCCGCCATCTCGTCGGACGTCGACGAGAGCACCTCGCCCCGCACGTTGCGCTTCCAGTCGGTGGCCTCCTCGGGCCGCTCGTCGACGAGGAGCACGATGAGGTGAACGTCGGGGTGGTTGAGCG
>JACQVW010000436.1 GCA_016209535.1 Planctomycetota bacterium | reverse complement strand
CGCCGTGACAGCCCGAGTGCCATGGCGGCAGGCCGGACCGCAGGCGGGCGTGAGCGCCCCCGCCCTGGCGGCCCGCTCGGGGGCCGGCCCGCCCGCGGCCCCGCCGTACGGCTTCCCGGCGTGGTTCAAGAACCGCGGTTCAGAACCACGCCGGCTTCCCCATGGAAGCTCGCCCGCCTGCTGCCTGCTGTCTGCTGCCTGCTGCTTGCTGCTTGCTGCTTGCTGCCTGCTGCCCGACGCCGCGGGGCGCCGAGGAGTGTGACATCGCTCACGGCAGGGCATCTGTGACATCGGATACACCCGGCTTCACCTCCCGTGTCGTTTCCGGAGGAAGGTCGACGGGTCCTCATAGCCTCGGTGGAGGTGCACCTTGCGATACCTGCTGCGTCTCACCAAGACCACTTTGCTGGGGGGCGGAACGTTCCTCGTGACCTGGATCGCCGCGGTCGCGGCGCCGGGGGTCCCCGAGAAGGCCGACCTCCGCGCGATCGGCCACCTCCTGAGCCGGGCCGCCCACGGTCCGACCCCGGCCGAGGTGAAGCGCGTCCAGGCGATGGGGATCCAGGCCTGGATCGATGAGCAGCTCGCGCCCGAGTCGATCGACGACGGGGGCGTCCAGGCCCTCGTCGAGCCGCTCCTCGAGGAGCGGGCCGGCGGGAAGCGGATCAAGGGCATCGACGAGCTCAAGGCGCTCGCCCACGTCTACGCGATCTACTCGCGGCGCCAGCTCCAGGCGGTCCTCGGCGAGCTCTGGGAGAACCACTTCACGACGGACTTCGACAAGGTCGCGAAGTACATCGATGAGCTCAGGAGCTCCGACGCTTCCGATGCCTTCTCGACGCCCGAGGCGCGGAAGGAGGCCGCGCACCTCGAGCACCAGGAGTTCGAGTTCCTCCGGAAGCACGCCCTGGGCGGCTTCGGGGACCTCCTGCGCTTCAGCGCGAAGAGCCCGGCGATGCTGATCTACCTCGACAGCGTCCTCAACGTCCGCGGGAGCGCCAACGAGAACTACGCCCGCGAGATCCTCGAGCTGCACGCTTTCGGTGTCGACAACGGGTACGTCCAGGCCGACATCGAGCAGCTCGCGAAGTGCTTCACGGGCTGGGGCGTGGCCAAGGTCGCGCGCGAGAACGCGGCGAACCCGCACGCGCCCATCGGCATGCAGGTGGCGGACGACCACCTCGCGGCGCCGGCGGAGGCCACGCCCGCCTCCGAGAAGGACTGGCGGTACCTGAAGGGCTCCTCGGAGCCGCCCGCGGGCTGGAAGGACCCGAGCTTCGACGACTCGGCGTGGCTCAAGGGCGCCGCGAGCATCGGCTACGGCGACGACGACGACGCGACCGTCTTGGGCGACATGCAGAACAACTACACGACGGTCTACCTCCGGAAGGCCTTCACGCTCAAGGACCCCCCCGCCCGCAAGCAGCACCTTATCTTGAGCGTCGTCATCGACGACGGCTTCGTGGCCTACCTGAACGGCGCCGAGGTGGCCCGGTTCAACGCCCCCGGCGAGGCGGGGAAGCCGGTCCCCTTCGACGCCCTCGCCTCGCAAGCCCACGAGGCCGGCCGCACGCCCGTGCAGTTCAACCTCAACGCGGCGCGCGACCGCCTCGTCGCCGGGAAGAACGTCCTCGCGATCCACGTCCTCAACGTGACGAAGGGCAGCACGGACCTCACGGTCACGCCGAGCCTCATCGAGCGGGACGTCCTGCCCGGGAGCATCGAGACCGGCGACCCCCGTGGGGTCTTCGCGTTCCACTTCGTCCCCGATCTTCACAACGGAGCGGACGTGAAGACCCTCTTCAAGGGCTCGCCCGCACAGCTCGAGGTCGAGGGGAAGGCCGGCACTTCCGGCCTCGAGGAAGCCGAGGCGGCCATCGCGAGGATCCTGGAGCACCCGTCGACGGCCCTGTTCGTCTGCTCGAAGCTCATCCAGAAGCTCGCCGGCGACGAGATCGACTTCCGGAAGCCCTCCGAGGGGCCCTACGCCGGGCTCCTGAAGCGCGCGGTCGAAGCGTGGAACGCCTCGAGCCCCAAGGGGAGCATCGTGGACGTGGCGCGGACGATCCTCACGTCCGAGGAGCTCTGGTCCGAGCGGGCCCACCGCTCGAAGGTCAAGGACCCCTTCGAGTACATCGCGAGCGGCGTGCGGGCGCTCGGCGGGCAGACGTCGGGCAGGGGCCTCGTCGGCCACCTGCACTCCATGGGCATGGCGCTCTTCACGCGCGACGAACCGGACGGCTGGCCCGAGCCGGGGCTCGAGGTGGTCGACATCGGCACCTTCCGGAGCCGCGTGGCCTTCGCGGCGGCTTTGAGCGAGGGCGCGTCCGGGTCCGACCCCTGCTGGGACCCCGTAACGCTCCTCGAGGGCTCGAGCCTCGAGAGCCCCGAGGCGATCGCGGGCGCTCTGGACGACCTCCTCTTCCAGGGGACGCTGCCGGCGCATGCGAAGGCCGTCGTCCAGGACTACCTGACGACCGGCGATGACGGGAAGCCCCTGCCGCTGCGCCGCGACGGGCCCGACTTCCTTCCGCGCCTGCGGCAGGCCGTCGGCCTCATGCTCAGCCTGCCCCAGTGGCAATATCAGTGAATACCAGTGACGGTGACGTGTCGATCGACCCGAAAGGAAGGTGTCGTATGAAGCTTTGTCGGCGAGAGTTCCTCGGATCCGGCGCCGGCGCCGCTGCCCTGGCCCTCGGGCTCAACGCGTGGGCGCCGGCGATCGTGCGGCGGAAGCTGATCGCGGCCCCCCCCGAGCTGGGGAGGAAGAAGCTCGTGTACATCTTCCTTCGGGGCGGCATGGACGCGGTCAACGCCGTGGTGCCGCGCGGCGACCCCAACTACAGCTTGAAGTCGCGGCCGACCCTCTTCCTCGAGCCCGGGGAGACGATCCACCTCGACGGCAGCGACAAGCGGTGCTCCCTCGACAAGAGCCTCCACAGCTTCGTGGAGCTCCACCCGTCCTTCGAGCCGGTCCTCGAGGTCTACCAGGCGGGCAACCTCGCCGTCCTGCACCGCATCGGTTACAAGGACCACAACCAATCCCACTTCGAGAGCCAGCAGTTCCTCGAGAACGGGACCACGGACCAGCCGAAGCTCGAGGAGGGCATGCTCTACCGCCAGGCGCTGGAGGCCCTGGACCTCCTCCACAACCACTTCGCCGGATTCGGCCTCTCGGAGCGTCAGATCGTGGCCCTCAAGGGCCGCTACGCCGTCCCGAACGCCGGAGACATCCGGCAGCTCCGCCTCGGCGGCGCCGGGGACCGGATGCGGAAGCTCCTCGGCTGCGCGCCGGGGCAGGGACGGGCCGGGAGCGGCCTCCTGGGCGTCTACGGCGCGAGCCCCGATTCCGCTTCCAAGCCGTACCGCTCGGAGCTCCACCAGATCGGCGCCACCATGGCCGAGGCGATGCAGACCTTGAGCGGGATCGATCCCGACGCCTACAAGCCGGCGAACGGCGCCGTCTACCCCGAGGGAGGCTTCGGGTCCAAGGCCCGGCAGGCCGCGCACCTCCTGAAGGAGACGCCGGTCGAGCTCGTCGGCATGAACCTCGACGGCTTCGACACGCACGGCGGCCAGGGGAAGCTCGAGGGCGCCTACCCGGGCCTCCTCCGGCAGATCGCGGCGGCCTACCAGGCCCTCTACCGCGACCTGCGCGACCAGTGGAAGGACGTCGTGGTGGTGGCGCTCAGCGAGTTCGGGAGGACCTCCGAGGAGAACGGGAGCAAGGGGACCGACCACGGGAACGCGATGGTGATGTTCGTCGCGGGCGGGGCCGTGAAGGGAGGCGTCTACAACGCCCCGAGCCCCGAGGCCTGGTGCAAGGACGGCGGCGTCTTCTCGTCGAAGAGCGGGCGCTATCTGACGCACTGGACCGACTACCGCGCCGTCTTCGCCGAGGTCTTCGCGAAGCACTTCGGCGACGACCCCGCGACCGTGAGCAAGGTCATCCCCAAGCTCGACGCCCTGGCGGCCGAGCGGCCGAAGGAGCTCGCGAGGCTGGGGTTCCTGGCCTGAGCCGCCCCGGGCGGGGCAAGCGGGGGCACACGGGGCGAGGAGGACGAGCGGTGTGAGGAGCCCAGGACCCCGCGCCCCTCGAAAAGCCGCCGGAGTCCCTTTGGCCAACATCGCGGCGCGCTGCGGCCGCGTCCTGCGGTTCGACCCGCAGGCGGAGGAGGTCCTGGGCGACCCCGAGGCCGCGGCGATGGTCCGCCGCCGGTACCGGGAGGGCCTCTGGGCCGTGCCCAGGGGGGTGTGATCGGCACCCGTGTGATCGATCCTGCGGTGGCGGCAATCGTGTAGTCGTGGATGGGGTGATTTCACCTCCCGCCGAGGCTACACTGGGACTTCGAGGATCGCTCGTGGCACGCAAGTTCAACACCGCTGGCCCGAACCAATCGGACACGCACTACACTCTGCCGCCTTTGGCGCGAATCGATCTCCGCGAGATCCTTGGCCTGATCGAGGACCGCCGCTACTTCCTCCTCCACGCCCCGCGGCAGACCGGGAAGACGTCCTGCCTCCTCGCCTTGCGGGACCACTTGAACAAGCTGGGGACCTATCGCTGCGTGTTCGCGAACGTCGAGGCGGCCCAGGCGTTGAGGGAGAACGTCGAACGAGCGATGCTGGTCATCGGCGCGGAGTACGCGACGCGCGTCCAGGAGACCCTGGGCGACGATTCCCTCCTCTCCGCGCTGCCCGAGCTCCGCCAAGCCGGCGAAGAGCCCCTGCTCAATCGGCTCCTCTCTCGCCACGCCGCCGCCGACCCGCGGCCCCTCGTGGTCTTCTTCGACGAGGTCGACACCCTCATCGGGGACACGCTCATCTCCTTCCTGCGCCAGCTTCGCGCCGGTTACGACAAGCGCCCCGCGCAGTTTCCCCAGACCGTCGTGCTCTGCGGCGTGAGGGACGTCCGCGACTACCGCATCTACTCGAGCGCCACCAAGGAGATCGTCACCGGCGGCAGCGCCTTCCACATCAAGGCGGAGTCCCTGCGCCTCGGCGACTTCACCCGCGAGGACATCGTCGCCCTTTACGGCCAGCATACCTCCGAGACGGGCCAGGTCTTCGAGCCGGGCGTCGTGGACCGTGCCTTCGAGCTGACGCAGGGCCAGCCCTGGCTCGCGAACGCGCTGGCGCACGAGCTCACCTGGAGCATGCGCGAGAACCGCGACCGCTCGCGCAGGCTCACGCTGGAGATGCTCGAGGAGGCGAAGGAGCGCCTGATCCTCCGGCGCGACACGCACCTCGACCAGCTCGCGGCGCGGCTCGAGGAGGAGCGCGTGCGAGGAGTGATAGAGCCGATGCTGTGCAGCGAGGACCTGGAGCGCGCCGTGAGCCCGGACGACATCCAGTACGTTGTGGACCTGGGCCTCGCGCGCCGCGGGCCGGTGGGGCTCGAGATCTCGAACCCGGTCTACCGCGAGGTGGTCCCGAGGGAGCTGAGCTGGGTGCAGCAGCTCAACCTCGAGAGCCGTTTTCAGGTCGCCTGGTACGTGAGACCTGACGGGCGCCTCGATCTCGACAAGCTGCTCTCGAGCTTCCAGGAGTTCTTCCGGGAGCACTCGGAGCACTGGCTCGAGCGCTTCCAGTACAAGGAGGCTGGACCGCAGCTCATCCTGCAGGCCTTCTTGCAGCGAGTCGTGAACGGCGGCGGGCGGATCGAGCGCGAGTACGGCATGGGCCGCGGCCGCACGGACCTGCTCGTGATCTGGCCCGTGGTGAAGCCGACGCAGAAGGCCGTGATCGAGCTCAAGATCGTGCGCAAGCAGCCGGAGAAGGCCCTGGCCGAGGGGCTCGAGCAGACCGTGGCCTACATGGACCGCTGCGGCACGCAGGAGGCCCACCTGCTCCTCTTCGACCGCCGTCCGGACCGCACGTGGGACGAGCGGATCTTCCGCCGCGAGGAGGCGCATGCGGGGAAACGCGTGGTGGTGTGGGGGGTGTGACCGCGCCGCCCTGGGAACTACGCCGGCCTCGCCTTCCCCCCACCTCCCCACCGGCCGACGCCTTCCGTCAGCCCCTCGGGGCACGGAGGGGGGAAAGCACGTGTGGAATCCTCCGATCCCCGGCGTTTACACTGTACGTCCTCGGAGAAACGCGCCGGCGGGGCCCGGGAGGCGGAGCGCCTGGAGCGCGTCCGCCGCCCCCGCGGCGCCGCCGCATCCTCATCGAGGTCCTTGGGATCCCAGCCTGAGAAGGGAAACGCCGTGAGCCGAAACGTCCTCGCCGCCGCGCTCTCGGCGGCTCTATCCTGCGCGCCCCTCGGGGCCCAGGTCGTCATCAACGAGGTCCTGGCAAGCAACCGCGCCACGAGCACCGATGAGGACGGCGACAGCTCCGACTGGGTGGAGCTCTACAACGCCGGCTCGGCCGCCGCCGACCTGAAGGGCTACGCCTTGAGCGACGACCGCTCCGAACTGGGGAAATGGCTCTTCCCCGAGGTCTCGCTCGCACCCGGGTCCTACCTGCTCGTCTGGTGCTCGAAGAAGGATCGGACCGGCGTGCCGGCGGAGAGGCTCACCGAGACGAACTCTCCCTTCCTCTTCGATGCCAACCTCATCCCGCCCGATGCAGAGTGGCTCTACTTGACGGGCGGTCCCGCCGATCCCGGGCCCCCTTCCGACTGGAAGGCGCCGGGCTTCGACGCCTCGAGCTGGCAGCGGGGGAAGCCGGGGTTCGGCTTCGGGAACGCCGCCGGGATCCTCACGCCATGGCCGGCGGGCATCGGCGCGGCCTTCCTGAGGCGGACCTTCGACTTCCGGCCCGGCCAGCCCAACGTCGTCCTGCAGGTGCGCTACGACGACGGTTTCGCCGCCTACTTGAACGGCGTCCGGGTCGCCTCGGGCGGCTTCCCGGACGGGGAGGAGCCGACCTTCGCGAGCAAGGCGACCCGCTCGCACTCCGCCACCGCCGTCGAGCGCTTCGACCTCACGTCGCGCCTGGACCTGCTCAAGCCCGGGGAGAACCTGCTCGCGGTCGCGGCCCTGAACGTCGCTGCGACGAACAACGACCTGATCCTCTTCCCCGAGCTGGGCAACGTCCCTCCTCCCCTGCACTCGAGCTTCAAGATCAGCGCCGAGGGGGGCCCCGTGCTGCTCGCCGATGCCGCGGGCCGCATCCAGGACGAGGTGGAGCTCCCGCCGCAGTCGCCGGACCATTCCTACGCCCGCTCCCCCGACGGCGCCGGCCCGTTCCTCTACCACCGGACGCCGACGCCCCTGGCGAGGAACGAGGGCCCAGCCTCCGAGCGGCCGCTCCTCGTGGCCGACACGAAGTTCAGCCGGGACCGCGGGTTCTACGAAGCCCCCTTCGAGGTCGCGATCGCCACCGAGACGGAGGGGGCCGAGATCCGCTACACCCTCGACGGCAGCCCGCCGGAGGAGACGACGGGTCTCGCCTACGCCGGGCCGATCGCCATCGACCGCACGACGACGCTGCGCGCTCGTGCGTTCAAGCCGGGCTTCGAGCCGACGAACACCGACACGCACACCTACCTCTTCGTGGACGACGTCGCGCGGCAGGACGCGCAGGCCGTGCTGGCGGCCGGCTTCCCGAGGACCTGGGGTGCCACGGCCGCCGACTACGGCATGGACCCCGACGTGGTCGGGCCCAACGACCGCTTCGGAGGCGTCTACGCCGCCACCGTCCGGGAGGACCTCGCGAGCCTGCCCGCGCTCTCGATCGTCCTGAAGCGCGACGACATGTTCGGCCCCCAGGGGATCTACACCAACTCCGAGATGCGCGGAGCGGCGTGGGAGCGCCCCGCCTCGGCGGAGTGGATCCCCCCCGCCGCCGCCGGCGGCTTTCAGGTCAACTGCGGCATCCGCATCCAGGGCGGCTACTTCCGGCAGCACGCGGCCACTCGAAAGCACTCGCTGCGGCTCCTGTTCAGGAGCAAGTACGGCCCGGCCAAGCTGAGACACTCGTTGTTCGGCGACGAAGCGGTGGATGCGTTCGACACCCTCACGCTCCGCGCCGGCGCCAACGACGGCTACTCGTGGGACGCGGCCCGCTACACGGAGCAGTACACGCGCGACGAGCTCGGGCGCTCCTTGCAGCGGGCCGCCGGGAACGCGGCCGCCCACGGCGTTTTCGCACACCTCTACATCGACGGGATCTACTGGGGCCTCTACAACGCCGTCGAACGCCCGGACCACGCCTTCTCGTCGAGCTACTACGGGGGCGAGAAGGAGGACTGGGACGCCATCCACGACGGCGCGCCGACCAACGGCACGTCCACCGCCTGGAACGACATGATACGGAAGACCCAGGAGGCGCGGACCGCGCTCGGCGCATACCTCGAGCTCCAGGGGCGGAACCCTGAAGGCGTGCGCGACCCAGGTCTCCCTCACCTCCTCGACGTCGAGAACTACGCCGACTACTTGATCGTCAACCTCTGGGGAGGCAACTGGGACTGGCCGTGGAAGAACTGGTGGGCGGGCCGGGACCGCTCCGAGCGCAGCACGGGCTTCAAGTTCTACTGCTGGGACTACGAGAACACGATCGGGAACAACCGGGAGCGGTCGCCCCTCACGAAGAACGCCCTCCTCAACGACTTCTCCGGCGCCGGACAGCCCCACCAGAGCCTCAAGACCAATCCCGAGTACAAGCTGCTCTTCGCCGACCGCGTGCACCGGCTCTTCTTCAACGGCGGGATCCTCGCGCCGGAGTCGCTGGTCCCGCGGTACGCGGCGCTCGCGGCCGGCGTCGAGAGGGCCATCGTGTGCGAGTCGGCGCGCTGGGGGGACCAGCACTTCAATCCGCCGCTCACGCTCAAGGAGTGGCGCGCCGAGCGGGACTGGGTCACCGGCACGTACCTCCCGCAGCGGTCCGACGTCGTCTTCCAGCAATTCCGGAGCGCCGGGCTCTACCCCGCGTCCGAGGCGCCCCACTTCAGCCGTCATGGCGGCCTCGTGCCTCGCGGCTTCCAGGTGGCCGCGGGCGCGCCGGAGGGCGTCGTCTACTACACCACCGACGGCTCCGACCCCCGGCTGCCCGGCGGCGCCCCGTCGCCCGCCGCCCTCGCCGCCGGCGCGGGCCGGAAGGTCGTCCTGCTCCCCGAGCAGGCCGCGGTCCGCCTGCACGTGCCCGCGGACGGGAGCCTGGGGCTCGAGTGGACCGCGGTGGATTTCGACGACTCCGGCTGGCGGGAGGGGCGCACGGCCGTGGGCTACGAGAGGGAGGCCGGCTACGAGGGGCTCATCGCGACGGACGTCGGGGAGTCGATGTACCAGGTGAACGCCTCGATTTACCTGCGGTGCGCCTTCGAGGCAGTAGAGCCGCGGGCTCTGGTATTCCTCACCCTGCGCATGAGGTACGACGACGGCTACGTCGCCTACTTGAACGGCGAGCGCGTCGCCGCCCGCGCCGCGCCCGCGGCGCCGGGGTGGAGCTCGGCCGCCGCTTCGGGGCGGTCGGATCGCGCCGCCGTCGTCTTCGAGGCCGTCGACCTGAGCGGCGCCGCGAGCCTCCTGAGGGCGGGCCGCAACGTGCTGGCCATCCACGGCCTCAACTTCCGGGTCGGCGACGCGGATTTCCTCATCCAGCCAGAGCTCACGGCCGTCGATCCCGCGGGCGCGGGCATCGCGATCGAGCGAAGCTTGCGCTTGCGCGCTCGGGCGCTGGCAGGCGGCGAGTGGAGCGCCATGAACGAGGCGGTCTTCCTCGTCGACTCCAACGTCCCGCTCCGCATCACGGAGGTCATGTACCACCCGCCGGAGCCGCCGGCAGGAGTCCCCTACGACGCCGACGAATTCGAGTTCCTGGAGCTCCGCAACATCGGTTCGGGACCCCTCGACCTCTCGGAGGTCCGCCTCCGCGGAGGCGTGCGGTTCGATTTCGCGGACTCCGATGTGGAGGTCCTCGGCGCCGGGGAGCACGTCCTCCTGGTCGAGAACTTGAAGGCCTTCCGCACGAGGTACGACGTCTCGGGGCTCGCGATCGGCGGCGAGTACGAGGGCAGGCTCTCGAACGGCGGCGAGGCCTTGATCCTGGAAGGAATCCTCGGAGAGCCGATCCTGCAGCTCGAGTATGACCCCGCCTGGCATCCGGAGACCGACGGCGAGGGGATGTCGCTCGTCATCGCCGACCCCCTCTTGCCGCGCGACGCCTGGAGCGACCGGCTGAGCTGGCGCCCGAGCCGGGACCCCGGCGGCTCCCCGGGCCAGGAGGAGCCCGGGAGCGGGCTCGGCGGCCGCCAGCGCGCCGGCGATGCCAACCAGGACGGGCGCTTGAACGTCACCGACGCGATCTTCCTCCTGCGCCGGCTCTTCCCCGGGGACCTGGTGCTCCCCGCCTTGCCGTGCGCGGGCGAATCGGTGGCCGCGGGCGGCAACCGGGCGCTGCACGACGCCGACGGGAACGGCGCCGTCGACCTGACCGACGCCATCGCGATCCTCGCCTACCTCTTCCAGCGGGGCGTCCCGCCGGCCCTGGGCTCGAGCTGCGTGCGGATCGAGGGCTGCCCGGACGCCTGCGGGCGGTGAGGTGCTTTGTGGGAGGGACGAGCGGTTGCTCGGGCTCGAGCGCTCCGATGGTCCGATAGACGGCAAGCGTCGAGTCTTTGCTAGACAGGGACCCCGCGCTCGGACTCCACCGAGATGTAGAGCGTCCCATGGTCGGGCGAAAGCGCAAGCCCGTGGGGGTGACCCCCGACCTTGACCTCCCGCGCGACCTCCTCGCGCTCGAGGTCGATCACGCTCAGGGTGTCCCCCGAGGTGTTGGCGACGTAGAGCTTCCGGGCCTCCTCCGCGCCGGCGCCGGGAGCCGGCGGAGCTCCGGCGCTCGTCTGCGCCAGGAACGTCAGGATGCATGCGAGTCCCATGGCGGGACTATAGCCAGGATCGGGCGCTGCGCACAAGGGGTCTCGAGCCGCCGAGCCCGCCTCAGTCCCTGACGATCGCGCCCGCCAGCGCCCCGCCGAGGAGCCCGTGCGCCAGGCTCGCGAGGAACCACGCCTGCGCCATGCTGTAGGGGATGGGCATCACCGCGTAGGTGCCGTAGCCCATCGAGACTGCCGCTGCGAGGCCGAACCAGAAACCGTACTCGAGCCCCTTGAACAGGCCCTTATCGCGGGCCAGGCGCTTGTAGATGAGGACGAAGGCCAGCGCGCCGATGAGGACGACGAGGGCCATGAGCCCCATCTTTATCTCGGCCTCGGGCCTCCACAAGGAGGCGGTCTCGGCGTACGAAGCCTTCAAGAGCACGCCGTGGACGAGGAAGTCCACGGCTTCCCAGCCGACGAACACGGCGACGATGGCGGCGATCGTTCGGACCATGAGGAACCTCCCTTTCAGGTTTGGCGCGTCTTGTATCGCAACGTCCAGTCCCACGACCGAGAGCCCTCCCAGGGGGCGCCCAGGATCTCCTGGTGCTCGGGCTATACCACGAAGGGCGCAGGGGGGGAAGAGAGGAGCGGGGTCCGCAGTCCCTACGGCATGTCGAGTGCTCTCATCACGGTTCACCTGGACCGGCCGCAAGGGGTCCTTGCCGCCCCCTGAGCTTTTTGCTACTTTCAGCCCTCCCCTGGGACGCCCCTCCCTCGGCGGAGGACGTCCGCGGCGGGGATCCCAAGAAGTCAGCTCAGATCTCTACGAAGACCGGAGGTCCTGCACATGCCTGGCAAAACCTGCAACGTCGCGCTCCTCGGCACGAAGTTCATGGGGAGGGCGCACTCGAACGCTTATCTCAAGGTCGCGAAGTTCTTTGAGCCGCCCGTGGCGCCGGTCATGCACACGGTCGCGGCGCGGAACGAGGCCGAGCTCAGGCAGTTCGCGGCGCGGTGGGGCTGGAAGCACTGCACCACGAGCTGGAAAGAGGCGGTGGCGAACCCCGAGGTCGACCTCGTCGACATCGTCACGCCGAACAACGTCCACGCGGAGCACGCGATCGGCGCGCTGGAGGCCGGCAAGCACGTGGCCTGCGAGAAGCCGCTCGCCGACACGCTGGCCCACGCCCGGCAGATGGCCGAGGCGGCCGCGAAGGCGCGGGGGAAGACCTTCGTCTGGTACAACTACCGCCGCTGCCCGGCGATCGCCTTCGCGCACCAGCTCTGCCGCGAGGGCCGGCTCGGGCGCATCTACCAGGTCCGCGGCTGCTACCTCCAGGACTGGGCGGGTCCGGAGACGCCCCTCATGTGGCGGTTCCAGGGGGAGGTGGCAGGCTCGGGGGCGCTCGGAGACCTCTGCGCGCACACGATCGACACCGTCCGGTTCATCACCGGCGACGAGGTCTCGGAGGTGATCGGCGCCGCGATGGAGACCGTGATCCGCCAGCGGAAGATCCTCGAGACCTCGGGCGGCGAGATCTCCGGGCGAGGCGCGGCCACCTCGACAAGGACGGGCCCGAGCACCGTCGATGACATCGTCCTCTTCGTCGCCCGCATGGGGAGCGGGGCTCTCGCGACCTTCGAGGCGACCCGCCTCGCGACGGGCTACAAGAACTCGAACCGCCTCGAGATCCACGGCGACAAGGGCGCGATCCGCTTCAACTTCGAGCGCATGAACGAGCTCGACCTCTACGACGCGACGCTGCCCGAGAAGCTCCAGGGATGGTCGACCATCAACGTGACGAACGGGAACGCCCAGCACCCCTACGCCGGCGCCTGGTGGCCCGTCGCCCACGTCCTCGGCTACGAGCACAGCTTCATCAACCAGACGGCCGACATCCTCACCGTGCTCGGCGGCAAGGAGCCCGTGGTGCCGCTCCCGGACTTCGCGGACGCCTACAAGGTGCAGCGCGTCCTCCACGCGGTGACGGAGTCGAGCCGGAACCGGACGCCCGTGAAGCTGAGCGATATCAAGTAGGGTCCGGGATCGGGCCGGCATCGCCGGCACCGACCGCCATCGATCAGTACGCCACCTCGGTCCAGGCTTTGCTGCGGCTGCTCTTGAGCACCGCCTCGCAGATCGCCACCTCCTTGTGGCCGTCGTCGAAGGTGCTCCAGTCGGGGTCCGCCGGCATGGCGCCGCCTGGGACGGCCCGGTAGACGTTGCGGAAGAGGTTCTTGGGGCCGTCCGGATAGGCCTCGGGGTGGCCGCCGGGGTAGTGCGCGTACTCGCGGGCGCGCGGGTGGAGGAGGGAAGGGTCCTTGGCGAGGACCTCGTTCGGCTTCTCCCGGTACCCGATCCACATCTCGTTCGGCCGCTCCTGGTCCCAGGCGAGGGCGCACTTCGCGCCATCGATCTCGTAGTAGAGCCGGTTCTTGCGGCCGGCCGAGACCTGGCTCACGGTGCAGACGCCGTGCGCCCCGTTGGAGAGCTCGAGCAGGATCGAGGCGTAGTCCTCGGTATGGATCTCCTGGGACTCGTAGTCCTCGGGCTTGAGCACCTTGCCGGCATAGGTCTCGACCTCCTTCCTGGGCCTCATGCGCTTCTTGTGGACCGTCCTCAGGTCGCCGAGGAGGCGCGTGATGGTGAGCCCCGTGATGAACTGCACGAGATCGCACCAGTGGCTGCCCACGTCGGCCACCGCGCGGCTCTGCCCGGAGAGCTCGGGGACCAGGCGCCAGTTCCAGTCGGTGGGGAGGTAGAGCCAGTCCTGGAGGTAGGAACCGTGCACCGCGTAGACCTCACCGACCTGGCCCTTGACGACCATCTCGCGAGCGTGCTGGACGAGGGGGTAGTAGCGGTAGTTGAAGTCGACCGCATGGATGACGCGCGCCTCCCGCGCGAGCCGGACGAGCTCTCGGCTCTCCTCGGTCGTCATGGCGAGCGGCTTCTCGCTGATCACGTGCTTGCGCGCGGCGATGATGTCGCGATTGACGGCGAAGTGCAGGTGGTTCGGCGTGCAGTTGTGGACGACCTGGACGTCGCGGTCCTCGAGGAGCTTGCGGTAGTCGCCGTAGGCTCGCGGGATGCAGAGGGCATCGGCCTTCTGGCGCGCCAGGGCCTCGTTGGCCTCGGCCAGGGCGATGATCTCGATGTTGCCGAGGCGGCGAGCCGCCTCGACGTGCGCGGGGCCGATGAAGCCGGTGCCGATGATGCCGGCGCGAATTCTCTCGGGCATGCCATTCCTCCTGGGCTCAGTCTCGTGAAGGGGGTGGAGGGAACTCTCCAGGGTCGCGCGTCATCGCGCGACCGCGCGACCGCACAACGTACGGCGGCCGCGGATCGATTGCAAGGTGGCGGCGGGGACGATGCCTGGACCCAGCGATCCCCGGCTTCCCTCCGTTGAGTTCCAGGCAAAGGGGCGTAAACTCTACCGTGAGGATTCAACTCGCCATGAAGAAGAGGCTGACTCGAGAGGAGCTTCTGCAGCGCATCTGGATCGACCCTGCGCGGTGCTTCGGCAAGCCCTGCGTCCGCGGGCACCGGCTCTGGGTCTCGCTGATCCTCGACCTCCTTGCCTCGGGAGCCACGGAAGAGGAGATCTTGCTTGATTACCCCGGTCTAGAACCCGAGGACATTCAGGCCTGCATCGCCTATGGGGCCGAGATGGCCCGCGAGCGGTACGTCGAGGTGCCCCTGGAACCCCGCAAGGGATGAAGCTCAAGCTCGACGAGAACCTGGGCGAGCGCGGCAGGGAGATCCTCGCCTCCGCCGGCCACGACGTCGCCACGGTGCCAGCGCAGGGACTCCAGGCAGCCGGGGACGAGCAGCTCATCGGGGACTGCTTGCGCGAGAAGAGGGGACTCGTCACGCTGGATCTGGACTTCGCCAACCCTTTCCGTTTCCAGCCGAGCAGGTACCCGGGAATCGCCGTCCTCCGTCTTCCCCGCAAGCCCTCGAAAGAGGATCTCCTCTTTGCGGTCAGAACGCTTGCCGCGGCCCTGACCCGTGAGTCCCTGGCCGGCAGGCTCTGGATCATCGAGGTGGGCCGGGTCAGGGTCTTCCAGGAGGAGACGGAAGAGGACTGAGCGGGGCGGGCGGTGGAGGCGCCTTGCCCCGGAGACCGGCCTGCCGCGCCGGCCTCTGGGGGCGAGTGGCGTTCGCGGCACGGCCGGGGGGCAGGTACCGGATCGAGTACCGCTGAGGCTACGGGCAGCCGGGATAGAGGTAGAGGAGGATCGTCACCACATCGGAGATATCGTGCTCACCATCCACGTTGCCATCGCAACGGCGAAAAGGGCGTGGTTCAACGCCGGGTTACACCCGGCTATGAACCACGCGTTCATTCCCACGATACTGCCCCTACCAAACTGCCCCTGCCGAGCTCTTTCCTGTTACCCGAATGGAGCCTGATCTG
>JACQVW010000435.1 GCA_016209535.1 Planctomycetota bacterium | reverse complement strand
CGGGCCCGCGCCCCCGGGCCGGCCCCGTCCCCTCAGGGACGCCCCACGCGCTTTGCCACTCCCCAAGTGCTTTCCCCCACCCCACGCGGAGCAACCGTCATGAACCTGCCTGCCACACGTCGTGCCACGCGCCGTGAGTTCCTGCGCTCGTCCCTCGCCGCGACGACCCTCGCGGCCGCCTCTCTGGCCTTGAGGCCCCTCGCCGGGGCCGGCGAGCCGAAGAAGCCCCTCCTCAAGAAGGCGGTCAAGTTCGGGATGATCGGCATCCAGGGCTCGGTAGAGGACAAGCTCCGCCTGATCAAGGACCTCGGGTTCCAGGGCGTCGAGATGGACAGCCCCAGCGGGATCGACAAACAGGAGGTGGTCAAGGCCCGCGACGCGACCGGGATCGAGATCCACGGCGTCGTCGACTCGATCCACTGGAGCGTGCGCCTCTCGGACCCGAGCCCGGAGGTGCGCGCCAGGGGCCTCGAGGGGCTCAAGACCGCGCTGCGCGACTGCAAGACCTACGGCGGCACGACGGTCCTCCTCGTGCCCGGCGCCGTCCGGGACAAGAAGAGCGAGAGCTACGACCAGGTCTGGGAGCGCTCGACCGCGGAGGTGCGGAAGGCCCTGCCGCTGGCGCACGAGGTGGGCGTGAAGATCGCCGTCGAGACGGTCTGGAACGACTTCATCACGAAGCCCGAGGAGCTCGTCGCCTACATCGACCGGTTCCAGGACCCCCTGGTCGGCGGCTACTTCGACATCAGCAACATGATCAAGTACGGGCCGTCGCCGGCCCGCTGGATCCGGGTGCTCGGTCATCGGCTCTTGAAGTTCGATTTCAAGGGCTACAGCCACGAGAAGCAGTGGGTCGGGATCGGCGAGGGCGATGAGGACTGGCCCGAGGTCCTCAAGGCCCTCGCCGAGGTCGGCTACAAGGGTTACGCCACCGCCGAGGTCGGCGGCGGCGGGCGCGAGGTGCTCAAGGACGTGGCCGACCGCATGGACCGCGTGCTCGGCCTCGCCCGCTGACGGCAGGCGCGGTCAGCACCCCACGTACGCGGTGCAGCCGAGCTCGTCGGCCCCCGCCGTGTCCGGCCCGCAGGGGTCCGGAGGAGGGCCCGGAGTCGCCGGTGGGACGCCGCCGAGGAAGAGGAACCCGAGGATGCGGATCGCGTCCGTGAGCTGGAGCTGGCCGTTGTCGTCGGCGTCCGCCGCGTCGAGGCAGTCCGGCGCCGGGCCGCCGAGGAAGAGGAACCCGAGGATGCGGATCGCGTCCGTGAGCTGGAGCTGGCCGTTCTGGTCCGCGTCGCCGCGGTGGAAGACGGGCTCCGGAGGCTTGTCCGATACGGTGACCTCCACGGTGGTGCTGGCCCCGCTGCTCGTGAGCTGGCCATCGTTCACGGCGAGGCGGTAGCGGTACGTGCCGGCCTTGGTGAAGGTGACCCGCGTCACGGCCGCCGCGTTGTCCTCGATCACGGCCCCCGAGGGCCCCGCGACGCGGAGCCAGAGGTACGACAGCCCCTGAGTGCCGCCGTCGCCGTCCGTCGAGCACGTCCCCTTGAGCGTGATCTCGGCCTTGCCGCCCGAGAGGTACACTGTGGGCGGCGACGGATCGGTCTCGATGCAGGGGACGGGAGGGTTGTTGGGGGTCGTGATGACCTGGATCTCGTCGAAGACGATCGTCGCGGGCTCGCAGCCGTCGTGACCGCACACCCCGAGGCCCAGGAGGACCGACTCGGGGGCGCCGGCCCCGAAGTCCACCGAGCCCTGGCGCTCCCAGACGCCGCCGTCCATCGACGTGTAGCCCGTGAAGACGCTCCCCTGGCGGTCGAGTCGGAGCCAGTCGCGGTGCGTGCCGCCGGGGAGCGTGAGCTGCTCGAAGTTGTCCGCGCCGCCGTGGGTGGGCCGCGCCGCGAAGCGGCTCGCGTCCTGCAGGTCCTCGCCGTGGTCCTGGATCATGGCGTAGGCCGAGCGCGAAGTGCAGTCGCGCCGCGCCATGATGCCCACCTTGCCCCAGCGCGAGCCCACCGCCCACTGCCGATCGGCGATGTGGGCGATGGCGACGAAGAAATCGCCCGCAACCTCCCGGTACGCGAACTGGAACTGGTCGCCGGTCTGCCAGATGTCGGTCCCGCTGCCGGTGACGGTGTAGGCCCCCGCCCCGGCGTCGTACTCGCTGTCGCCGGCGGTGCAGGGGCTCCCCACGTCGTGGGCGATCGAGAAGGGGCCTCCGACGCTCTTCGTCGGCGAGATGGCGAACTCCGCGTCGCCCGCGATGCCGACCCCGTCGGCGGTGCCGCTGAAGGTCGCGAGCTTGTTGCCCGAGGCCACGACCTCGTAGCTCAGGCCCTCCCCCCCGAGGACGGCGCGAGACACGTTCCAGTCGATCGTCCCGCCCTCCGGCACGGCCCCCGGCGCCCCGTTCCCGCCCGTGTACTCGATGTCCGCGAAGGTGATCGTCGAGGGCAGGCAGTCCGCGTGCGAGCACACGTGGAGCCCGAGGAGCACCGTCGCCGGCGCGTCGGTCCAGGTCTCGCGGCCCTGCTCGATCCAGGTCGCTCCGTCCTCGGAGCTCGAGCCGATGAACGTGTCGCCCGCGCGCTCGAGGCGAAGCCAGTCGTGGTGCGTGCCGGGAGGGAGGGGCACGGTCTCGTAGTTGTCGCTTCCGGCGTGAGTAGGCCGCGAGGCCCAGCGGGTCGCGTCCTGCAGGTCGATGCCGTGGTCCTGCACGCTCACGTAGCGCGACCGCGACGAGTGGCTCTGCCGCGCCATGATCCCCACCTTGCCCCACCGCGAGCCGGGAGCCCAGATGCGGTCGGAGATGCGCGTGGTGAACGCGAAGTCGCCGTGGGCCTCGACGTAGGCGAACTGGAACTGGTCGCCGGTCTGCCAGATGTCCGCGCCGGCGCCCGTGATCGTGTCGCTCCCGTCGCCGACGTCGACGGTGGAGCCCTCGACGCAGGGGGCGCCGATGTCGCGCGCGTCCTGCCACATCCCGAGGGGCGTGTACGTGGGCTTCTGCGGCGCCCTGAGGACTCCCCCGTGGGAGATGTTTCGCACGTCCACTTGCCCGGCCACATCCTCGCTCACGAGCACGTTGGGCCCCGCGGGCCCGCTGCCCTTCAGCTTGACCGTGACGCTCGAGCCCGCCCCGGGCTCGGGACACGCGGGAAGGCCGGAGCCTGCCCGGCGCGTCACCGCGTAGTCGATGGCGCTCAGCGAAACCTGCTCGAAGACGAGGGTCGCCGGCTCGCAGCCCATGTGGGACGTGAGTGCGAGGCCCACGAGGACCGTGTCGGGCACGGGGTCGAGCCAGGCCTCCTTGTAACGGAGCGTCCAGACGACGCCGTCATCGGACGCGTAGCCCGCGAAGACTTTGCCCACGCGGTCGACGCGGAGCCAGTCGGGGTGCCCGCCGATCCCGAATTCCTGGTTCGAGGCCTGGTTCGAGATCCGCTGGACGGCATAGCGGGTGCCGTCGGGATCCGGGTTGTCGTGCAGGAAGGAGTAGCGGGAGTCGGGCGCGCAGCTCTCGCGCGCCATGAGGCCGCCCTTCCCCCAGCGCGAGCCGGGCGCCCAGGTCCGCTCGCGGATCTTGGCGCGGATCGAGAAGTCCCCCGTGAACCGGGCGTAGGCGTACTGGAACTGGTCGTTCCCCTCCCAGATGTCCGCCCCGCCTGCCGTGACCGTGTAGGTGCCCTGGCCCGCGTCGTGGACCGTGGAGCCCGGGAAGCAGGGGAGCCCGATGTCGTGGGCCGAGGAGAAGATCCCCGCGGCGCTCGCCGCTCCCTGGAGGAGGACCTGGCTCGGCCCCTCGACGGCGTGCTCGCCGTCGTGGCCGAAGAGCTGGGCGAGCCCCTCGCCCCTCACCTTGTAGCCTACGCCCGCGTCGAGCGTCGCCCGGGCGAGGTTCGACCAGATGATGCTTCCGCCGTCGGTCGGGAAGGGGCCCTGGTTCGCCGTGCCGCCCGCGATCGAGACGGAGTCGAAGACGAGCTCCGCCGGGCTGCAGTTGTCGTGGGAGCAGACCGCGAGGCCGAGGAGCACCGTGTGCGGAGCGTCGGGGCCCCAGTCCACGGACCCGGCGGCCTGCCAGTCCGACCCGTCCGTCGCGAAGTAGCCCGTGAAGACCGAGCCGACTCGGGAGAGCCGCAGCCAGTCGCGGTGCTCGCCCCCGGCGAGGTTCGTCGCCTCGAAGTTGTTGCTGCCGCCGTGGGTGGGGCGCGCCGCGAAGCGGTCGGCGTCCTGCGGGTCGTCGCCGTGGGTCTGGATCCCCGCGTAGCGCGACCGAGGCGAGAGGCTCTGCCGCGCCATGATCCCGGCCTTGCCCCAGCGCGAGCCCGGGGCCCACGTGCGGCTGGCGACGTGGGCGACCATGTCGAAGTCGCCGTGGGCCAGCTTGTAGGCGAACTGGAACTGGTCGCCGTTCTGCCAGATATCCTCGCCGCCGCCCGTGACGGTGTAGCTGCCGCCGCCCGAGTCCACCGTGGACCCGGGGTAGCAAGGCCCGCCGATGTCGCGGGCGTCCTCCCACGTGCCGACGGGGCCCAGGGCCGGGGCGGGCGCCGGCGTGAAGACGCCTCCGCCGGTGATCCCCTCGATCGCCACGGCGCCCGTGATGACCTCGGTGAGGGTCAGGTTGGGCCCGGCGCTCGAGCTGCCGTCGAGGGTCACCTCGACGGCGCCGCCCGCCACGGCGCACTCGAGGACGTCGGCGCCGACCCGGCGCTCCACGCGGTAGGAGCTCAGGCTCGGCGAGCCCCCTCCCTCGCAGCCGAGGAAGGTGACCTCGGCATCGTCGCTCGTCAGGAGGCTCGAGTCGACCCGCTTCAGGGCCAGGCGGAAGCTCCACCCGCCCACGCCTTGCCAGAGGAGCACCTTGATCGCGTTGGTCCCGGGCACGAGGAGGGCGGCGGCCTCCTCGGCGCAGCCGCCCGCGGTGGCGCGGCAGGCACGGACCTCCTGGACTCTCTGGTCGTTGACCCAGACCTGGATCGAGTCGTCGCTCGCCGTGCAGAGCCTCACCGGGAGGGGCGACCCCGTGTCGTTCGACACGTACGTGACGAAGACCGCCATGGCGTTCGTGAGCGGGATCGTCTCGCCGGTCTGCACGGCCACGGCCGCCGCGATGGCGGTCAGGTCGACGAGGTCGTCGCCCGGGAGGCCGAGGCTCGCGAGGCAAGTCCACGCCGGCGCCTCGCCGATCCCCTCCCAGGAGTCGCTCGAGGCGGCGTTGAAGTCGATCGAGATCGGGTCGCCGTCGGCCGGGGCGATGGCCGAGATCTCCTCGGGCGCGATCCAGCTCGAGCCGATCGCGTCGCCCGGGTTGCACCCGAACCCGCTCCCCAGAGGGCCGAGGAAGAGCCAGTTCACGTCCTGGATCCAGCCGCTGGGGGCCTGGGCGCGGAGGAAGCAAGCGGAGACGACCACGGTGAGGGCTGCCCAGGACACGGTGCGAGCGCGGAGGCAGTGCTGCATGGTTGCGACTCGGAGAACCTCAGGGGGTGAATGGCGGAGACCTACCCGTTTCCTCACGGACCCCGGACAGGGCGTTGATTCTCCCACGAGGGAGCTCGTGGGTCAACCGCGGCGGGCGTCGGACGGCGTCAGGCCCCGCGAGGGACCGGCCATGGATCGAGCGGCGTACTGCCCCCCCCGCACCGTTCCCCTCTGCACCGCCCCGTGCTATCGTCTCTCGCCATGCCCCGCCAGCGCTCGACCTTCGCCCTCGCCTCCGCGCTCTTTTTCCTCTCGGGCATGCTGGGCCTCGGCTACGAGCTCGTCTGGGTGAAGAAATCGGCCCTGATCGTGGGCGCGAGCCAGATCGCGCTCTCGACGGTCCTGACGGCGTTCTTCCTCGGCCTGGGCCTCGGGAGCCTCGTCGTGGGGAGGCTGAGCTCGCGGCGCTGGTCGCCCCTCGTCGTCTACGGCTTCTTCGAGATGGGCGTCGGCGTCTTCGCGCTCCTCTTTCCGGCGCTCTTCCGCGTCCTGGAAGCCGCCTACGGTGCCCTCTACCCGCTCGCCGCGGGCTCCGCCGGCGGCCTCTTCGCCGTCCGGTTCCTCCTCCTCTTCGCGCTGTTCCTCCCGCCCACCTTCTTCATGGGGGCCACGCTGCCCCTCCTCCTCGACGGGCTCGTCGAGCGCGATGCCTCGATCGGCTCGCGGACGAGCCTCCTCTACGGGATCAACATCCTGGGCGCCGTCGCCGGGGTCCTCCTCACCTCGTATCTCGCCATCCCGCGCCTCGGCATGGACGGGACGAGCCTGGCCGGCGGCGCCGCGAACCTCGCGATCGGCGTCACGGCCGCGCTGGCCTTCCGCGGGCTCGCCCCGGCGCACCCCGATGGGGAGCGCGAGGCTCTCGACCGCTTCTTCCCGGCCGCGGCGTTCGCCTCGGGGCTCATCGCGATCTCCTACCAGATCGCCTGGGCCCGGTACTTCTCGCTCTTCAACACGGGGACGGTGTACTTGACGGCGATCCTCCTGGCCGTCTACCTCCTCGCCCTCGCCGCCGGGAGCCTCCTCCTCGCGCCGCTCCTCGCGGCGCGCTGGAGCCCGCTCAAGATCCTGGCGGCCCTCCAGGCCCTGGTGCCCGTCGCGGCCCTCGGGACCCTCGAGTGGTGGAGGGCCGCCGAGTATCGGTTCGCGATCCAAGGCGAGAGGCTCCCCACGGGCCAGATCGTGGCGCGCGACACCCTCGAGATCGACGTGGGCTACCGCTACTTCTGGCGCCTCCTGAGCGAGGACCTCGACGGGACGCTCGCCGCGCCGTTCCTCCAGGTCGCCCTCGTGGTCTTCCTGCCCGTCGTCCTCCTCGGCGCGGGCCTCCCGAGCCTCATAGCCGCCGCGGCGCGCAGCTCGGCCGGCTTGCGCTCCGTGTCGGGCAGGGTCGTTTTCTGGAACACCCTCGGCTCGAGCGCCGGCGGCTTCCTCTGCGGCTACGCGCTCCTCCCCCTGCTCGGCCTCCACTGGACCCTCGCCGTCCTCGGAGTCGGCTCCGCCGGGCTGTCCGTGGCGGCGCACTGGAAGGCCCTCGGTACCGCGGCGCAGGCTGGCTCCCAGAGCCGCGCCGAGCGGCGCAGGGAACCGGGGGATGCGCCCGGAACGGGGATCGGCCGATCCGGCCGGGCGGGCCTCGTGCTCCCTGCCATCGGGCTCCTCTGGGCGGCCGGCTTCGCCCTGGGGCGCGAGGACATCACGCGGTCCACGATCAAGCTCCACGGCTACGGCCGAGACCCCGACGTGGGCTACGATCCCGACGCTCCCTCCGGGTCCCAGGTGGGCCGCATGCCCCTCGTGGAAGTGGTCGAGGGGCCCCTCACGACGTCGTTCCTCTTCGAGGACTCCGGGAGCGTCCGCGTGGGCTCGGGGAACGTCTGCCTCGCCGTGGCCTACAAGGGTTTCCTGTCGACCCAGGCCCTCCAGGGCCACATCCCTTGCCTCTTCTACCCGGGGACCGGCGCCCCGCAGGACTGTCTGGGGATCTGCCTCGGCTCGGGGCAGTCCTTCGGCGCTCTCCTCCTCTATCCGATCCGCAGGCTCGACGTCGTCGACATCTCGAGCGAGATCGTCGAGATCTCGCTCCGGCGCTTCGAGCCGTACAACCATCGCCTCGCGACGGATCCGCGCGTGAGGCTCCACCTCGACGACGGGCGCCACTTCGTCGAGCGCGCTCCCGACGCCTCCTACGACGTGGTCTCCATGGAGCCGCCCCCGCCCACGGCGGAAGGGGTGTACAGCCTCTACTCGGTCGAGTTCTACTCCGAGGTGGCCCGGGTCCTCCGCGAGGGCGGCGTCTTCATGCAGTGGCTGCCCCTCTACCGCGTCACGCCGCTGGATGCCAAGGGAATCGTGAAGACCCAGGCCAGCGTGTTCCCGGACACCTTCGTCGTGAAGGTCTGGCACGACGACTTCATGATCCTGAGCTACAAGGCGGCACCCACCTTCCAGATCGAGGCGCTGCGCTCGAGGATCCAGACCCTCGAGAAGGAGCGGCTCGTGAAGGGCTGGCGCTGGAGCCCGCGGTGCGGCCACGACCTCGCCACCCTGGAAGGGGTCCTCGCGCTCCTCGTCATGGGGCCGGAGGACGTGAGGGCGCTCGACGCGCCCCTCATCTACCGCGACGACGACCAGGCCTTGAGCTACTCGAGCGGCGACCGCTGGCTCCTCCGGCGCTACGAGGGCCCGGCGCTGTCGAGCCTGAGCTTCGCCGCCTTGAAGCTGACGCCCTTCGAGAAGCTCGCGGGGCACTTTGCCCCGCCCCTCGACGCTGCGCTCGCGTCCGAGGCGGAGTGGGAGCGCGCCAGGGCTTTCTCGAGCTACGGCGTGCCCGAGCCGCAGACCATCGCGGAGCTGCGGGCCGTCCCCCCGGGCGCCGGCCCCGCCGAGCGCGCGCGCCGCGCGCTCCTCCTCGCCCAGGCCCACGACCGTATGCTCGCGAAGGAGGAGGCCTACCGGCACATCGGCGAGGCCCTCGACGCCCTCGAGGGCGCCCCGGCCCTGACCACCGAGGAGCACGTGGCGCTGGCCCGGAAGGTGGTCCGGCACGCGATCGTGGCGTACGAGGGCGCGGCGGCGCGCTGGCTCGCGGCCTTCGCCGGACGCTTCCGCGGCTCGCCGCTCCTCGCGGCGATGCAGGAGGAGCTCGCGTCCTTCCGCCGGCGCGAGGCGGAGCGGCTGCGAGGGTACTGGCTTTTGCACCCTTGACGGGCTGGGAATAACTTAGACGAAGAAGGAAAGCCACCGCTTTCGGAGAAGGCAGCGAGAATGAAAGAAAAGCCCGTGACCAGGAGAAGGCCGCCGGTTTCCGAGTTGGAGCTCCGCGAGCTCGACAAGGAGTTTGTGGCGGATACCTTTCGTCCCCTCACCGCGGCCGAAAGAAAGACCTGGCGCCGAATGCGACGCAAGCGAGGCCGGCCCCAAAGGGGCAAGGGGGCGAAAGTCATCTCCGTGAGCGTGGAACGAGAGGTTCTGAGGCGTGCTGACCAACTGGCGAAGCGGAGTGGATTGACCCGCGCGCGCTTGATCGAAATGGGGCTACAGGCCATTCTCGGGGTTACGGGATCCAAGGTTCCCGGATAGCCCACCATGGAGGAAGACCGTGCGTAACAGCCCCTCCGTGGGGGGCGGAACGCGCTTGACCCGGCTCCCGCGTCCCCGGTCCAATGCCGCCAGCCATGGCTGAGCCGGAAGCTCCTCACGACGACTCGACGCCCGAGGTCCTGCCGCTGGCTCCGCCGATGCCTGAGGTTCACGAGGCCGCAGCGGCGCCTCCGGTCCGTCCAGGCATGGGAGTCTGGCACGGGATCGGCCTCCTCGTCCTCTTCTACGCTTGCGTCCTAGTCGCCGGGGTGGCGGCCGGCGCCGCCGGGATGAGGCTCGAGGGGAGCGGCTTCATCCTCCTCAGCCAGGCGGTGGCCTGGCCCGTCACCGTTTGGGCTACCGCCCGGCTCGCGAAGGGCACGTGGCGGTGGTCGGAGCTCCTCGCGCCAGTGCCCGGTGTGGCGGCCGTCGCGTTCGTCTTCGCCAGCGCGGGCATCGCGCTCCTGTGCGTCGCCCTCGCCGGTCTCATCCCCATGCCCGAGGAGATCCGGAAAGGGTTCGAGAAAGCCCTGGCCGGCGATCCCCTGACGGTATTCCTTACACTCGTCATCGTGGCCCCCATCGCCGAGGAGCTCTGTTTCCGAGGCTTCCTCCTGCGCGGGCTCCTCGCTCGCTCCTCCGCGGCGAAGGCCGTGGCCTCGAGCTCGGTCCTCTTCGCGGTCTTCCACCTGAACCCCTGGCAAGCGGTGACGGGGGTCGTGACCGGGGTCCTCTTCGCCTGGGCCGCCTTGAGGAGCGGGTCCCTGGTCCTCCCGGTGCTCGGCCACATGACCGTCAACGGCACGGTGAGCATCCTCCTCGGGCCCATCCTCGGCCTCCTCGGGCACAGCGAGGCGGAGGTCGAGGCCATGACGAGCCTTCCGGGGGGCCTCATGGCCGGCGCGAGCGTCGTGGCCGCCGCCGGTCTCCTGGTCGCGGCCAAGACCCTCCCTAGGACCCCGCTGGGCGAGGTCGCTCCAGGCTCCGGCCCTTCCGGGAGTGTCGCAGGGTGAGCCGCGCTCGTCCGTCGCGTCGAGGGGCACGCCCCGCCCCGGACCTCAGGCAGCACCACGGGAGAGGAAAGCGCAAGGCTTCCGATGTACCCTTTCCGGCATGCCCGTGGAGACGCACAGGATCTCGATCCGCTCGCGGGGGGACACGGACGTCGTGGACTTGACCCCGAAGGTCGCCGCGGCCGTCGCCGAGGGCAAGGTCCGCGACGGCGTGGTGACGGTCTTCGTCGTGGGCTCGACCGCGGCGATCACGACGACGGAGTTCGAGCCTGGGCTCGCGAAGCACGACCTCCGCGCCGCCTACGAGCGCATCGCGAGCGAGGAGGCGCGCTACGAGCACGAGGCCACGTGGCACGACGACAACGGCCACGCGCACGTGCGCGCGAGCCTCACGGGCCCGTCGCTCGCGGTGCCCCTCGTGGCCGGCCGCCTCACGCTGGGAACCTGGCAGCAGATCGTCCTCATCGATTTCGACACGAGGCCGCGCGAGCGGGAGGTGGTGGTGCAGGTGGTCGGGGAGTGAGGGGGCCTCGAGCATGTCGCTCCGCGACTGGCTGCGCCACCGGCTCCGCGAGCGGCGCCTGCGGCGCGAGGCGCGGAGGCTCCTCGACCGGGCCTTCGCCGCGCCCGCGGTCCTCGCGGGGACGTCGCTCAAGCCGCACCACGCCGGGCGCACCGTGGTCCTGCGCCACGAGGTGGAGGGCGGCCGCGTGGCGCGCGTCTGGTTCGGCATCCTCCGGCACCCTCGGCCCTACGCCTTCTCGCGCCAGAGCCACAAGGTGATCGAGAATTACCTCTTCGATGTCTCCGCTGGCCGCATCGTGCGCCTCGAGGGGCGGAACGTCACCCGCGAGCGCGGCGAGGACGCGGACGGTTGACCCGCCGGGTGCCTCACGGGTCCAGGCCCTTGAACGGGAACTCGGGCGAAGGCGTCCGCGCGGCCCTGAGCAGCGCCTCGAGGCGCTTCGCCTCTTCGGGCCGCTCGGCTGCGAGGTCCCGCGTCTCGCCGGGGTCCGCCTCGAGGTCGTAGAGCTCGAGCTTCCCGCCGCCCTTCGCGATATCCTTCCGCACGGCCTTGAGGCGGCCCGAGCGCAGCGCCTGCTGGCCGCCGTAGCTCGGGATCTCCCAGTACAGGTGCTCGTGCCGCCTCTGCTCGCCCTCGCCGAGGAGGGTCGGAACGAGGCTGATCCCGTCGATGGCGGCGGGTCTCGGCGCGCCGGCGAGCTCCGCGAGCGTGGGCAGCACGTCCTGGAAGGCCGCGACGTGGTCTGAGACCGAGCCCGCCCGTATGCGGCCCGGCCACCGGGCGATCAGCGGGACCCGGATCCCGCCCTCGTGGACGCTGCCCTTGAGGCCGCGCAGGCCCGCCGCGCTCGCGAAGAACTCCGAGTCGGAGCCGCCGACGCCGCCGTGGGTCGGCCCGTTGTCGCTCGAGAAGAAGACGGCGGTGTCGCGGGCGAGCCCGAGCTCGTCGAGGAGGTCCAGGAGCCTGCCGATGTCGCGGTCCATGCGCGTGACCATGGCCGCGTACGCCGCCCGCGGCGCCGCGTGCGGCAGGTAGCCCTTCCCGCCCTCGTAGGGCGGGTCGGGCCAGAGGCCGCGGTACTCGGCCAGCGAGTCCTCGGGCACCTGGATCGCCACGTGCGGGATGTGGAACGGCAGGTAGAGGAAGAAGGGCCGGTCCTTGCTTCTCCGGACTGCGGCGAGGGCCTCCTCGACCATGAGGTCGTGGGCGTAGCGCTTCCCGAGGAGGTTCCCGGGCACGTTCCCCTCGAGGACGACCTTCTCGCCGTTCCGCCAGAGATGCGCCGGGTAGTGGTTGTGGGCCTGGCGCTGGCAGAGGTAGCCGAAGAAGAGGTCGAAGCCGTGCCGGCCCGGCTCGCCCGCCGAGCCGGGCCCGCCGAGGCCCCACTTGCCGATCGCCGCGGTGGCGTAGCCCGCCTCCTTGAGCACTCCGGCGGCGGTGAGCGTGCCAGCGGGGAGCGGCTTCTGGCCTTCCCCGGGGACCTCGGAGTTGTCGCGGATCCAGGCGCGGCCCGTGTGGAGCCCCGTGAGGAGCACGCATCGCGACGGCGCGCAGACGGGCGAGCCGGAGTAGAACTGCGTGAAGCGCATGCCCTCGGAGGCGAGGCGGTCGAGGCGCGGCGTGCGGATCCTCGTCTGGCCGTAGCACCCCAGCTCGCCGCGGCCCAGGTCGTCGGCCAGGATGAAGACCACGTTGGGCTTGCGGGCGCGGGGCGGCGAGGCCCCTGTTCCGCGGCCTTCAATCACGTACGCGATGCCTCCCTGGGCGAGCCAGACCTGCTCCATCTGCGCGCGGTCGTAAACCGTGACGCCCTTCTCGGCGTCCCGGGCCGCCGGGTCGTTGACGCGGGGGTTCCCCTGCTCGTCGAAGCCGGTGAGGACGAGCAGGTGGCCGTCGGTGCGCCCGTACGGCGTGCCCTTCAGGACGCCGCCGGGGTCGCGGATGCTGATCACGAGGGGCTGGCCGGCCCCGATCGCGGCCCGCGCGGCGTCCCAGGAGCGGAAACGCGCGATCTTGCCGCGCGCGCCGAAGGAGTAGGCAGCCTGGATGTTCGCGGGCCAGTTCCCGTAGATGTCGTGGGCTCGATCGAAGGCTCGCGCCGCGACCTCCGCGGTGCTCCGCCTCACGCCGCGGTGCTCGAGCACCATGGCGACGGAGGTGGGGCTGCAGATGCGGCCCGCGAGCGCCGGGTCATCCGCCCGCTGGCTCCGGAAGGGGACGTCGATCCGGAGCGCCCGCTTCGCTCCGTTCGCTCCGTGCGCCTTGGGCGACACGGGCGCCCCGGATGGCACGGCGGGCCTCGCCGCGTGCCGCGCGTGGAGCTCGGCGTCCCCCGACGCGTTGCTCGCGACGATGGTGAAGCGGTCGAGGCGCGGCGAGGGTCCGTCCCCGTCTCGCGCGAGGCTCACGCGGTACTGGAACGCGCGGTACGAGCCCTTCGCGCGCAGCCAGTCGACCTCCACCTTGCCGCCCGCGTCCTCCACGATGGCGTCTTGCACCTCGGGGTGTGCCCCGAAGCGCCCGAGGTGGTACCAGGGGGAGGCCTCGCCGCCCTCGCGACGGCAGCGCAAGGCCACGGCGAACCCGCCGCCCTCGGCGCGGGCCACGTTCCAGGAGACGAGGACCTCCTGGAAGGCGAAGGGGACCTCGACCCAGGGCGATCGGCAGGTCCCCAGGCTCCTCTCCGGCTCGAGGACGACGCCCGCGCCGTCGGGCTCGACCTCGAAGCGCGTGCCGGTGAGCTCGCCCGCCTGCAGCGCCGCGCCCGCGTCGTCGCGCTCGTGGTCCACGGCGAGGCGCCAGTCCGCGGAGTCGCGGGCGGTCCGTGGGGCCGACATGGCGACGAGCCCGAGGATCGCGAGGCGGGAGGAGGCGCGCATGGACCCCAGTATATCGGCGGCGCCCGGCCCCCTCACAGCGCGATCGACCCCTTGCGGAACTCGGTCCTTCCGAGGTGAGCGTTCACGACGGCGGGGACGCCTGAGCGGGCGATCTCCCTCGCCTCGGCGAGGACCTCGCCGGCGCGGTCTGGGCGGTCCAGGACGAGCCCGCGGCCGCCCCAGCCCTCGGCGACGGCGTGGTAGTCGGTGCGGCGCAGCACGGTGCCCACGTCGTCGCCGAGGATCGCCGCCTGGTCGCGCGCGATCTGCATCCAGGCTCCGTCGTTCGCGATCACGGCGATCACGCCGAGGCCGTGGCGCACGAAGGTGTCGACCTCCATGAGGCTGTAGCCGGCGGAGCCGTCGCCGTAGAGGATCCAGACCTCGGAGGAGGGCCTGGCCAGCTTCGCGCCGAGGGCGAAGCCGGCGCCGATCCCCAGGGTGCCGAAGGGGCCCGGGTCGAGCCAGGAGAGGGGCCTCCGCGGGCGCACGATGTAGGAGGCCGTCGCGACGAAGTCGCCGCCGTCGGCGACGACGATGGAGTCCTCGGCGAGCGCGCGCTCGATGGCCTGGCACAGGAGGAGGGGGCTCAAGGGCGGCGCCGGCTCGCGGGCGAGCCGGTCGATCTCCTCGTCGCGCTCGCGGTCGCGCCGCCGCAGGGTCTCGAGCCATGCCGAGCGCGCCGTGGCGACGCCCGGGCTGCTCGCCGCCGCGCCGGGCGCGCCGAGCTCCTCGGCGAGCGCCGCGAGGAAGCGGGCGGGGTCGGCTCGCGCGGCAACCGTGGGCCTAAGGTTCCTCCGGAGGTCCGCCGCGTCGAGGTTGGCGGCGATCATCTTCGCCTCGCGGCCGATGTGCCGGCCGTACTCGAGCCGGAAGTCGCAGGGGACACCTGCGAGCACGACGGCGTCGGCCTCGGCGAGCGCCCGGTTCCGCCGGTGGCGGAGCTGGAGCGGGTGGCCTCGGCCCAGGAGGCCGCGGGCCATGCCGCTCAGGTAGGCGGGGCAGCCGAGGCGCTCGATGGCCTCGATGAGGCGCGGGACCTCCCGCGGCGCGCGGGCGGCCTGGCTCCCGGCGAGGAGCACGGGGCGCTCGGAGCGGCGGAGGATGGAGGCGGCCTCTCGCACGGCGGCCGCACCGGGCAGGAGGGCGTTGCGGTCCTCGGGGCGGGCCGGGCGCGGCGGAGCGCTCGCCGGCGCGAAGAGGCGCGTCACGTACCGCGCGAACAGGCGCCTCCGCAGGCGGGCGAGGAGCCCCTCGGGTCCGCCGGGGCTCTCGAGCCGGTAGAGCCGCCGCACGGTGGCCTCGGGGTAGAGGAGGTCGACGGGGAGCTCGAGGAAGACGGGCCCCGGGACGCCGCGTCGCGCGGCGTCGAAGGCCTCCTCGAGGAGCGGCGCGACCTCGCGGCGCCGGTTCGCCCGCTGCGCCCACTTCACGTGAGGGCGCACGAGGGCCATCGCGTCGATGTCCTGGAGGGCTCCTCGGCCTCGGAGCAGGGTCGCCGTGGCGCCCCCGAGGAGGACGACGGGCGACTGGGCCAACCGCGCGTTCACGAGCGCGGTGACGGAGTTCGTCACCCCCGGCCCGGCGGTAACGGCGGCGGCGGCTGGGGAGCCTTCCAGTCGGGCGGTCGCGTCGGCGGCGAAGACGGCCGTGGCCTCGTCCCGCACGTCGACGACGCGGATCCCGAGCCGCTTCGAGGCGACGAGGATCGGCGAGATGTGCCCTCCGCAGAGCGTGAAGAGGGACCTCACGCCGCGCCGGGCGAGCACGCCGGCGACGATGGAGCCGCCGTCCGCGTCCATCGGCTACTTCCGCACCGTCACTTGGGCACCGTCACTTGGGCACCGCGGCGTCGGGACCGTCACTTCCGCACCATCTTCCGGTAGCTGGTCTTCCGGAGCTTCGTCGACTGCACCCCGAGGCGCTCCAACTCCTCCTTGCGCTGCTCGAAGTAGGTCTCGAAGTTACCCTCGACCCGGTGGACCCGGCCGTCCTCCTCGAAGACGAGGAGGGAGTTGACGACCCTGTCGAGGAAGAAGCGGTCGTGGGAGACGACGATGGCCGACCCGGCGAAGCTCTCGAGGGCGTCCTCGAGGACGCGCAGCGTCGTCACGTCGAGGTCGTTCGTGGGCTCGTCGAGCAGGATCAAGTTCGCGCCCCGGCGCAGGGTCTTCGCCAGGAGGAGGCGGTTCCGCTCGCCGCCGGAGAGCTTGCCGACGAGCGTCTGCTGCTGGCCCCCCTTGAACTGGAAGCCCGAGAGATACTCGCGGATGTGGTACTCCTTGGCGCCCACCTGGATCACGTCGCGGCCCTCGGAGATCTCCTCGTAGACGGTCTTCCCGGGGTTGAGCTCCTCGCGCGTCTGGTCCACGTACGTGAGCTTCACCGTGGGGCCGACCTCGATCGAGCCCGAGTCGGGCTTCTCGTGGCCCAGGATCATCCGCAGGAGCGTCGTCTTGCCCACGCCGTTGGGGCCGACGACGCCCATGATCTCGCCCGGCACGAGGCTGAAGGACAGGCCCTCGATGAGGACCCGGCCCCCGTAGCCCTTCGTGACGTCCTTCGCTTCCAGGACCTTGTTCCCGAGCCTGGGGCCCGGCGGGATCACGAGGTTCACCGTGTCGGGGAGCAGCTCCGGCCCCTGCTCGTGGAGCTTCTCGTAGTTCTTGATCCTCGCCTTGGCCTTCGAGCGCCGCGCGGCCGGCGTCGAGCTCATCCACTCGAGCTCCCGCTTGAGGAAGCGCTGCCGCCGGTCCTCTGCCTTCTGGCGCAGCTCCAGGATCTCCTCCTTCTTCTGGAGGTAGTCCGAGTAATTCCCTTCGTAGACGTAGAGCTGGCCGTTCTCGATCTCGACCATGTAGTTGGCCACGTTGTCGAGGAAGTAGCGGTCGTGCGTGACCATGACGACCGTGCCCTGGTAGCCGTCGATGAACATCTCGAGCCACTCGATCGTGGAGGCGTCGAGGTGGTTCGTGGGCTCATCGAGGATGAGGAGGTCCGGGTGGGAGATCAGCTCGCGGCAGAGCGCGACGCGCCGGCGCTCCCCTCCCGAGAGCTTCGTGACGCGCGCGTCGCCCGGTGGCACGCGCAGGGCCTCCATGGCGACCTCCACGTGCCGGTCGACCTCCCAGCCCCCGACCGCTTCGATCGTCTCCTGGAGCCTGCCCATGCGCTCCATGAGCTTCTCGTACGCCTCGGGGGCGGACCCGGTGCCGAGCTTCTCGCTGACCTGGTTGAACTCCTCGATGACCTCGTGGATGTGGGCGAGGCCGACCTCGATGTTCTCGCGGACAGTCTTCGCCTCGTCGAGCGGCGGCTCCTGCGACACGTAGCCGACCCGGATCCCCGGCGTCCAGCGCACCGTGCCTCCGTACTCCTTCTCCTCGCCGGCGAGGATGCGCATGAAGGTGGACTTGCCGACGCCGTTCAGCCCGAGGATGCCGATCCGGGCGTCCCGGTGGATCGTGAACGACATGGGCCTGAGGATCTCGCGGTCGCCGAAGGACTTCGTGAGGTCCTTCACCGTGACGAGGGTCTCTCCGAGAAGCTGCGGCATCGGGTCTCCGTGGATGGGGCTGCGGATCGGGCTGCGAGGTGCTCTCCAGGGCGCCTGCTGGCCCTGGGAAACCCGGTAACTTACCACGGGGGAGGGGGGATGCAAAGAGGGTGGTCCCGTTCGCGCCCTCCATGTCCGGGTCCGCAGGCTGGGGCTGAGGCCGCGCCGGGAGGCGTAGGCCCCGCAGCTCGGGTCGTTGTGTCCTTCGGCGCCCGCCGGTATCCTGCAGGCATGGCGAGCCGAGCGCGAGACTGGCTGAGGCAGGCCGAGCGAGATCTGGAGGTCGCGAGGACGACTTTCCAGGCTGGGCAGTTCGACTGGTCCTGCTTCGCCGCGCAGCAGGCGGCCGAGAAGGCCCTCAAGGCGCTCCACCAGACGCACCACGCCGAGGGGTGGGGGCACGTGCTGAGGACCCTTGCGGAGGGTCTGCTGGATCGCGAGCCGGTACTCTCGAGCCTCCTCGAGGCGGCGAAGATCCTGGACAAGTACTACATCCCCACGCGGTATCCGAATGGGCTGGACGCCGGGGCGCCGGCGGACGCCTATACGCGCACCGAGGCACAGCAGGCGATAGCCCATGCCGAGAGCATCACACGGTTCTGTCAGGCGCGATGCGGCGCCACGCGGTGAGGTCGAAGCGCGCCTGCGCGCCTGGGCAAGCCGCGTGAGAGCAGCTCGCCCCGAGGTGGTCAGGATCGGCTACTTCGGCTCCTACGCCCGGGGGGACTACGTGCCGGCGAGCGACCTCGACGTCGTCGTGGAGGTGCGCGAGAGCCCTCACGCGCGGTGGTTCGACCGGCCGGCGGACTTCCCGCATCCGAGCGAGGTGCCCTTGGGCGTCGACCTCTTCATCTACACGACCGAGGACATCGCGCGCATGGAGCGCGAAGGCTCGGGGTGGTGGAGGCGGGTCGTTTCCGAGGTGGCGTGGGTGTAACGGTCGGGTGCGGAACCGCGTGGAGGGAGCCCTCACCGGGAAATGCTCTCAGGGTCAGTCATGAACCACGCCCCATGTTGCCATGAATACCGGGCGCCGACGCGACTCGGCTCCCGCAACCGACGGTCCGGTAGACAGGGGCTTCAAGGCGTAGACAGAAGCTGTCTCGCCCGAGCAAGGTTCTTCTTCGCCCTTTCAAAGTTGGGGTCGATGCGCAAGGCATTCTCCAACGCTTCGATGCCTTTCCTGATGACCTCGTTGTCGCCCTCGGAAGCGCCCTTGGAGACAAGGGCGTTTCCAAGGTTCATGTAGTGCACCGCTTCGGGCGAGATGGCCACCGCTTTCCGGTACT
>JACQVW010000434.1 GCA_016209535.1 Planctomycetota bacterium | reverse complement strand
CTGGAAAACCGGCTCGTAGTTCTCGAAGTTGCAGTCGATGAAGGCGAAGTCGACCGGTCCCTCGATCTCGCCGGCGAGCTTGCGGGCGTCGCCGACCTTCACCGTGACGACGTCCGCGAGCCCGGCCTTCCGGAAGTTCTCCTCCGCCTCGCGGGCCCGCTCGGGGCTGATCTCGATCGTCACGAGCCTCCCCGAGCCCGCCGCCTTGAGCTCCCGGGCGATCCAGAGGCCCGAGTACCCGATCGCCGTCCCGCACTCCAGGACCAGCCGCGGCTTCGCCCTCCGGACGAGCTCCGCGAGCCGCGCACCGCGCTGCGGCCCGATCATGTAGACCGGGCGCTGGATGCAGACCTTCCCGATCTCGTCGATCAGGGCCTGCACCTTGGGGTCGCCGGGGGGAGGGTCCACCTTCGCCCCGCCGGCGGGCGGGATCTCCCGCAGGAAGAGCTGCCTCCAGCGGACCTGGGCGGGCCGATCGCCCCGGAAGCTGTGCACCTGGAGGCCGATGAAGCCCTTTGCGTCGGTGGAGTCCACGACGCGCGCCACCGGGACGCCGTTCACCCAGGTCCGGATCGAGTCGCCCTGGCAGAGGACCCGGTAGCGGTTCCAGGCGTCCTCCCTGAACGCGGCCCGCGCCTTGGGGTCCGTCCGGTCCGTGCTGAGCCAGCCGCGGCGCGCCTCGTCGTAGATGAACCCGGCCTCGCCGCCCGTGGAGATCTCCACCTGGTAGCCGTGGACGCGGCCGTTCTGGTAGTCGGGCCGGCTCTGGCTCCGCACCTGGACGCCCGAGTTGAGCCGCGGGTCCAGCTTGACGTCGAACTGGAGCTCGAAGTCGCCGTAGAGCTTCTCGGTGCAGAGGAAGGAGTTGGGGCTCCCCTCGGCGGTGGTGCCGACGATGGCGTTCCCCTCCACCTCGTACTTCGCCGTCCCGTTGAGGACCTTCCACCCCGAGAGGTCCTTCCCGTTGAAGAGCGGGAGCCAGTCTCCAGGCTCTTCAGCCCCTGTCGCGGGCATCGCGGCCAGGAAGGGGAGCAGGGTGGAAAGAAAGGCCGTGATACGCAGATCGCTGTTGTGGCTCATGGGTCGAGGTCCTTACTCCTGGGCGGCCGTTGGCCCAGGGGATTGTCCCGGGGCGGTGGTGGAGCTGTCAATGCGGAGACGCAGAGCGGCCTCGAACGTATGTCGCGCCGCCGTGGCCGCCTGCGACCGCGGTCACACTCGCGGACGCGCCCTTGGGTCGCTCTCGTGCCCCGAGGCGTTACGATGGTCGCGTGCTGCCCCAAGGTTGCCTGTCCCAAGTTGAAAGCTGAGAACATCGAAGAGGCCACACGAGCTATGTCCCGTCACACGCTTCGGTCGATCACCCTGGCCGGTCTTCTCGCGGTCTGCTGCGCTCTCCTCTCCGCTCAAGGCGAGCCCTCGACCTGGAGACCCAAGAGCTTCACCCTCGTCTACAACGTGAACAACGCCGGCTACATCGACGTCTGCGGCTGCAAGCACAAGGAGGTGAAGCAGGGCAGCCTCACGCGCCGCTCGAGCTTCCTCCGGCAGCTCCGCGCCTCGGGGCGGCAGGTCCTTCTAGTGGACGGCGGGAGCTCGCTCTTCCCCATCGAGGACCGCGTGAAGGAGGCCGACCTGCCGGAGGCCTTGCGGAGCGCCGAGCTCATCATCGAGGCCTACAACCGCATGGGGTACCAGGCCCTCGCGGTGGGCGCATTCGATCTCGCCGCCGGCCTGGAGGAGCTGCAGCGCCTCCAGAAGCGAGCGAAGTTCCCCTTCCTGTCGGCGAACCTCGCCGACAAGGAGACGGGCCGGCTCTACTTCCCGGCGCACGCCGTGGTGGAGGTGGGCGGCGTGCGCGTCGGGATCTTCGGGCTCACGCTGAACACCCTGGGCAAGGTGTACCTCGGAAAGGTGGCGCCCGCGGCCGTGGTCACCGATCCCCTCTTGGCCGCGAGGAGGTGCCTGGAGGAGCTCCGGGGCAAGGCGGACCTGGTGATCGCCCTGTCGCACCTGCGGGAAGAGACCAACTCCGAGCTCCTCCGGGACCTCCAGGCCCTCGAGGACCTCGCGGCGCCGGAGGTCCTCATCGACCCCTACATCCAGTACGGGAACCACCACACGTGGCTCAGCAAGGACGAGGAATGGTTGAGCTTCAAGGGGGACACTCTGTTCCTGAGGGGAGACGGACAGGGCGCGCGCCTCGGCGTCGTGGACATCGAGGTCGCCTCGCCTCGGGCCAAGCTATCGGCGCAGGGACGGTCGCCGACGCTCGAGGAGGTGCACCTATCGGGGGAGGCGGCGCGGGAAGTGGAGTCGAAGCCGGAGGACCTGGAGGGCAAGAGCCCCTTCCGGTTCTTCCGGATCTCCCTCGAGCCTCACCACCGGAACGATCTCGAGATCGATGAGCTCGTCAAGAGGTGGAAGGAGAAGGCCGATCCGGCCGCCGTCCCGCCCATGGAGCAGGCCCTGCCGAGGAAGGGCGATTTCCTCACCGTGGAGAGCTGCAGGACGTGCCACCCGAAGCAGTACGAGTCCTGGCGGAAGACGAAGCATGCGGAGACGCACGTCATGCTGGTCGACCGGGGGGACGAGGACCGCTTCGATTGCATCGGCTGCCACTCGACGGGCTACGGCGAGGCCTTCCTGGACACCGGGGAGATCGGAGCCTACGCCAACGTGCAGTGCGAGGCCTGCCACGGCACGAGCCCGAAGCACGCCCAGGATCCGGCGAAGTTCCCCATCGGGAAGGTGGCGCGCGAGACGTGCATCGCGTGCCACAACAAGGAGGTGATCGCCAAGGAGCTCGATTTCTACACCGCGAGGCCCAAGGTCCAGTGTCCCAAGGGATGAGCGCGCCTCAACCGCGGACCCTCAAGCTCCATTCATCGACGATCCAGAGTCGACCCACCAGAGGCTCCTTGGTGAGAAGCGGGACGAGTCGCTCGATCGCCCGCAAGACCGCCTTTCGATCTTGTTTCTCGAGCCGCAGGATGATCAGTCCCGAGTAGGCGTTGGGAGGACAGAGCCGGATGTCTCCGAATCCCTTATCCAGACTCACGAGGATCCTGTTCTCTCCGCGGCAGGCATCAGCCACCGTGGGGTCCGCACAGCCCTTCAATCCCTGGTCCCACACGGTGATCGCATCGTGCCCCGCCGATCGCAAAAATGCAGCCGCCTCGGGATGGACGTTTTCGTCGGTCTTGAACCTCATCACGCCGCACCGAGAGGCAGCCGGACCAGTCTATCCTTGGCCAGCTCCGAGGCGTACAGGAGCACCGCCTGGACGTCCTCCGGCTTGATCTGGTAGGCGGAGGTGATTGCATCTCGTGTCTCCCCGGCGGCCAAATTATCCAACACAACGGAGACCATGACACGCGTCCCCTTGATGCAAGCCGCACCATGACACACCGAGGGATCGACGGCTATCCGTTCGCGCCAGTCCATGATCGTCCCCTTCTGAATGGGTCGTTCGCAGTCGGAGCCCTATTGTCAGGTAGCCCCGTGGTTTCATCCAGGCGCATTCTACATCGCGAGGCCCAAGGTCCAGTGCGCGAAGGGATAGGGTCGCTCTCCCCCTCGGGATCCCTCCCCGCCGGCGACGCGTCGTCACCCTGCCGAGGCGTTACGATAGGACCCATGGCGCGCTCGACCCCCGCGACGCTGGCACCTACCGGAAGGCCTTCGAGACGGACCGGCCGTTCATGCCGGTCGGCGCCGGCGACATCACCGGCGACGGGTCCGTCGACGCGCTCGTCACCGGCCTCGACCGGCGCACGCTCGAGGTCCACCCGGGCCGCGGCGACGGCACCTTTGCGCCGCGCGTCGCGGTCGACCTCGGCGGCGAGGTGCATGCCTTCCACGTGGCGGACCTCGACCGCGACGGGCGCGGCGATATCGTCGCCTCGAGCTTCGCCTCGCTCGCCGTGCTCTGGGGCCGCGCCGGCGAGCGGTTCATCGCGGGCCCCGCCGGGGTCGGCGGCTTCCCCCTGGCGAGGGCGCTGGCCGTGGGGGACCTCGACCGGGACGGCCTCGCGGACCTCGCCGTGCCGTCGACGCGAGGCTCCGAGGTCTGGGTCTTCCCCTCGCCAGCGAGCCTCTCGCCCCGAGCGCCGGAAGTCCTCGCCTTGAGCCGGCTCCTCACCACCGTCGAGTGCACGGACCTCGACGGGGACGGGGCGCTCGACCTCGCCGGCGCCGATCCCGTGGACCGCCTCCTCACGGTGCTCCTCGACGCTGCGGGGGGCGTCCGCCGGGAGAGCGCGCTCGCCGCGTGCCTGCTCCCCGCGGCGGTGGCGCTCGGCCGCATGGACGGGGACGGCGCCGCGGACCTCGTCGTGCCCTGCGCGGCCTCGAGCGAGCTCGCGGTCCTCCTCGCGGCGGGCGGCGGAGCCTTCTCCGAGGCGCGCCGCACGGGCACGGTCTCGGGCCCGCGGGGCGCCGCCATCGAGGACATCGACCGGGACGGCGCGGCGACGCGGACGGCGACGGGGCGGTGAGCCTCACCGACGCGGTCGCGGTCCTCCTCTGGCTCTTCGCGGGCGGCGGGCCGCCGGGCTGCCTCGACGCCGCCGACGCGAACCACGACGCGCGGCACGACCTGACGG
>JACQVW010000414.1 GCA_016209535.1 Planctomycetota bacterium | reverse complement strand
CGAGGCACGGCACGCGCGCGATCCGGCCCCGGACACCCTCAGGGTCGGCACCCCGTCGCCGCCCCCCGCCGGTCAGAGGGCCACTTTGCCGCGACCCTGAGCGCCTCCGGACCGCACTGATGCGGCTCGCGGCCCCTCACTCGATCCCCGGGTGGAGCAGCCGCGCGTCGAAGACGGGCCCCTCCCAGCAAGTCCTCCGGTTGTAGTAGTCGCCGCCGAGCTCCTTCCGGATCGGCAGCACGCAGCCGAAGCACACCCCGTAGCCGCAGGCCATGAGGGCCTCGAGGCAGATCTCGCAGGAGAGGCCTCGCTCGACGGCGATGGCCCGCAGGCTCTCGTTCATGCCCTGGGGCCCGCACCCGTAGACGCGGACGCGGCCCGGGTCCTCCTCGCCGGCGAGGAGGCGCTCGAAGATGCCCGTGACCCGGCCGTGGTGGCCCGCGCTGCCGTCGTCGGTCGCCACCTCGCTGCGGATGGGGAGCTCCCGGAAGTCGTCGATCCCCTGGAGCTGGGCCCGCGTCCGGGCGCCCATGCAGAGGGTGACCTGGGGCCGCGGCCCGGCCCTCGCCACGATCTCGCGGGCGAGGAAGTAGAGCGGCGCGACGCCCACGCCGCCCCCGACGAGGTAGGCGCGCTCGCCGGGCCCAAGGGGCGTGAAGCGGTTCCCGAAAGGGCCCGCGACGTCGACGGAGCTCGCCGCGCCGCCGGCGGGGCCCGCCGTCAAGGCCGCCATCCACCGCGTGCCGCGGCCGACGGTCGTGTAGAGGACATCGTAGGTGCCGGCCTCGGGGTCGGCCCAGTAGACGCTAAAGGGCCTGCGGAGGAGCGGGTCGCATGCCTTCGGCTCGGAGCACCGGATCTGGACGAACCGGCCGGGCGCCGAGGCCCGGGCGATGGACGGCTCCTCGAGCCGGAGGAGCCACCAGCCGGGCCCGACGGGGCGGTTCGAGACGACTCGCGACGGCCGCGCGTCGGGGAACGGCGCCCGCGAGGGGGCCGCGCAGGCCTTCACGGGCGTCCTCCGTGCCTCCGGATCGCCTCGGGGAGGCGCCCGATCATGTCTCCTGCGATCACCGAGGCCTCGCCGAGAGCCGCCGCGGCCAGGTCGCCCGCGAGCCCGTGGAGGTGGACTCCAAGACACGCGGCCTCGAAGGGCGCGAGGCCCTGGCCGAGGAGCGATGCGATGACGCCCGTGAGGACGTCGCCCGAGCCCGCGGTCGCCATGCCCGGGTTCCCCGTCTCGTTGACGAAGAGCCGGACGCCGTCCGCCACCACGGTCCCGCGCCCCTTGAGGACGCAGACCCCGCCGCGGCCCGCGGCGAAGCGCGCCGCGGCTGCGGCTCGCTCCTCCGGCGACCGGGGCCGCTCCCCCGTCAATCGCTCGAGCTCGCCGGGGTGCGGCGTCCAGACTCGCGCCGGGGACGGTGCGCCCGCGGTCTCGGGGTGCGCCGCGATGATGTTGAGGGCGTCGGCATCGAGGACGAGGGGCTTCGCGCAGGAGCTCAGCACGACCACGACGAGCTCCCGGGCTCCGGACAGCGTGCCGAGGCCCGGGCCGACCGCGACCGCGTCGAAGCGGGGGATCAGCTCGGCCAGGGCGGCGACGAGGGGGGGCGACGGCCGCGTGTCGCCGATGTGGATCTGGGTGGCCTCGGGGGCCGCGGCGCCCAGGGCCGTGCCCACCGCGGAGGGGACCGCGCACGTGACGAGCCCCGAGCCTGTCCGGAGGGCCGCCCGGGCCGCGAGGACGGCCGCACCGGGCATCTCGGAGGAGCCCGCCACGATCAGCACGCGGCCGAAGTCGCCCTTGTGGGCGTCCGGCGCCCGCGGCGGGATCCTGGGGAGGTCGCGCACGCGCTCCATGGCTCTAGTCCCGGGCCCTCTTCCGCGCGATCATCGCCGCCATGTACCCCGCGCCGAAGCCGTTGTCGATGTTGACCGTGGCAACGCCGGCCGCGCAGGTATTGAGCATGGTGAGGAGCGGCGCGAGACCGCCGAAGCTGGCGCCGTAGCCGACGCTCGTGGGGACGGCGATCACCGGGCAGTCCGCGAGGCCGCCCACGACGCTCGGGAGGGCCCCCTCCATGCCCGCCACGACCACGATGCAGTCCGCCTCGTGGATCTCCTCCATGCTGGCCAGCAGGCGATGGATCCCCGCCACGCCCACGTCGCAGAGGATACCGACCTGGCAGCCGAACATCGAGGCCGTGACGCGCGCCTCCTCGGCGACGGGGATGTCGGCGGTGCCGGCGCAGAGGACGAGGATGCGGCCCGGCTGCGGCTCGGGGTCCTTCTTCTTCACGGTCACGCAGCGGGCGAGCTCGTGGTACTCGGCCTTGGGGTGCGCGCGCCGCACGGCCTCGAAGGCCTCGGCGCTCGCCCGCGTCGCCAGGAGGACGTTCGCGCGCTTGAGGATCGTCCGCGCGATCTCGGTGATGTCCTCGGGGCGCTTCCCCTGGCAGAAGATCACCTCGGGGAACCCGCAGCGCACCGCCCGGTGGTGGTCCACGCGGGCGCAGGAGATCTCCTCGAAGGGCTCGAGCCGGACCTGCCGCAGGGCGTCCTCGACGGAGACCTTCTGGGCCCAGACCTTCTTGAGGAGCTTGCGGAAGTCTTCCTGGGTCATGCGCGTCCCCGTTCCGTCGTGTCCCCGTTCGGCCTCATCGCACGGTCATGGCATGGGCATCGAGGGAGAGGTCGTGCCGGAGGCCCTCCTCCCAGAGCTGGAAGCCCAGCCCGGCGATCATGGCGGCGTTGTCCGTGCACAGGGAGAGGTCCGGGTAGTAGACCCGGAGGCGCTCCGAGCGCGCCAGCCGCTCGAGGCGCGCGCGCAGGCGCCGGTTCGCGGCGACGCCTCCGGCGACGACCGCCGCCGCCGCCGCCTCGCGGCGCACGGCCCGCCGCAGCTTCTCCACCAGGACGTCCACGACGGCCTCCTCGAAGCTCGCCGCCACGTCGGCCACCTTCAAGCCGGGCCTGAGGGGCGCCCCGCGGCCCGCGTCCTGCCCCTTCGCGTGGTAGAGGACGGCCGTCTTGATCCCCGAGAAGCTGAAGTCGAGCGAGTCCGGCTCGAGGAGTGTGCGCGGGAACGCCACGGCCTTCGGGTCCCCGCCCTCGGCGGCCCTCGAGATGACCGGGCCGCCCGGGTAGCCGAGGCCCAGGATCGCCGCCGCCTTGTCGAAGGCCTCGCCGACGGCGTCGTCGGTGGTGGCGCCGATGAGGCGGTGGGAGCCCCAGGTCGAGGACGCGTAGAGGGCGGTGTGGCCCCCCGAGACGACCAGGCTCACGGCGGGGAGCACCTCCGCGGCGGGCACGAGCCCGAAGGGCGGCCTCGCCCGCATGGCGGCAGAGTAGATGTGGGCGTGCACGTGGTCCACGCCGAGGAGGGGGGCGCCCCAGGCGAGCGCCATGCACTTGGCGGCCGTGAGCCCCACGAGGAGGGAGCCGATGAGCCCCGGCCTGTGCGCCACGGCCACCAGGTCCACGGGCGGCGGCCCGGCCTCGGGCGGGAAGCCCGCCTCGCGGAGCGCCGCCTCGACGAGGCGCGTGATGACCTCCACGTGGGCCCGGCTCGCGATCTCCGGCACGACGCCCCCGAAACGCTCGTGGAGCGGCACCTGGGAGATGAGTCGGGTCGAGAGGATGCGGCACCCGTCATCGACCAGGGCGACCCCGGTCTCGTCGCAGGTGGACTCTATGCCAAGGACGAGCAATCGTGCGGCCTTTCTCGAGCTTCCTGAAGGACCTCGAAGGGCGTAGCATACTGAGCCGCCGGCGCGATGTCGAATGCGCGCCGGCGGTACACGATTCAGGTGCCGCCCATGCCGATCCCGAGCCTCCTCGTCGCCGCCGCCGGCGCTGTCGCCGTTGCCATCGGGGCGCCGCCTTCCGAGTGGCCCCAGTTCCTGGGCCCCACGCGGGACGGCGTCTACGCCGCGGGCGACATCGCCGGGCCCTGGCAAGGCGAGCGGTCCCCCGTGGTCTGGAGCCGAGCCGTGGGGGAGGGCCTCGGCGGGCCCGTGGTCGCGGCAGGGCGGGTCGTCCTGCACCACCGCCTCGGGGACGCGGAGACCGTCGAGTGCCTCGACGCCTCGAGCGGCGAACGGCGCTGGACCTTCGAGTCCCCGAGCGCATACCGGAACACGATCGGCACCGACGACTCGGGTCCCCGCGCCACGCCCGCCGTCGTCTCGGGCCGCGTCGTCACGGTCGGCGCCGAGGGCAAGGTCCACGCCCTCGCGCTCGAGGACGGCACGCGCCTCTGGAGCCTCGATGTCCGCGAGCGCCTCGGGGCGGACCTCGGGTACTTCGGCCTCGCCGGCTCGCCCCTCGTGGAGGGGGACCGGGTCCTCCTCAACGTGGGGGGCCGCCCCGGCGCGGGGATCATCGCCCTCGAGGCCGCGACGGGGAAGGTCCTCTGGACCGCGACGGACGACGGGGCGAGCTGCTCCTCGCCGGTCGCGGCCACGATCGACGGCAAGCGTCGCGCCCTCTTCTTCACGCGGGCCGGCCTGCGGGACCTCGACCCCGCGACGGGAGCCGCTCGCGCCTTCTTCCCCTGGCGGGCGAGGATCCAGGCCTCGGTCAACGCGGCGACGCCCCTCGTCCTGGGGGACCGCGTGTTCATCTCGGCGAGCTACGGGACGGGGGCCGCACTCCTCGCGGTCACCGAGGCTGGCTTCGAGAAGGTCTGGACGGGGGACGAGTCGCTCTCGTGCCACTACGCGACGAGCGTGCACAGGGGCGGCTTCCTCTACGGCTTCGACGGCCGCCAGGAATACCGGCCGCACCTGCGCTGCGTGGAGCTCGCGACGGGCAAGGTGCGCTGGAGCGCCGACCGCTTCGGCGCCGGGACCGTGACCCTCGCGGGGGAGCACCTCGTGATCCTGCGCGAGGACGGCGAGCTCGTCCTTGCCCGCGCCCGGCCCGAGAAGCTCGAGCTGCTGGCCCGAGCTCCGGTCCTCGAGGGCCAGGTCCTGGCGCACCCGGCGCTAGCCGGCGGCCGGCTCTACGCGCGCTCGGGGACGCGCCTGGTGTGCGTCGCCTTGGGCGGCGCGAAGTAGCCCCCGGAGCCCCGCCGTGGAGGTCCGCGACTTCGCGCTCTCGATCCTCGAGGCGACGACCCTCGAGGGGAAGCTCCGGCCGGCTCCGCGGGCCCTCACGGACCGCGAGCCGGGCCTGCCGCAGCGCCTCGAGCGCCCGGCGCGGCCGCCGGGCCTCGAGATCGTGCCGTCCTCGAGGGCCCGCGTGCCCTCCATCGAGGGCATGGCCGACCCGGCGCAGCGCGGGAGGATCCTCCACGCGCTCGCGAACCACGAGCTCCAGGCCGCCGAGCTCTTCGCCTGGGCGCTCCTCGCCTTCCCCGAGGCGCCGCGGGAGCTTCGCCGCGGGCTCCTCCGCATCCTGGGCGACGAGCAGCGCCACACGCGCATGTACGCCGCGCGAGCCGAAGACCT
>JACQVW010000433.1 GCA_016209535.1 Planctomycetota bacterium | reverse complement strand
GCGTGGTTCAGATCAGGCTCCATTCGGGTAACAGGAAAGAGCTCAGCAGGGGCAGTTTGGTAGGGGCAGTATCGTGGGAATGAACGCGTGGTTCATAGCCGGGTGTAACCCGGCGTTGAACCACGCCAAAAAATCCGGCCGGGGTGTGGGGCCCTACGGTTTGACACCGCCCGTGCGGCTCAGCACAATGGGCGCCGCGTGCGAGGGACAGCCTCCGAGGAGCCATGACGAGCCACCTGCGCGGCGCGCTGCACCCGGGCCAGGACGCCACCGAGGGCGCCGGCGAGGCCCGCAATCTGCTCGAGGCCCTCGTACCGTGAACGAGGCCGTGGCCGTGGACCCGGAGCTGGAGCTGGAGGACCTGCCCGGCGGGCTCCTGCTCTCGGTCGTGATCTGCACCTACAAGCGTCCGAGGCTCCTCCGGGAGGCCCTCCAGAGCATGCTCCAGCAGAAGCTGCCCCGGGATCGATTCGAGGTCATCGTGGTCGACAACAACTCCGAGGACGAGACGGAGGCCGTCGTCCGGGAGATCGCTCGGGCCGCTCCGAACATCCGCTACGCTCGAGAGCTCAAGCAGGGCCTCTCCCACTCGCGCAACAAAGGCTGCGAGGAGGCGCGGGGCGACTACCTGGTCTACCTGGACGACGACGCGAAGGCGCACCCGGCGTACCTCCTCAAAGCCTATCGCACGATCGTCCTCCACGATCCCGACATCATGGGCGGGCCCATCTACCCGTACTACACCGACCCGAAGCCCGGGTGGTTCAAGGACGAGTACGAGGTCCGCCATCACGCGGAGGAGACCGGCTGGTCGGCGAGCTGCTCGGTTTCCGGCTCGAGCTTCATCGTCCGCAGGACCCTCCTCCGGGAGCTCGGCATGTTCGACCCGAGCCTCGGCATGGTGGGAGACAAGGTCCGCCTCGGGGAGGAGCGCGCCGTCCTGAACCGCTACCGCCTCAGGCCCCCGGAGAAGCAGAAGGTGTACTACCACATAGGCTGCATCGTCTACCACCACGTGCCGCGGGAGAAGATGCGGCCGCGGTACCTCCTCAAACGGTACTACGTCGCGGGACACGCGAAGGCGCAGATCGAACGCATGACGCGGGGACGCTGGGGCCCGCTGGCGCGGGCGCGGTACATCGCGACGTGCTGGTGGGGTCGCTGCGCGGAGCCGGTGCTCCACCTGCGGAGCCCGAAGACGCGCCGGAGGATCAAGCAGTGGCTCCTCGAGCGCGGCCTCGGCCTCATGTTCGAGGCGGGCAGGCTCGTGGGGTGCATCTCCCGGGGACGGAGCGGGGAGGACGCGTAGCTCCGGCTCCGCCCTCGAGCAGCACATCTCCCCACCGCGCCACGCGGGCCCGCACGTCCTCGTCGGTGAACTCGTCCCCCTCGTGAGTGTCGCGGTTGATCTGGATCGCGCTCGGGCCCTCGCGCCGGGCGCGGCGGCTCGCGACGAAATCGCAGACGCCTCCCAGAATGCCGCGCCGGGGCGGACGCGGGGCCAGGTCCTGGCCGGGGGCGGCGAGCCTCCCGATGAGCTGCGCGAGGCCATCGATGGGGTCGCCGCTTGAGAGGAGCTCGCGGTGCGCCCAGGCCGAGAGCTCTCGCCAGTTCTCGCTCCGGGCCCCGAGCGCCACGGCGGCCTGGAAGCCATCCTCGGTCCTCACGCGCTCGACGTGCTCGTACCAGCTCGAGCTCAGCCCTTCCGGGAGCGGCAGGGGCTCGATCATGTAGATGGGCTTGCCGGCGATCGAGGCCTCGATGAGGCTCGTCGAGAAGGAAGAGAGGACCGCGTCGCTGGAGAGGATCCACTCGCGCACGGTGCCGTCCTTCGTGACGTGGAACCCCGAGGCGGCGCGCCCCACGGTCCTCTCGAGGAACTCGAGCATGTGCTGCGTGTTCGTCGCAGGCCGCGGGCGGAGGATCATCGCTGCGCCCCCCCGGGCCGCGGCGCGGTCGCACCAGCCCATGAGGACCTCGAGCGACCGGATGCAGTGCTCCTTCATCTCGAGGAGCTGCCCGTGGTGCTCGGCGGACGCGGCGATCTTCCGGAGCTTGTTCTCGGAGGTGAAGGCCCACCGGTAGTTCTCCGGGATGAAGACCCAGGTGGCATCGGGGTCGATCCCGTGCCTCGCGGCCAGCTCGGACCGCCCGGGAAGGATGTGCGAGTACGGCGGCACGTAGAGCTGGCAGGCGGGGTTGCCGTTGACGAAGACGTGACCCGGCGGGACGCCGTGCTTGACGAGGAAGCTCCGATAAGACTCTCCCCACGCATGGTGCAGGACGCGGCGCCGAGCGAAGTCGTCCGAGGGCCCCTTGATCCGGGCGTTGGCGCTGTAGAAGAGCTCCTCCCAGGCCAGGTTGAGGTGGAGGGCCCGCGGCCAGGCCCTCACGTAGTGGTGCGTGCCCAGCGCCCCGTCGGCGAAATAGAAGAAGGGGTGGACGACGATGTCCGGTGGCGGGCCCAGGAGGACGTCGCGCGCGTGGAGGTAGATGTTCCGTATCCATACGTCCACGGGGAAGCGCGCTTCGGCCAGGCATTTGACCGCGCACGCGACATCGAGCTCGCGCGCGAGGTGCTCCACGAACCACAGCACTCTCACCGGCCTTGGCGATCGGGCGGCCATCAGGGGGACCGATTATACACGGCGGCCCAGGGCTGTCCCGGGCGGCTCTTTCTCGGCCCTCGGGCCACGGAGGGCCCGAAAAAACGTCTTTACAATCGCCGCGTGCAATGGCACCATTTCTCGGCCGTGGAGGTGCTGAATCCATGACGTTTCGGTTGGTCCCCTCGGATCCGGTGGGGAAGGTGCGCATCCAGCCCTTCGATTTCTCTTGAGGATTCTCCCGAGGGAGCTGAACCGAGGTGGTCTCTGCGTTCCATCGCTCGTGAATCCCGTACGAGGACGTCCTTAGCCCATCGCGAGCCTCGCCAGCTCGGGCCGCGGCGGGCCCACCCGGTCACGATCGCCGACAACAGGAGCCGTAAATGTCCAGTGTCCTCGCGCGCGTGAACCATCCTCATGACCTGCGGGACCTCTCCCTCGACGAGCTCAAGCAGCTCGCCGTGGAGATCCGCCAGAGGATCATGGAAGTGGTCAACGTGAACGGCGGCCACCTCGCCTCCAACCTCGGCACCGTCGAGGTCACGCTCGCGCTGCACAGGGTCTTCGACTTCCCGAAGGATCGCCTCGTCTGGGACGTGAGCCACCAGACGTACCCTCACAAGCTCATCACGGGGAGGAAGGACCGCTTCCACGCGCTGAGAGCGTACGGCGGCATCGCGGGCTTCTGCAACAAGCGCGAGAGCATCTTCGACCTCTTCGACGCCGGCCACGCCGGCACCGCGGCGTCGCTCGCCCTCGGCGTCGCCGTGGCAGACCACGTATTTCACCGGGGCTCGAAGACGATCGCCGTCGTGGGCGACGCGGCCATCGCCGCGGGCATGGCCTTCGAGGCCCTCAACCACGCGGGAGACCTCCAGCGGGACCTCCTGGTGGTCCTCAACGACAACCGGATGTCCATCGACGTCTCCGTGGGGGCCCTCTCGAAGTACTTCAACAAGATCCGCGCCAAGCCGCTCTACCAGGACCTGAAGAAGGACGTCCACGAGATCCTGTCGAGGATCCCCCTCCTCGGGAGGAAGGTCGAAGAGGGGCTCGAGTACATCCACGAGTCCCTGAAGCACTCGCTCGTGCCCGGGCTCCTCTTCCAGGAGCTCGGTTTCAACTACTACGGCCCCGTCGACGGCCACAACCTCGAGTCGCTCATCGAGATCCTCTCGGACCTGAAGTCGATCGTGACGCCGGTCCTCCTCCACGTCCACACGGTCAAGGGGCACGGCTACGAGCCCGCGGCGAAGAACCCGATCAAGTACCATGCCCTGAAGAACTTCCTCGGCGAACCCGAAATGCGGGCGAGCGCCGAGCCGCCCGTGGCCGAGCCCGCGGCCCAGAAGCCCGTGGTCGCTCCGAGCATCGAGAAGCGGAGCATCGAGTCGAGGAAGAAGGTCACCTACAGCGAGGTCTTCAAGGAGACCATCCACGCGGCGGCGCGCCAGGACCGGCGGATCGTGGCGGTCACGGCGGCGATGCCCGGCGGCACCGGCCTCGTCGACTTCGCGAAGGAGTTCCCGGACCGCTACTTCGACGTGGGGATCGCCGAGCAGCACGGCGGCGCGTTCTCCTCGGGCATGGCCTACGGCGGGCTCAAGCCCGTCTTCGCGGTCTACTCGACCTTCTGCCAGCGCGCCTACGACCAGATCGTCCACGACACCTGCATCCAGGGGAACTCCGTCGTCCTCTGCCTGGACCGCGGGGGGCTCGTGGAGGACGGCTGGACGCACCACGGCGTCTTCGACATCGCCTACCTGCGCTGCGTCCCCAACACGGTCCTCATGGCGCCCCGGGACGCCGAGGAGTTCGTGCGTATGTTCCAGCTTGCGCTGGAGCAGACGACGCTCGTTCCCGCGATCCGCTACCCCAAGGCCAACGTGCCGACGTGCCTCCCGCCGCCGAAGGACCCCGTGCTGCGCCTCGGGAAGGCCGAGGTGCTCCGGGAAGGCGAAGGGATCGCGCTCCACGCCTACGGAGCCATGGTGGAGGAGGCGTGGAAGGCGGCGGACATCCTCGAGAAAGAGGGGATCTCCGTGACGGTGGTCAACGCCCGCTTCGCGAAGCCCCTCGACGAGGAGATCCTCCGAGTCCTCGCCCGCGACCACCATACGCTAGTCACCCTGGAGGAGCACCAGCTCATGGGCGGGTTCGGGAGCGCGGTCCTGGAGAAGCTCGCGGACCTCGAGGTCTCCTTCTCGCGCGTGATCCGCTTCGGCATCCCCGACCGCTTCCAGACCTTCGGGGCTCGCGAGAAGATCCTGGAGGAGCTCGGGATCGACGCGAAGGGCATCGCGGCACAGCTCCTCAAGGAGGTGGCGGCCCCCGTGGAGGCGCGCCCGGCGCGGCTCCACCTCGGCCGCATGGAGGCTGCCGGCCGCCGCCGCGCGTCGGGGATCGGCTGAGAGCCTTCTCATCGAAGGCCCCAAGGCCCCGATCCCTCACCAGTGCATGACGTACGGGTGCGGCGATGGCCGCCGCGGCCTCCCCGACGCCGGGGTCGACGTCCAGGACCGCCACGCGAGCCCCCTCCGCGGCGAAGAGCCGCGCGACGGCGAGCCCGATGCCGCTCGCGCCCCCCACCACCGCCGCCACCTCGCCCGCGAGGCCCAGGTCCATGGGACGCCTCCTCAGCGCGCCCCGCGAGGCTTGCCCTCCAGCTCGTCGGCGAGGGCCGAGGCGCCATAGACCTTCCGCAAGGCCTCGAGGATGGCCCGCGAATCCACCGAGACGGCCCTCGCCTTCTCCTCGGTGTAGGAGATGTCGAGGACCAGCGAGTGGATGTTGCCGTCGAAGATGATCCCCACGAGCTCGCCCCTCCTGTCCACGACGGGGCTCCCCGAGTTGCCGCCGATGATGTCGGCCGTGGAGACGAAGTTGAAGGGCGTCCGCGGATCGATCCTGTCTCGAGCCTCCAGCCAGCTCTCGGGGAGCTTGAAGGGCTCCTTCCCCTCGTGGGCGTCGTGCTTCGCGAAGGCCTCGCCCATCGTGGTGAACGCCGGCACGTCCTGCCCCGCTTCGTTCCATCCCTTGACCACGCCGAAGGCGAGGCGGAGGGTGAACGTGGCGTCGGGGTACACCTCCGTCCCCTTGATGGCGAAGACCGCGCGCGAGATGTTCCCGTAGGCCTCGCGCTCGACACCCTGGACGAGGTCCTCGAACTTGCGCCGCGCCGCTCGGGCGTAGGGATCGACGGTGCGGGCGAGGGCGATCATGGGGTCCGCGGAGGCGGCGACGGCGGCCTTGCCGCCCTTCGCCAGCTCGCGGCGTGCCTCCACGTCGAGGAGCCTCGTGCCCCCGACGATCTCCGCCGCGCGATCGATGGGTGCCTTGCCGGCGAGGATCATGCGCGCGAGCGGGTGCTCCGCGCCGAGGTAGGCCGCGAGCTGCGTGAGGGAGTCGGCGAGCGTCGTTCTCTCGAGCTGCGGATAGATCGGCGCCGGCGAGTAGAGGTTCAGCTCGAGCGTCTCCATGTCCGATTCCCGGTAGCCCGGGAGCCGTTCGGCGTTGGGCTTCTCCCTCTCATCGGCAAGCCGCACGAGGGTCCGGGCCTTCCCGAAGAGCTCCGACCAGAAGGCGCGCGCGGACTCGAGAAGCTGGTACTCGTCGTAGAACTGGGCGAAGGCCCGGCGGGCCTGGGCGATCCTGCTCCAGTCCTCGAGCGAAGCTCCCAGCTTCGGCTCGGCGGCCACGCGGGCTCGAAGCTCCGCCTCGGCGGCCGACTTCGCGGTGAGGATCGCCGGGTCGAGGAGCCCTGCCAGGACGCCCCGAAGCGCCTTGCGCGAGTTCTGCACGCCGAAGAGCTCGTCGCGCGCGATCCTCGCCTCCTCGGCACCGCGGATCGAGAGCTGCTCGAGCGTGACCTCGCGGCGCGCCAGGGTCGCGAGGCGCGAGGGGTACTCGAGATCGCGGAGGAACCGGAAATGATCGACGGTGTTGAGGCGCCGCGTGCTCCCCGGGTGCCCCGCGACGAAGACGAGGTCGCCGTCGCGAGTCCCCTTGGGGCTCCAGCGCAGGTGGCGCTCGACCTTGGCCGGCTTCCCGTCCTCGTAGACGCGGAAGAAGCAGATGTCGAGGTCGTGGCGCGGGAACTCGAAGTTGTCCACGTCCCCGCCGTAGAAGGCGATGCTCGTCTCCGGCGCCATGACGAGCCGCACCTCGGCGTAGCGCTTGTACCGGTAGAGGTGGTACTCGCCTCCCTGGTAGAGGGTCACGGCCTCGCTCTGGAGGCCCGTCGCGTCCTTCGACTCCTTCTCGATCGTGGCCATCATCTCGCGCCGCGCCTTGTTGGCCGCCGCCGCGTCGGCTCCGGCCGGCACGGCGCCGTTAACGCGGCCCGTGACGTCCGCGATCTCGACCAGCGACAGGATCTCGAGGTCGGGGCAGCGGAGCTCCTCGTCGCGGGTCTTCGCCAGGAAGCCCGTCTCCAGGAGGTTCCGCTCCTTCGTGCTGAGCTTCTGGAGGGCATCGGAGCCCACGTGGTGGTTCGTCATCACGAGCCCGTCGGGAGAGACGAAGGAGCCCGAGCCGCCGCTCGAGAGCCGAACGGCCGAGCGCTGCAGGTGCAGGGCCCAGCCCTCGGCCGGCGCGAAGCCGTGCCGCTCCTCGAGCTGCTTTACCGGCAGGCGGTTGAAGAGCCACATGCCCTCGTCGGCGAGGAGCCCCGCGGGCGCCAGGGCGGCCGCGGCGGCGGACGCGGCCGCGGCGATGGAAGCGCAGAGGACGATGCTCCTTGGGGTGCAGCGCATGCTCGTTAGGTCTCCTTCGTCGTGTCGTGGAGGGCGGCGAGCGAGGCAGCTTACCACGCAGGCAGGGGATGAAAAGTGTTCGTTTCCGGACAGGCGGGAATCACAGGACGAACGCCTTGCAGTGGCAGCTCTCGCCGCGGTTGGCGGTGAGCGTGGCGTGGAGCGGGCAGCTCTCGCAGCCCTTCCAGAAGCCCGGGTCGCGGGTGATCTCCCGGTAGCTGACCTCGCGGAAGCCGAGCTCGAGGTTCACCTTCGCGACGGCGGGAGAGGTCGTGAGGCCGAAGGGGCGCGCCGCGGGGTGGCGCTCCCGGGCCAGGCGGAGCGACTCGCGCTTGAGGAGCCTCGCCACGCCGCGGCCGCGGAAGCTCGGCTCCACGATGAGGGCCGAGGTGGAGACGAACCTGCCCCCCTCCCAGGGGCTGATGTAGCAGAAGCCGGCCCAGCGGTCGCCCGAGAGCGCGATGGCGGCGTCTCCCGAGAGCATCTTCTCGCGGATCAGCTCCGGCGGCCGCAGCGCCATGCCGATCGCGCCCCCCTCCACCTCGCGGCGGATGGCCTCGGAGATCGCGTCGGCGTGGCGGAGGTCCTCGGGGCCGGCGGCGCGGACGGCGATCGCCGCCTCGGGGCTCATGGGGCCGAGCGCCCGCCCGCGCCGCGGGCCGCGCGGAAGATCAGGAGGCCGAGCGCACCGAGGACGAGGAAGAAGAGGACGTCGCTCGGGGCGAAGGAGACGAGGCCCTTGACGGTGCCCAGCGTCGCGTCGAGCCAACCGGAGAGCCCGCTGAGGACGGCCACGGTCTTGTGGTACCCGTTGTCCGCGTCGAACCTCTTCGTATCGAACGCGAGGAGCGTGGCGAGGATCGCGAGGATCGACGCGCCCGCGATCAGCCCCGAGCAGTAGAGCGTGCCCTCGGGCTCGTCGTCCGCGTCGGGGGCACGGCCGTAGCGCCGGTCCGCGAGCCGCCGTACGAGGCCTCCCAGGAACACGGGCAGCGTGGAGGCAAGGGGCAGGTACACCCCCACGGCGAAGGTGAGCGACCGGAAGCCCAGGAGCTCGACGAAAAGCGCGATGGCGACGCCCACCAGGATGAGGTCCCAGGGCAGCGTGCGCGTGAGGAGCCCATCGATGACCACGCTCATGAGCTTCGCCTGCGGCGCCTGGAGGCGGCCGGAGCCGATCCCGTCGTCGCGCCGATAGCGCACTTCGTCCGTGGCCTCGTCGACGAGGTAGTTGCCGACGCCCATGCCCGGCGGCGCATCCTCGGCCGAGAGCCTCACGAAGCGGTAGACCTTGCCGTCCTCGCGGCTCGCGGCGTCGCCGCCGCGCTCCAGGACCTGCGGGGCCACCCTGTGCGCGGCCTCGACCGGCGTCTCCCGCGTCTCCGTGAGGTTCAGGAGATAGGCCGTCCACCCCACGGCGAGGACCGACGTGAGGACGCCGATCAAGAGGGCGCCCTGCTGCCGCACCGGCGTCGAGCCCACGAGGTGGCCCGTCTTCAGATCCTGCGAGCAGGTGCCAGCGTTCGAGATCGCCACGCACACGACCGCCCCGACCATGAGGGCGAGGCGCGCGTACGCGGAGCCCTCCCAGCCGGCGAGGAGGAAGGCGCCGCATGTGGCCATGAGGACGCCGATGGTCATGCCCGAGAGGGGGCAGGAGGTCGAGCCCACCTCTCCCGTGATGCGCGACGACACGACGGCGAAGAGGAACCCCAGGAAGACGATGAGCGCAGCCCCGAGGAGGTTCATGTGGAAGGCGGGCCAGAGGGCGATGAAGGCCACGATCCCGAGCACGCCGAGGACGAGGAGGCCCAGGGGCGCGTCCCGGTCCGTGCGAAGGCCCGATGCGGCCCCAGCGCCGCCCCCCAAGAGCGAGGCTGTGGAGGCGCGCAAGCTCGAGACGATCGCGGGCAGCGCGCGCAGGAGCCCGAGGATCCCTCCCGCCGCCACGGCGCCCGCGCCGATGTGCTTCACGTAGCTCTCCCACACGGCCTTGCCGGTCATGGAGCTGATCAGGTCCGTGCCCGGCGGCAAGGGCTGCGAGAGCCCCGCGCCGAAGAAGAGCACGAGGGGCACGAGCACGAAGGATGCGAGGAAGCTCCCGCTGACCATCATGACCGACGTGCGGTACCCGAGGATGTAGCCCACGCCGAGGAGCGGCGGCTCGAAGTCGCACGCTACGGACGCGCCCTTGTAGAAGTTCAGGCCCGCGCCGGCCGAGAGCTTCACCGCGCCGAGCAGGGCCTGGAGCGCCTTGAAGCCGGCGCCGGCCGCCATGCCCACGAACACCTTCCGCGCCGACGTGCCCCCCTTCTCGCCCGCCATGAGTATCTCGGCGCAGGCGCGGCCCTCGGGATAGCGCAGCACGCCGTGCTCCTTGACGATCAGGTAGCGGCGCAGGGGCACCATGAGGAGCACGCCGAGGCCGCCGCCCGTGAGCGCGATCAGGGTCGCGAGGCCGACCTCGAGGGGGTAGCCGAGGAAGATCAAGGCCGGCACGGTGAAGACCACCGCCGCGGCGACGGACTCGCCGGCGCTTCCCACGGTCTGGGTGATGTTGTGCTCGAGGATCGCGCGCTGGCCCGCGCGGCGTTTCAAGAGGGCGATGGCGATCACGGCGATGGGCACCGAGGCCGACACCGTGAGGCCCACGCGGAGCGCAAGGTATGTCGATGCCGCGCCGAAGACGACCCCGAGCACAGCGCCGAGCACGAGGGACCGAAGCGTGAGCTCCGGCGGCGACTCCGATGGCGGGACGTGGGGGTGGAAGCTGGGCAGGCCGGCGGCCAAGGCTCAGGCCTCCAGCTTCTTCAAGGACTTGCGGACGAGGATGGCGCAGAGGATGGCGAAGAAGAGGAGGGCGCTCCAGGAGGCCTCGTGGCCCACGAAGCTGAAGAGGTCGAGCGACTTCCCGACCCCTGCCCTCTCGAGGCCCTCCTTCATGCTCTCGAGAGAGCCCACGATGGCCACGAGCAGCCCCGCGATGGACCCGCCCGCCACGAGCCCCGTCGAGAAGAGCATGCCCGAGGAGAGCTCGCTCTCCTCCTTCTCGCCCCGGATCCTGTCGGAGAGCCACCGCATGGCCCCCCCGACGAAGATCGGGAACGTCGTCGAGATCGGCAGGTACGCACCGACGGCCCAGGCCAGGCCCGAGACGCCGCAGAGCTGGACCACGAGGGCGAGGGCCGCCCCCACCACGATGAAGCCCCAGGGCAGGTCCCGCGAGAGGACGCCCTTGATGATCGTCGCCATGAGCGTACCCTGCGGCGCCGGCAGCTTCTCGCCGCCGATGGGGCCCATGGTGGACTCGTGGAGGCCGACCAAGGTGAGGCCTATCACCCCCACGGACACGACGACGCCGATCACCAGGCCCACTTGCTGCCGGATCGGAGTCGCCCCCACGAGGAAGCCCGTCTTCAGGTCCTGCGAGGTGGCACCGGCGTTCGCCGCCGCGATGCACACGATCGCGCCGACGCACAACGCCGCGCCCTGGTAGGCGTCCCCGCTCATGCCGAGGCTGAGGAAGATGAGGCACGTACCGAGGAGCGTGGCGATGGTCATGCCCGAGATGGGGTTCGAGGAGGAGCCGATGAGCCCTACGATCCTCGAGGACACCGCCACGAAGAGGAACCCGAAGAGGAGGATCAGGAGCCCCGTGAGGAGGCTCGCGGGGAAACCGCCTGCCGGGAGGTTCGGGAGGACCGCGATGATGAGCGCGAGCGCGACGGAGCCGCCCAGGACCCAGGTCATGGGCAGGTCCCGCTCGGTGCGCTTCACGCCCCCGAGGGACCCTTCCCGCGCCTGGCGGAGGTCGCGCAGGGAGTCCCGCACGCTTGCGACGATCGTGGGCATCGTCCTCAAGAGCGTCAAGAGCCCTGCCATGGCCACCGCGCCGGCCCCGATGTAGCGGATGTAGGCGCGGTAGAACCACTCGGCGGGCGTGTGGGTGTCGATCCACACCTGAGTGAAGCCGAGCCTGGCCAGGTCCGCCTTGACGGTGGCGTCGCCGACGAACATCGAGAGGAGCGGGATGAGCGCGAGCCACGACAGGACCGAGCCGGAGACCATGATCCCCGCGATCCGCGGGCCGATGATGTACCCAACGCCCAGGTACTCGGGCGTCACCTCGGAGGTGAGGGTCGCGTTCTTGTAGTGCGCGGCCTCCGGCCCCGACGCGAAGCGGAAGGTCTCCTTCCAGAGCAGCCCGACCTTCTGGAGGATCGTGTACGTGAGCGACACCCAGAAGCCCGCGAAGACCATGCGGGCCATGGAGCCGCCCTTCTCGCCCGCGACGAGGACTTCCGCGCAGGCCGTTCCCTCGGGGTACGGCAGGGCGCCGTGCTCCTTCACGATGAGCGCGCGGCGCATGGGCACCATGAGGAGGACGCCGAGGATGCCCCCCACGGCGGCCAGCGTCATGATCTGGAGGTAGTTGAAGTAGTCCCTGCCCTCCGCGATGAAGAGGAAAGCCGGGATCGTGAACACCACGCCGGCCGCGATCGACTCTCCCGCGGACCCTATGGTCTGCACGATGTTGTTCTCGAGGATCGTCGAGCGGCCGATCCGTTTGAAGACGGCGATGGCGAGCACCGCGATGGGGATGGACGCCGAGACCGTGAGACCCGCCCGCAGGGCGAGGTAGACCGTCACGGCGCCGAAGATGATCCCGAAGGCAGCCCCGAGGACCACCGCCTTGGGCGTGAACTCCGGGACCTCCGACTCGGGGGGGACGAACGGCTTGTGCTCGGCGGCCTGCTTCGCCGGCGGCTCCGAGGGGGGAAGGTGCGCCACGGGGATGTCTCCGCTGGGGCTCTCGGTGACTCTCGGTCTCTGCTGCACGGCCCGCTCCACCGCGGGCGGCGAGCATGCTACGGGGGCGCGGAGCGCCGCGTCAAGGAGGCGGGCCGGGAGGCGCACCCCGCGTCGCCTTGGCGCGCCGCGACGCGGCGGCCGAGAACGACGTTGACCGGCCCCGAGGGCCCCCGGAGAATCGGGCTCGGGGTGTCGATGCGGGTCCATGGGCTTCGCGAGGGTCGCGGTCATGACGAAACGGGAACAAGCGTCGGGTGAGCGCTGCGCAAGGGGCTCGAGGCTCGGCCCGCTCCTCCTCTGCGCCGGCCTCGCCGGCCTCGGCGTCCCCGCCGCCGCCCGCCTGGTGCTCGCCGGCGACAGCTTGAGCTTCTCGGACGACACCTTCCACGACGCGGACTGGACGCTCGAGCCGTTCCTCCTCTTTGCCGGCGGGTCGGTCAGCGCGCAGCAGGTCGGGGCCGAGGGCTGTCCGGGCGCCTGCCGCCAGGTGGATATCTCCGTGAACGGGCCCAACGGCTTCGTCGTGGGCGTCAACATCAGGCCGAGCGCCGCGTATGACCCGAGCCAAGGGGCCATCGAGGCGCTCGACTACAGCGAGTCGGCGCGGCGGCTCCTTCCCGAGGAGAGCTTCGGCGATGGCCAGGCCACGGGCCCTGCTCTTCTTCAGGGCGGAAAGTACTTCGTCCGCCGACCATTTCTGGCGACGCCTGAGGGGGCGTGCACCCCGAAGTCGATCTCCGGCCTCGTCGCCGCCGACTTCGAGGAGATCACCTCCACGGACTTCGTGCCCACGAGCCACCCCGACTTCGGCGGCGGCGGCGCGATCGCCTTCGGGTTCTACCGGTGGAACTCGACCGTTGGCGGGGGCTACAGCACCCGCGGCCTCATCGACGACTGGACCGTGACGCTCCACTTCCCGGCGCCGCCGCCTGCGGGTTGCGCCGAGGCGCGAGCCATCCCCCTCGGCGCGCCGGTGAGCTTCGTCCTGGGGCCCGAGCAGTGCGCCGCCTGCTACAAGGTCACGACCCGCGCCGGCGAGGTCATCGTCCTCACCCTCGACGACGCCGACCCGGACCACCGGAACGCGGTCTACGCGCGCTGGGGCCCGTTCCCCACCCCGGCGGCCTTCGACCTCGCCGCGAGCGGCCCCGAGCTCGAGAGGTCGGGCCTCGCCATCCCCTACACCCGCGAGGGCGACTGCTACGTGCTCGTCGAGGCCACGGACTGCGCCGGGGAGCCCCACGCGCTGACCCTCGAGGCCTCGGCGGTGCCGCTCGCGGTCTCGGGCCTCAGCGTGCCGAGGGCCTCGACGGAGAGCGAGCCGGTCCAGGCCGCGGTGCGCGGCGGCGGGTTCGATGACTCGACGGCGTTCGCCCTCGAGCTCCCCGGCGGCGCGGCGAGGATCGACGGGACGGAGGTCCGCGTCCTCGGATCCGGCCTCGCCGAGGCGACCTTCTCGGTGCACGGCGCTCCCGCCGGCCTCTACGACCTCGTGGCGGCGCGGGGCGGCGACACGGCTCGCGTCCCGGGCGCCTTCGAGCTCGTCCGCGCCGCGCTGGGGTCTCGCCTCGAGGCGAGCGTGGTCGCCGCGGGCACCTACCGCGTCGGGCGCGTGCGCCGCTTGACGCTGCTCTACGAGAACCGGGGCGACGAGCCGATGGACGCGCCCCTCTTCAAGCTCGTGGGGCCGGCCGGCTGCAAGCTCCGCCTCGAGGGCGAGCGGGACTTCAAGCCAGGCGAGCTCCTCGTCCTGGGCATGCACCCGGGCGGCGTCGCGGGCACGCTGCCGGCGGGCGGGGCCGGGGAGATCCCCGTGACCTTCCTCTGCGGATACCCCTGCGGCGACGAGGTCCCGCCCGATGACTGCGCGGCGGACTTCCAGCTCTGGCTCTTCACCCCGGGCCGCGAGGACCGGATCGACTGGAACGCGGAGCCGCCGCCGGAGGGCGTGCCGCCCGAGGCCTGGCCCGAGCTGCGCTCGGGGCTCCTCGAGGCGCTCGGCCCCGCCTGGCGAGACTTCGGCGCGGCGCTCGCCCGGCTCGCGGATCGCCTCGCCCGGCGCGGAGGCAACGCGGCCTCGGTCGACGACCTCTTCCGGTTCGCGGCGCGGGAGGCGGCCGGGCTCCCGAGCGCGGCCCTGATCGGGGCGCTGCGGGCGCCCGATGGCTTCCCCGTGGCGGGCGCGAAGGCGGCGGCGGTCCGGCTCGGCCCCGGGGGCGGGATCGAGGCGACGGGGACAACGGACCGGGGCGGCGTCTTCGTCCTCGACTGCCTGCGCGGCGGCCGCTCCTACGAGCTGCGCCTCGACGGCCTCGCGCCGGTGGGCTCCACGCGCGTGAGCACTGCGCCCGGCGGCGAGGCGGCCCTGCGCGATGTCGTCGTCGAGCCCTCGGCCACGGCGAGCGTGCCCGAGGACATCGCCTGCGGCGGCGAGGGACTGCCAGCGCACGCCCTCGGGCCTCCCGCGGACCTCTTCGGCCGCATGGCCGAGGCCCGCGTCCTCTTCCGCCGCTCCTTCGACCCCAACAAGAAGACCGGCAACCCGGGTCAAGGCGAGGGCGAGCTGAACCTCGTCGGCCCCGACGAGCTCCTCGCGTACGAGATCGAGCTCGAGAACGAGCCGGCGCGGGCCAACGCCGCGGTCCAGACGGTCGGCATCGCGGACGACCTCCCCGCCGAGCTCGACCCGAGCACGCTGCGCGTGACGACCGCCCAGGTGGGCCTCCAGGACCCGGTGGACATGACGCCGCTCCCCCTCGAGACGGCGCCCTTCGGCGCGAGCTCCGGGGCGCCGATCCAGCCGGTGCTCTCGCGCCAGGGAGGCATGGCCTGGCGCGCCGACCTCGACCTTGGCCGCCAGGACGGCTGGTCCGTCTCGGTCGATGCGCGGCTCGAGGCGAGCCGGCTCGTCTGGAGCTTCGTCACCCGCGACGCCCAGGGGAACGCCGTCGAGACGGACGGCGCCGAAGGGTTCCTGCCGCCGAACACGGCCGCGGACAGCCCCCGCGGCGTGGCCCACGTGTCCTTCGAGGTCTACCCGCGGCCGGACTTGCCCCCGGGGGCGGTGGTCGAGAACGAGGCCGAGATCGTCTTCGACGAGAACGCCGAGGTCCCCACGGGGCCCTTCCGGAACCAGATCGCCCGCTACGGGGAAGGCATCGAGCCCGCGGAGCCGAGGAACCCGATCCCCGCGAGCGCCGATCGGCCCCTGGACCTCGCGAGCCCGCTCCTCTCCTGGGAGCGGCGAGCGCGCGACGAGACCTACGAGATCTTCCTGTGGCCCGAGGGCGAGCCCCAGCCGTCCGCGCCCACCGCAGCGGAGCTCGACCTCGCGAGCTTCGCGCCCGAGGGGCTCGCGACGGGGACGCGCTACCACTGGAAGGTGGTCTGCGTAAACGGCGGCCGGCGCACCGAGGGGCCCACTTGGACCTTCGGGACCCCCATGAGCCCCTTCGTGCGAGGGGACGCGGACTCAAACGGCGCCATCGACATCACGGACGCCATCGCCGTCCTCGGCTACCTGTTCCTCGGGGCCGACGCGCCGCCCTGCCTCGAGGCCGCCGACTCGAACGGGGACCGAGTGCGCGATATCTCCGACGCCTCGGCGATCCTGGGCTACCTCTTCCTGGGCCGGGCTCCGCCGCCCGACCCTACCCCCAGCGCGGCGGACTACGCGCGCGCCTCCGGCGACGCCGACTGCGGCTTCGGCCCGCGCGGCCGGGGCAGCGTGGACTGCGTGGAGTTCCCGCCGTGCCGGGGCTCAGCGCTCCGTCAGCTCCGCCACGATCCGCAGGCCGGCGTCGATGTCGGCCTCGTGAGGCAGGCGGCCGTTCCGGGTGACGAGCTTGAAGAAGAAGTCGTCCGAGGTGAACCAGTTGCCCCCGCGCATCGCCGTGTAGCCGCGGCCCGGGATCGTGACGCCCGTCGTCGGCTCCCAGGCGGAGCCCTCCATGTCGCGCACGCCGTAGGGGCTCACGTCGGCGGGGAAGGCGTCCCCGGGCCCCGGCCGGTTCTTCGCCTTCCAGTGCCCCCTCTCGAAGCTGCCCTTCCCCGAGCGGCAGAAGCTCCAGACCGGCTCGGAGCCCCAGACGTAGGTCCGCCGGTCCGCTCCCCGGGCCGCCTTCTCCCACTCGAGGTCCGTGGGGAGGCGGAAGCGCCAGCGGCCCTGCCCCTTCGTGCGCGTGAGCCAGCGGGCGTACTCGAGGCCGGCGAGCATGGAAACGCCCAGGACGGGCTGGCTCAAGTCCTGGACGAGAGACTCCCAGCGCTTGCCGTCGGCGGATCGGTGGAAGAGGAGCCTCCGGCCCTGGGCTCCGGAGACCTGGACCGGCACGAGCTGGACCTTTTCCGGTCCCAAGGCTTCGAGGGGGAGCCCCGGGATGTCCCGGGATGCCTCGGGAGCCACCTTGCCCTCGGCGTCCATCCTCGACAGCACTTCCGGATCGTTCACAAGCTCGAGGTACTCGCCGAGCGTCACCTCGAGGCGCGCGATCAGGAAGCCCGGCACGTGCGCCCGCACCGGGGCGAGGCTCTGGAGGATCTCCTGGCCCTCGCCGCCCTGGCCTCCGGCGAAGGGGCCCTCGGGCACGTAGACGAAGCCCGGCGGGATCTCGTCCTCGGCGAAGAAGCGCACGCGGACCGCCTGCACCTCCTCCTCCGGCGCCGGCACGGCGACGGGGTACCGCGCGTCGCGGAAGCCCTCGCACCGGAGGACGAGGAGGTAGCTGCCGCGCGGCAGGTCGACCTCGAGCGGCTTCCCGGAGGTCGTCGATCCGAGCAGGCACCCTTCGGAGAAGTCGAGGGGGTAGGCCGCGAGCGTGAAGCCGCACTGGTGGAGGAAGCTCAAGAGCTCTCGAGGCTCCGCGGCCGCGCCCGCCGCCGGCTCGTCCCGCCGCGGGAAAGGCGTCCAGGAGAGCGCGAGGGTCTCGCCGGCCCGCAGCACCTTCACGTCGAGCGCCTCGCTGGCGCCCGCCTGCTCGGCCGCCGCCGCCAGGTCCCCCTCGAGGCGCACGGCGCGGCCACCGACCTCGAGGATGCGGTCGCCGGCCCGGAAGCTCGAGAGCCTCGCGTCCCAGACGCGGTCGACGGCGAGGAAGGGCCCGCCGAGGAGGCCCTTCGCGGGCTCGCCGCGGCCGCGGCGAGGGTCGAAGGGCACGGGGAAGAGCCTCCCCTGGTGCGGCTCGTAGCGGAAGCAGAAGACGCCGACGCCGGGCGGGTCGCTCTCGATCGCGACCTTCCCCCCCTCGAGCCTCGCGGCGTAGGTGCCGAGACCGACCGAGTCGACGAGGCTCCGGAAGAGCTCGGGCCGGAGCGCTAGCGAGCCCTCGCGCAGGCTCTCGGCGTAGCGGCGCCAGTAGAGGTCCTCGAGCGCGCGGCGCGCCTCGAGGGCGAGGGGCGAGCCGGCCGGCGCCTCCTGGGCGGCGCGGCGGAAGCCCAGCGCGGCCCCGTCGAAGGCCTCCTCGAGGGCGGCCTCGGCCTCCCGGACGCTCCGCCGCGTCTCGAGGAGCTCGCCGAGGCGCCAGACGGGCCACCAGGCCGGGAGGCGCAGCTCCGCCTCCGCGGCCTCGCGCTCGAGGCCCGCGAGCCTCCCGCGGACCTCGGCCTGCTCGGCCGCGCGCCGCCGGCCCTCCTCGAGGAATATCCGGCACGCGGCCTCGCGCTCCCGGCGGTGGCGGCGCTGGGCGGCCTCGAAGGTCCCGAAGGCCGCGAGGGCCACGAGGGCGGCCGCCGCGAGCGATGCCGCGAGCCCGGCGCGGTGCTTGCAGGCGAGCTTGCGGGCCCGGTAGGTCCAGCTCGGCGGCCCGGCGAGCACGGGCTCGCAGCTCAGGTGGCGGCGCACCTCCGCCGCGAGCTCCGAGGCCGAGGCGTAGCGGCGGGAGCGGTCCTTCTCGAGGGTCTTCATGACGATCCAGTCGAGGTCCCCCCGGAGCTCGCGGCGCAGCGCCCGCGGGTCCGTGCCGCGCCGCTCCGCCGCGGCCGCGGACCGCTCGCCGAGGCCGCTCCAGCGCGCGCTGGGCTTCGCGGGCTCGACCTCGCGGATCGTGCGCTGGATCTCGGCATACCCGCCGCGCCGCAAGGTCTGCGAATCGAAGGGCAGGACGCCCGTCAGGATCTCGTAGAGGAGGACGCCGAGGGAGTAGATGTCGCTCCGCGTGTCCACGTCGAGGGCGTCGTCGCCGGCCTGCTCGGGGCTCATGTACTCCGGCGTGCCGATGATCTGGCCACGCTCCGTCAGGAGGGAGCGCCCGGCGAGGCGCCGGTCGAGGGACTTCGCCACGCCGAAGTCGATGATCTTCGGCACCGGACGGTCGCCGTCGAGCGTCACGAGAACGTTGGAGGGCTTCAGGTCGCGGTGCACGATGCCCTTCTGGTGAGCGTGCTGCACGCCGTCGCAGACCCGGATGAAGAGCTCGAGCCGGTCGCGGACCGCGAGGCCCCGCTCGTCCGCGTGCCGGGTGATGGGGATCCCGGGTACGTGCTCCATGACGAAGTAGGGCCGCCCTTCGGGCGTCGTCCCCGCGTCGTGCACCCGGGCGATGCTCTCGTGGCTCATGAGGGCGAGGGCCTGCCGCTCCGCATCGAAACGCGCGATGACCTCGCTCGTGTCCATCCCGAGCTTGATGAGCTTCAAGGCGACCCGGCGCCGGATGGGCTCCGACTGCTCGGCCAGGTAGACCACGCCCATGCCGCCCGAGCCGAGGACCGAGAGGATCCTGTAAGGCCCGATCCGCTCGGGCGGCCGCTCGGCGCCGGGCCCCCGGCCGGCGGCGAACGTCTCGATCTCGCTCGCCGGCTCCGGCCCGCCGGCCCCGGTGAGGCGGGCGTGCTCACGCTCGATGAGGGCCTCGTGGCCGGGGAAGTCGGCCTGGTAGCTCGCGAGGGACCGGACCTCGCCGCGCATCTGGTCCGCGAGGTAGGCGTTCAGAAAGGCGTTGACGATCCCCGGCGACTCGCCGCTACGATGGTCCTGCATCGGAGCCTTCGGGCACTATCGCCCCCGCCCGCGAGCGCCGCGCCGTCGCGATGCTCTGCGGAGGAGGGGTCGTCGGACATTAGACCCGAAGCGCGCTCCGGTGGGTACCCTTTCAAGAGGCTTTCAGGAGGTCCGACAAGGCCCGTGCCCGAGGACGCAACGACCCTTCACGTCCGCCGAGCCAAGGCGGGGGACCGGGAGAGCCTCGAGTGGCTCGTGAAGCGCTTCACCCCGCTCCTCATCGCGAACGCCCGCTACCGCCTCGCGAGGCCGCTGTGGTCGCTCTACGACCCCGAGGACGTCGTGAACGACGTGTGGCTCGTGGCCCTCCCGCGCCTCCCCGACCTCCCTCCGCGGGAGGGCCGGCACACGCCCGTCTTCCTCAAGTTCCTCTCGACGACGCTCCTCTACCGCGTGAACGACCTCGTGGCGAAGCACATCCGCGGCAAGCCGGGCCGCGCCGCGGCGCCGGCCTGGGACGCCGGCACCGACCTCCGCGACCCCGTGGACGCCCTGCCCGCCCCCACCACCGAGGCCGTCCGCCGCCTCGTCCGCCAGGAGGCCCGCGAGGCCGTCGCCGCCGCCATCGACGAGCTCGAGGAGGGCGACCGGAGCCTGGTCATCCTCCGCGGGATCGAGGGG
>JACQVW010000432.1 GCA_016209535.1 Planctomycetota bacterium | reverse complement strand
GTACGGACACGTGCTCTTGATGGCCAACGAGGTCGTCTTCGTGGATTGACTTGATCGATGGAGCCGCTCGCCATGAGTCCCCACCCCTTCCCTCCGGCCCGTCCCCTCACCCGCCGCCAGATGCTCCACCGGTGCGGCATGGGCCTCGGGGCCCTCGCGCTCGCCCAGGTCCTGGGCGACGCGGGTCTCTTCGCCGGCCCCGCCGGCGGTGCTCCCGCTGCCGGAGCTGCCGGCGCCGCTCGCGCCGCCGGCGCCGTGCGGCCCCTCGCGCCCAGAGTGCCCCACTTCGCGCCGCGGGCGAAGCGGGTGATCCACTTCTTCGTCAACGGCGGCCCCTCCCACGTCGACACCTTCGACCCCAAGCCGGCCCTCGAGCGCTACCGTGGAAAGCCGCTCCCCGTGCCCAACCTCCAGACCGAGCGCAAGACCGGGGCCGCGTTCCCCTCCCCGTTCAAGTTCCACCGGCACGGCAAGTGCGGGATCGAGGTGAGCGAGATCTTCCCGCATGTCGCCGAGTCCATCGACGAGATCGCGGTCATCCGCTCGATGCGCGCCGAGCTGCCCAACCACGAGCCGTCGCTGATGCTCATGAACTGCGGCGACGCCGTCATGAGCCGCCCCTCGGTGGGCTCCTGGGTCACCTACGGGCTCGGCACGGAGAACCAGAACCTGCCGGGCTTCATCGCCATGTGCCCCGGCGGCTACCCGATCAAGGAGGCGGAGAACTGGCAGTCGGGGTTCCTGCCGGGCGTCTACCAGGGGACCTTCATCGACACGCAGCAGTCGCGGGTCGAGAAGCTCATCGAGCACATCCGGAGCGGCCACGCGTCGCTGGGCGCGCAGCGCCGGCAGCTCGACCTGCTCCTGGAGCTCAACGAGGAGCACGCGCGGGAGCGGACCGAGGACGCCCGGCTCGAGGCCCGGATCCAGTCCTTCGAGCTCGCCTACCGCATGCAGATGGAGGCCGCCGACATCTTCGACCTCTCGCGCGAGCCGAGGCACGTCCTCGACATGTACGGCGAGGGCGTGCAGGCGCGCCAGTGCCTCATCGCGAGGAGGCTCCTCGAGCGCGGTGTGCGGTTCGTGCAACTCTGGCACGGCGCGGGGCAGCCCTGGGACAACCACGAGCAGATCGAGGAGAACCACCGGCGGCTCGCCCGCGAGTCGGACCGGGCCATCGGGGCCCTCCTCAAGGACCTGAAGGGGCGCGGGATGCTCGAGGACACCCTCGTCCTCTGGGGCGGCGAGTTCGGCCGCACGCCCACGGTCGAGCTCAAGGACTCGGGCGCCCCAGGCCAGGGCCGCGACCACAACCCCTACGGGTTCTCGGTGTGGCTCGCCGGCGGCGGCGTCAAGGGCGGATGCGTCCACGGCGAGACCGACGAGTTCGGCTTCAAGGCCCTCGAGGACGTCGTCCACGTCCACGACCTGCACGCCACGATCCTTCACGTCCTGGGCTTCGACCACGAGAGGTTCACGTACCGCTACGCGGGCCGCGACTTCCGGCTCACCGACGTCTACGGGCAGGTGGTGCGGGACGTCCTGGCCTGAGGTCGCATTGCGGCGTCGTTCTGAACCGCGGTTCTTGAACCACGCCCGCATTGCCAATCCAGCGACTTGCCCGTCAGCCCCGCTTGACGCACACCCTGGGCACACGGGGCAGGGCGAGGTGAGCGGGACCAGCGGGTAGGACGCCAGCCACGCCCGGACTTTCCTCGTCCGAGTGTGTGGATTTCAAACTCATCGCGGTTCCGCGACCCGCCCGGCTCCCCCGCCAGTGCGTGGGTAAGTCGCTCTGCGCCATTCAGTAGCCGACGGGGGGTGGCCCATCGCGCGGTCGTGGCCCGCCGCTTGCCATCCGCTCCGCAGCGCCGTCGGGCGCGCCACTCAGGCGCTCACCTCCGCGACGCAAGTCCGAAGACCTCAGACCGGCCAACCTGGCCGGGGAGCGTTGCCATGCTGTCTCGACATCGCCGACATCCCGCCATCTGTCCACAGTTGCTCGTGCTGTTCGCCGCGCTCTCCGCCAGGACGGCCCTTCCCGCCGGCGACGAGATCGCGGAGGCGAGGCTCGAGGGCCGCATCTCGGAAGGCGACATTCCCGTCCTCGGGTTCCTGCGCTTCCTGTCGGACTGCACCAGGCTGCCCGTGCTCGTGGACTCCACGGAAAGGCAGATCCTCGAGACGACTCTGACCGTCACCGCGCCGATCGACGTCACCGATCCCGAGGTGGTCATCGAGATCCTCAAGACCAATCACTTCCACGTCGAGCGCCAGAGGCTTCCGAGCGGCAGCGAGGTCTTCCGCGTGGAATCGATCCGAGGGCCGAAGGCGGAAGGGAGGCTTCCCGACGACGACCGGGTCATCAAGCTGACCCCGGGTGGGAGCCCCCTGGACGTGGGCGCGGACGGGAAAGAGAGGGGAACCCCCGACTTCGAGGCGGACGAGGTCGCGTCGATGGTCTTCACGCTGAAACACGTGGCGCCGCAGGCCGCGATCACGGCCCTGAAGGACCTCATCGCGGGGAGCAAGACCGGAGCGAGCTCCCCGGCGTTCAGCATCGTCGAGGTCCAGGGGTCCATGACGGTGATCGTCAAGGCGAAGCTCGGGATGCTCCAATACCTCAAGAAGCTGCTGCACGTCATCGACGTGCCGTCCGAGAAGCCCGACCGGATCGTCGAGATCATCGACCTGGAGCATGCCGACGCCCAGAAGCTCGCGCAGTTCATCGAGGACTTCGTCGGGAAGAAGGCGCAGGGCCGACAGCCTCGGGCGCCGCGCGGCGGGACCCCGAGGATCCCGGCGGCGCCGGCGGGGACGCCGGTGCCGGGGGCGACGAGGGAGCCGGACCCGACGTTCGCCACCCGACTCTTCGCGGACTCGAGGACGCAGAAGGTCGTCGTCGAGACCTACTCGGAGAGCGACCTCAAGGACGTCCGCATGCTCGTCCGCGAGATGGACGTCCGCCCGACCCGGAAACGGGAGAAGATCCACGTCTACCAGGTGCGGTTCCTCAAGGCCGAGGAAGTCGCGCTGGACCTGCAGGACCTCCTCGGCGCCGGAGGGACGACCCGCGTCGGCCCGTCCGGCCGCCCGGGGCTCGGGACTCGCGACGGGCTCGACCGGCGGGGCGGCGAGCGCGGCGCGGGGCGGCGAACGCCTCAACCTGGGGTCGCCTCCCCGCCCTCTCGGAACGCGGGCCCCGGGGACGAGCCCCCGGAGATCTTCATCGTGCCGCACGTGGAGACGAACTCCCTCCTCATCCAGGCTGACCCGGAGGACTATGCCGAGGTCGTGGAGATCCTCGCGGAGATCGACGTCAAGCGGAGGCAAGTCATCCTCGAGGCTGCGCTCGTCGAGGTACGAGCGTCGAGCGCGCTCGACCAGACCATCGAGCTCCTCGCCGGTGAGCCGGGCAACCGCGGCACGCGTCCGCTCGCCGCATCCTCCTTCGGGACGCCTCTCGACCCGGGGAGGTTCGACCGGGTGCTCCCCGAGGCCATCGGGGGTCACGGGGCCCTGCTCGCGATCATGAAGGATGGCAAGTTCCCGGCCCTCGTCCACTTCCTCGAGCGCCAGAGCGAGGCCAAGGTGGTCGCCACGCCCTTCGTCGTCGCCGATGACAACCGGCTGAACTCGATCAAGATCGCGAGACAGGTCTTCGTGACGACGCCGGAGATCGTGGGCGTCGGGGGCGGCGCCGGCTCTCCGTTGACGCGGGACGTGCAGACGTCTGCCGATGCGGGGATCTTCCTGGACGTGTACCCCACGATCAATCCGGGCGGCGCGGTCTTCCTCGACCTCTCCTTGACCGCGTCGGAGTTCGAGGAGGAGGAGACGCCCGACAGGACGAGGCTGCCTCCGATCCTCGACAAGGAGATCACCTCGCAGGTGACCGTGCCGGACGGCGACATCTTCGTCGTCGGGGGACTCACCCGCGAGTCGCGGGCGAAGAGCGTCGCGAAGGTCCCGCTCCTCGGCGACATCCCGCTCCTGGGAAGGCTCTTCCGCTCCGAGACCACCGAGAAGTCCACCAAGAACCTCTACCTCTTCCTGCGAGCCCACGTGCTCACCGACCCCCAGTTCGAGGACGGCAAGGACATCACCCGCCAGGCCCTGGATCGCGTCCATGGGTTTGCGCCCGAGATGCGCCCGTCGCACTTCGACCGCCCCACCCGCCCGCCGCCCGAGGGAGAGGGCACGGACGCGACCCGGCCGGAAGCGAACGGGCGCGCCCCGCACGCCTCGACGTCGCGGCACCCTCGAGCCCTCGAGGAGAGCGGCTTCGAGATCGATCCGACGCGCGGGAGCTGGCTGGTCCCGCTGCGGAGGAAGGCACCGGCGAGCGGGGACCTGACGCTGGGCCCGTGAAGGGGGCAGGCACCCATCCCGACTGGAACGACGGAGGCTGACCATGAACGACCCGAGAGTACTACGCTGGATCTCGCTCGCCTTGCTGTGCGGCTCCATGGGCTGCTCGAGCCACACGATCCGCGCGGGCATCTGGAAGCTGACCTACACCGATGTGCACAAGGCCCTGACTCACGAGCCTCTTCCCATGCCCTCCCATCACGCCGCGGTGCGGCTCGCGTGGGTCAAGGACCCCGAGGAGCCCCGGCACATCGAGGACGTGGAGCTGGTCTCGGTTGCGATGAGCTCCCCGTACGGACACAAGCCCCCGGAGGCCCCCATTTACGGGGAGATCTGGCAGTCGGGTCAGGGCCCGCCGACCATCCTCATCCGGTGCCGCGAGGCCGATTGGAACCTCCGCCTGGAAGGCCACGTTCGGAGCCCGGAGTCGGTCGCCGGAACGCGCCTCGAGGCTCGCATGCGAGGGGCTCAGGCGGACCAGGGCACCTTCGAGGGCACCTGGCGCATGGAATGGCTGCGGGAGGAGTAGCTCCGGCTCGAGCCGCGGCCGGCGCCGGGCGGGCGTGGCGCCCCGAGGAGCGCGGGCAGGCATCCTCGCCTGAGGAGCGCCATGCGGCGGCGACTCACCGCGGCTCCTGCTGCGTCACGCAGTGCACGGCCCCGAGGCCCCAGACCATGTCCACGCAGTCGATCCCCACCACCTTCCGGCCCGGAAAGACCTCGCCGAGGATGCCGAGGGCCCGGCGGTCGCGCTCGGAGCGGAAGGTCGGCACGAGCACGGCGCGGTTCGCGATGAGGAAGTTCATGTAGCTCGCGGGGCAGCGCTGGCCCTGGTGGTGGACCGGCGGCGGCATGGGCAGCTCCACCACCTCGAGCCGCCGGCCGCACGCGTCGCGCATGCCGCGCAGGCGCTCGAGGTTCTCGCGCAGTGGGCGGTGGTTCTCGTCGCGCTCGTCCTCCTCGACGGCCGTGACGACGCACCCCGGCGCCACGAAGCGCGTCAGGTCGTCGACGTGCCCGTCCGTGTCGTCGCCGGCGATCCCGTCGCCGAGCCAGAGCACCTTCCTCGCGCCCAGGAACCTCCGGAGCCGCTCCTCGATGCCGCCACGGTCCAGGCTCGGGTTGCGGTTGGGGTTCAAGAGGCAGGACTCCGTCGTGAGCAGCGTGCCCTCGCCGTCCGAGTCGATCGACCCGCCCTCGAGGATCATGCCCGCCTCGACCACGGGCAGGCCCAGGAGCCTCCCGAGCTCCCCGGGCACCGCGTCGTCGAGGTCCCAGGGCCCGTACTTCCCTCCCCACGCGTTGTAGCCCCAGGAGACGAGGACCTTGGCGCCGCACGCCGCCCCCGGATCTGCAGGGCGCACGAAGATGGGGCCGTAGTCGCGGATCCAGGCGTCGTTCGTCGGCACGCGGTGGAGCCGCACGCCCGAGAGGTCGCCCCCGAGGGCGGCGCGCACCTCGGCGTCCATGGCCTCGTCGCGCGAGAGGAGCCGGACCTCCTCGCTCTCCCGGAGGGCGCGGATCATGGCGGCCCAGACGGGCGGGATCCGCTCGAAGATCCCGGGCCAGCTCTCCCGCTTGTGGGGCCACGAGAGCCAAGCGGCCTCGTGGGGCTCCCACTCGGCGGGCATCCGGTACAGGGGCTCCGCGAGAGGCTCGGCGGTCATGGCTCGAGGAAGCGGGCAGTGATGCCGCCGAAGCTGTCGGTGCGGCGGTCCCGGAGGAAGGGCCAGTTGCGCCGCACGTCCTCGATGCGCGCGAGGTCCAAGGCGACCACGAGCGTCTCCTCCCCGGAGCAGCTCGCCTTGGCGAGGACGCGGCCGAAGGGGTCCGCCACGAAGGAGCCGCCCCAGAACTCGAGGCCGCCCTCGACGCCCACGCGGTTCACGGCGGCCACGAAGACCCCGTTCGCGATGGCGTGGGCCCGCTGGATCGTCTCCCACGCCTGGTGCTGAGCCTCGCCCTGCTCCGCCTTCTCGCGCGGGTGCCAGCCGATCGCAGTCGGGTAGACGAGGACCTCGGCTCCCTTCAGGGCCGTGAGCCGCGCCGCCTCGGGGTACCACTGGTCCCAGCACACGAGCGTGCCCACCCGCGCCGCCGACGTCGCGAAGCTCAGGAAGCCCGTGTCGCCCGGCGCGAAGTAGTACTTCTCGAAGTAGAGCGGGTCGTCGGGGATGTGCATCTTGCGGTAGAGGCCCGCGAGGGCGCCGTCCCGCTCGATGACGACCGCCGTGTTGTGGTACAGGCCCGCCGCGCGCCGCTCGAAGACCGAGCCCACCACGACGACGCCGTGCCTGCGGGCCGCCCCCGCCAGGGCCTCCGTCGTGGGTCCGGGCACGGGCTCGGCGAGGTCGAAGAGCGCCGGGTCCTGGACCTGGCAGAAGTACCGCGTCCGGAAGAGCTCCTGGAGGCAGACGATGTCGGCCCCCCTCGCCGCCGCGCCGGCGATCGCGTCCAGGGCCTTCTTCACGTTGGCCTCCGGGTCGTCGGTGCAGGACATCTGGACGAGGCCCAGGCGGACCTCGCGGGACGGGCGTTTCTGCATGGGGAGGACTCCGGGCGATGGTTTAGGTCGAGTCAGGACGTGAGATTGTAGTGAAGGACCCGGCCCGCGCAACGGGCGAGGGCGGCGAGGCGCCGAAGCCCCATCCCGATGGCCTCGTCTCCGAAGCGTCACGACGAGCGAGGGCTCGAGCGCCGGGAGCATCGTGGCGCTGACTCCGTTTGACCTCGGGCACCCGTGCCGGGCAGAATCTTGGCTCTACCCGATCGCACGGAGGACTCATGGAAGTCGCGGTTGAAAGCAAGGGCGCGTTGCGGCCGTTCCGGCTCTTCGCCTTCCTGGCGCTGGCGCCCGCCGCCGCCAGGTCGGCTGACGGTGAGGAGAAGACCTCCATCGGCACGCAGGGCGCGACGATCCGTCTCGACGCGAGCTGGAAGAAGACCAAGCTGAACCCCGACTTCAGCGGCGACCAGTTCCAGCTCCAGGAGCGGTCCCTCTTCAAACGCACGCAGGTCTTCCTCATGGTGAGGGAGATCGAGGCTCTCCTCGAGAACCCGCTCGATCTCGAGCGCGTGCTCAAGGAGCAGACGAAGGACATGCAGAGCACAGCACGGCTCAAGCCCGGAGCCGTGGAGATGACCGGTTCGAAGGAGATCGCCCGCGCGAGCCAGGAGCTCGACGCGGAATACAGGGGCGTGAAGCTCCGCTATCGCCTCGAGGTCCTCTCGAGCTCGGGCCTCTCCTATCTCCTCATCGGGTCGGGTGCCAGCTCGGACGCCGCCGAGGTGACCCGAGCGATCAAGGCGGCGGCTGACACGCTGTCGTTTCCCGGCCGGGAGACGGCGTGGGGCAAGCTCGCCGACCCTGTCACCCGGCGGCTCGTCCACGGAGACCTGGAGCTCGCCTTCTCGGTGCGCCCGGCGGTCTTCCCGCCGGGCCAGAAACCCGAGGGGAGGGAGCTGGTGCACCTGAAGAGCCGCGACGGGAGCTCGGCCATCTTCGTCTACGACGAGACCGCCGAAGACGGCGTCGATGCTTTCCTCGACGGGGACCTGAACGAACGCCGCCAAAAGGAGTCCACGGCGCGGGAGACCTCGCGCCGCGACGTCCAGATCGCCGGCCTCCAGGGCCGGGAGTCCGTGATCGAGGACGATGAGCTCACCGTGTGGATAGCCGCCCTGCCCCATGAGTCCGGCAGGTGCCTCGAGCTCCGATACGCCTCGACGGGCCCTGCGGGCCTGCGGCGTGCCGACCGGGACCTCTTCTTCGAGTCGTTCCGCATCGCGCGGGCCGGAGACCTGGAGGGCCTGCCGTCGCCGGAGCATCCCGCCGCCCCCAGCGCCCCGGTCGACGAGCACCTCGCGAGGCTCCTCGAGGCGGCGCGCCTCCTCGGCGACACGCGGCTCGGCGAGGTGCGACACGCGCAGGTCGACGGGGGACGCCTCCTGGTTTCCGACGCGAGGACGATCCGCGAGCTGTCTTTCCAGGACGGGTCGTCCAGGGTCCTCTACCGCGCAGGGGAGTCCCCGTCGCTCACCTTCGCTCCTTGGAGCGAGGATCTTGCGCTCGAGGACGGCTCGGGCAAGCTCTCGATCCTCGAGGACGGGGAGGTCGACTCCATGGATGTCCGGGCTTCGCGCGTCGCCTGGGGGGGACCCGAGCGGCTCCTCGTCCTCCGCAAGCTGGATCTCCCACTCGTACCGGGCCTGGGGTCGCTGGCCTGGTGCCCGCCGGATCGTCTGATCGCGATCGAGGGAGAGGACGATTCGGAGCGTGTGGTCCTCGAGGCCTCGGAACCCATCCGGCATGTCCAGGCGAACGGGGCTGCCACCGCAGCCCTCGTCGTGACCGGCCCCAGGGAAGCTCCAGGTAAGGACCCCGGCGCTCTGCTCATCGTCACGCTCGACTCGGGTGAGACGAAGACCCTTGGAGGCTGGCGGTCCGTCTCGTCCCTGGGTCCGGCGGGAGACGGCTGGGTCGTCACGGGCCGTCCCTTCGGCCGGCCCGGGGGGGTCTATCTCGTCTCCCGGGATGGCGCCCTGGACCTCCTGATCTCGGGACCCGAAGCCCGAGGCGTCGCGGCGCGCGACGGCTCGTTGATCTTCCTGAACACCACGCGGCCACCGCAGTCCAGTGCCGGCGCGTGCGATACGCTCCTTGCCTACGAGGTATCCCTCGACGTCACGCGTAAGCACGGGCCCCTCTCGCTGCCGTTCTCGGCCGCGCTCTTGAGCGGCATCGGCCACGAGGTATTGCATGACGCCAGGGACGGGTGGCCCTTCCGGACGGGCGAGGAGGTCCTGGAGTGCGCGAGGCGAGCGCGGGAGATGGCTCGGTTGCGCGTCGGGCGGGAGTTCCCGACGCACGACGAAAGCTTCGACCGGCTCACCGAGGAAGTGTTCTATGGTCGCGCCGAGCTCTCCGCACACGGCGAGGTGCTCCTCGGGATCCTCCTGGCGGCTGGGTTCCTCGAACGAGGGGCGGCCTGGGTGCCGTCGGAGAAGCTGCCTGGCACGGGCCTGTGGCAGCCGCGGATCGTCCAGACCGTCGACAACCCCCTCGCGGTCGCCTACTCGCCTGCGGACGTCATCGCCTCGACGCTCCACGATGACGAGGGGATGTGGAGGCCTGCGAGAGCCATCTCGCGATACCTGAAGGGGCGAAGGCTCCTCCTCGGCCTGGACCGCACCACCCTGCAGGAGGCGGTGGACGGGACCGCCGTGCCGGACTTCGCGCTTTCGGTCCGGAGGGGGGACGGCGCTGAGATCGCCGAGGCGCTCCGGGCCGCGCCGGGTAACGAGCACCTCCGCGAGCGCGCCTACCTCCACCTGGCGTCGGCGGGACGCCATGACCTCCTGTCCTCGATCGCGGCCGAGCTCGCGAAGCGGGACGGCGCGCCGCTCCTCGACCGCAAGGCGTGGTTCCTGGCCCGCCTGGAGACCGCGAAGTCCGCCGAGGAGCTGCGGGCGCTGTCGAGGGACATCGAGGAGGCCATCCGCCGGGACCCAGGAGAGCCCAGCTTCTGCTTCTACCTGGGTCGGGCCGAGGAATCCGCGGGCGGCGACCCGAAGCGGGCGCGCGCGGCGTATCGCAGGGTCCTCAAGCTCCAGGACCGCGGCGAGCTTGCAGACCGTGCCCGGGAACGGTTGGACTCGATGGAGCAATGAAGCGGCTCCCACGGACTGCAGGCGCCCCGCGCGTCGGATAGAATGCCGGCGTGCGCGTCGTGAGCCTCTCCCTCCTGAGCTGTGTCTTCGCCCAGTGGGGCTGTTCGTATCCCGCCCACGTCCTGAAGACCCACGAACGCATCGTCGGCCAGCGATACCGGCTCCAGAAGCCCGTCCTCGTCTGGTACGACAAGGAGATCCACGCGAACGTTGCGGAGCCCCCTCGTCCGGGCGAGAAGAAAGGGAGGTTCGTGGGGCTCCTCGAGCCCGGCGCGGTGATCCGCATCGCGGAGGTGTGGCGGCAGATCTTCAGCTTCGGCGTCGTCCACCTGACGCGCGGCGGGCAAGGCAGTCCCTACACCGTCATCGCGACCGTCGAGGACCCGGAAGGGTTCGAGGGCGACCTGCACATCCACCTCTTCGTCGATCAGGTGCGCCTGAGCGCCTACTTCGAAGAAGAGGACGCGCCGCGGGACGCGGTGGCCGACGTGCTGGCTCGCGAGTACTTCGCTCCGCTCGGCCCGGATCGAAAGGCCGGCCTGTGAACGGAGCGCCAGCCACTTTCGTCCCCGAGGCAGAGGAGCCCCCCCGCCGTGCACGGATCCGTTTACCTGGTCGCCGTTCACCGAAGAGGTTCACGCCATGAAGCTCACCCTGATCGTCGTGCTCTCCGCATTCGCCGGTTTCCTTCTCGCCGTCGCCGTCCTCGGCCTCCCTGACGCCGCGCGCGCCGGCGGAGCGCCTTGCGCTTCCCGGAACGGGGACGTGAACGCGGACGGGCGCGTCGACTTGAGCGATGCGGTGACGATCCTCGGGAACCTCTTCCTCGGCAGCCCCACGACGCTGGTGCCTCTCTGCGCGCCGCCCGCGGACACCCCGCGCCTCGCCGCGACCGGGCAGGCGGCCTGCTGGGGCTTCGACGGGGACCAAGGGCTGTGGCTCGAGGTCCCCTGCGGCGAGGCGGCCTGTGCGGGCCAGGACGGCTCTCGGGCGGTCGGCTGCCCGGTGGAAGGGCGCTTCGTCGACCACGAGGACGGAACGGTGACGGACATCTGCACGGGGCTCGTGTGGCAGAAGGACACGGCGGACGTGAACGGCGACGGCCTGATCGATCCGCTCGGGGATACCCTCGCATGGTGCGAGGCCCTGAGCTACTGCGACGGCCTGAGCTTCGCGGGCCACGACGACTGGCGCCTCCCGAACGTGCGGGAGCTCCAGAGCCTCGTCGACTACGGGCGCTCCAATCCGGCGATCGATCCCGCGTTCGGCACGCTGCTCGAGTTCTACTGGTCGTCCACGTCCAACGCGGAGACGGCCAACGACGCCTGGGGCGTCGGCTTCCACGTGGGCTACGTCGGCATCCGGGTCAAGTCGGGCGACTTCGACTTCAGCTTCAACTACGTCCGCGCGGTGAGGGGCGGGCGCTGATCTCGAGTCGGGAGCCCTCGCCGCGCCCGCCCGGGCACCCGGCACGCGTGAGCCGCGCTTGCCTGACGGCGCACAGGCGCTTCCGGCGTGGTTCAAAAACCGCGATTGCGGGGTTCAGAACCACGCCGAGCTTCCCACGGGCAAGGCCTTCGACCGCGGCCTCCCGTTGCGCCGCAGGAGCGTCCCGCCGGAGCCGAGAACCGTGCTCTCCACCTGCCTTCCGGGGCCACGGCGGCAAGGCGGCGCCAGACCCTGGAGATGCGCCCTGCCTCGGGATTCAATGGGCGCGAATGGTCGACTCGTTCCTCCTCTCGAAGTGGTACCTCGACTGCGTGAGCCAGGAGGGGCGGGTCTTCATCGGATACGCGGCGACCCTGCGCTGGCGGCTGCTTCGCCTGAGGTCCATGAGCGCGATGGAGTGCGGCCTCGAGGGCAGAGTGGTCGAGATGTCGACCCTGCGCGGCTACAGTGAGCCCCAGGTTCGCGGCGATGCCCTGCGCTGGACGGCTCCACGGCTGCGCGTCGCGGGCCGGTGGGCGGCGCTGCCGGCGTCGAGCGCGACGCTCCCACCCCGGGCCGTGCGGCTGCTCGACTCCGAGTCGGGCCGAGTCGACTGGACGTGTCACCTCCCGCGAGCACAGGCCAAGGTTGAAGTCGGAGGCCGAGCCCTCCTCGAGGGCCTCGGCTACGCCGAGAGGCTCGAGCTCACCGTGAGGCCCTGGATGCTGCCCATCGACGAGCTCCGGTGGGGGAGGTTCCTCGCCGAGGACATCTCGGTCGTCTGGATCGAGTGGAGGGGGCCCAAGCCCCTGAGCCTCGTGATCCATGACGGGACGGCGGTGGGTGGAGCGGTCGTCTCGGATGCGGCGCTTCGTTTTGGCGACTTCGAGCTCAAGCTCGACAGCCCTCGAGTCCTCCGGGAAGGGACCCTGGGATCCACGGCGCTGCGCGGCCTTCGCCTGCTCCGTCCACTCCTCCCGCGGAGGCTCCTCGACACCCACGAGTGCAAGTGGCTGAGCCGCGGCAGTCTGGTCCACGCCGGGAAGCTCGTGAGCAGCGGCTGGGCGATCCACGAGGTGGTGAAATGGAGCTGACCCGACGGGGACGAGTCGGTCGCGCTCTCTACGGCATCCTCTTCGCCGTCGTCATCCCTCTCCTCCTCGTCGGCTGGGTGTGGAGGACCGCGGATGTCATCCGCCTGGCGCCGCTCCACGCGCCATGGACGGGCGCGGCCCTCGTCGTGGCGGGAGCCGCCCTCATGCTTGCCGGCATGCACGCGCTCCTCGTCCACGGCGGCGGCTTGCCCATGAACCCTTTTCCCCCACCGCGGTACGTGAGCCGCGGCGTCTACCGGTGCCTGGGCCACCCGATCTACACCGGCTTCGCGGTTGCCGTGGCCGGGGCGTCGATCGCGGCGGGTTCGGGGAGCGGGCTCTGGCTCGTCACTCCGCTCGTGGCCGCAGGTTGCGCGGCGCTGGTCCTTGGATACGAGCAGCACGACCTGAGACGACGATTCGGCGGCGAGCTGCGACGACCGCTCCTCTCGCTTCCCCCGCCCACCGAGGCGACGCCCGCGGCATGGAGCCGCGCGTCGGCCTACGTGCTGGTGCTGCTCCCGTGGCTCCTCGTCTACGAAGCGGCGGTCCTCGCCGGGATGCCAGCCGGCGCCATCGAAGCCTACTTCGCCTTCGAGAGGAGCTGGCCCGTCCTTCCATGGACGGAGCCCATCTACGCCAGCGCGTACGTGGTCGTCTGCCTCGCCCCGCTCGTGGCCGCGAAATGCCGCGAGCTGCGCCGATTCTGCGTTTCCGGCCTCCTTGCCACCGCGCTGAACGGCCTCCTCTTCTTCACTCTCCCGCTCGTCGCTCCGCCCCGCGCCTTCGTACCGCAGGGGTTCTGGGGAACGCTGCTCGATCTCGAGCGCAGGATGGAAGGCCCCTCGGGCGCGGCGGCCTTCCCCGCGTTCCATGTGACGTGGTCCTTCATCGCGGCGGCGGTCTTCGCGAGCCGCTTCCACCGGTTCCGAGGCCTCTTCCACCTCTGGGGCGCGCTCGTCGCGGGGAGCTGCATCGGGACCGGCATGCACGCGGTGGCGGACGTCCTCGCCGGGTTCTGCGTGTTTCTCCTCGTCCACCGGATCGATCGCATCTGGCAGGGATTGCGCGCGGCGGCGGAGGCGGTGGCGAACTCCTGGAGGGAGTGGCGGGTGGGGCGCGTACGCATCATCCATCACGGCGCCTACGGAGCTGGCGGGGCCTTCACCGGTGTCGCGATGGCGGGCGCCCTCATGGGAGCGGAGCACGTCGGGGAGCTGCTCGCCGTTGCCGCCGCGTCCCTCGTCGCTGCGGCGTTCTGGGCCCAGCTCGTCGAGGGGGCGAGCGTCTCGCTCCGGCCCTTCGGATACTACGGGAGCGTGATCGGTGCCGCGCTCGCAGGCGCCGCGGTCGGCCTCCTCGGCGGCTCGGGCTGGCTGGTCCTTGCCGCGCTCAGCGTCGCCGCGCCCTGGGTACAGGCCCTCGGCCGCCTGCGCTGCCTCGTCCAGGGATGCTGCCACGGGCGCGAGGCGCCTTCCGGGATCGGCATCCGGTTCCAGCACCCTCGCTCCCGCGTCGTTCGCCTCTCGAGCCTGGGGGGAGCTCCCATCCACCCGACGCAGCTCTACTCGATTCTCTGGAACGCCGTCTGCGGCGCGGCGCTGCTCCGGCTGTGGTGCGTGGAGCCCCCGCTCCCCTTCGTCGCCGGGTCCTACTTGATACTTGCGGGGCTCGGACGCTTCGTCGAGGAGTCCTACCGCGGCGAGCCGCAGACGCCGCGGATCGCAGGGCTGCCCATCTACCAGTGGAACGCCGTGGCGAGCGTGGTCCTGGGCGCGGTCCTCACGTGCCTCCGCGGAGGCTCCGGGATCCCCGAGCCTCGCTTCGACCTCGGGCTGCTCGCGGCTGCCACCGCCTTCGCGCTGCTCACGGGCGTTGCCATGGGCGTCGACTTCCCGGATTCGAACCGGCGGTTCGCGCGGCTGGTGAAGTGATGACCCGGCGACGTATCGCCGGACACGGGACACTCGAGGCTGCCACAATCGCCGGGGCATGCCCTCTCCTGTTCGCGGAATCCCCGTTCCGCGGACCACTGCACGCCGTGCTCACGACCGCGGCGACGGCCGCCATCGGGGCAGCGCTCGGAGGGCTCGCGGAGCTCCTTCTCGCCTCGTGGCGGGGATCGCCTCGGGGCTGCCGGCACGGCCCCGATCTTGATCGGCCCGGTCTGGCGGCCTCGCAAGCTCGATCTCACGTCTTCGAGCTCTCGATCTCGCGATCGACCTCACGATCGACCGTAGGGCGAAGATAGAAATGCTAAAAGTTACGCAGACTAGCGTCGGCCCAGCGAAACAAGCTGTTTGCGGACGTTCGCCAGGGTCGGTCGCTTCACCCGATAGGTGAAAAGCCCTCGGG
>JACQVW010000431.1 GCA_016209535.1 Planctomycetota bacterium | reverse complement strand
TCTACAACGACCTCATGCAGTGGGAGTACGCGAAGGGAACGGGGTTCGCCGAGCGCCTGCTGGGCGCCGTGCCCTTGAACCACGCCCCGGCGGGCGGGAGGATCGCCATCATCGGCTCGGGCGGGGGCCGGCAGGTCCAGTGGGCCCTCCTGCCCTGCTTCCGCTTCGAGCAGATCCTCGCCCTGGAGCTCGAGCCGGCCGTCGTCGAGGCCGTGCGCGGGCCCCTGCGCGACGCCTTCGGCTCGGTGTACGAGGCGCCCAACGTCCGCGTGCACGTGGGCGAGGCGCGGAGCTACATGGAGCGGACGCGGGAGACCTTCGACCTCATCTTCCTGCCGAGCGTGGGCGGCTATCCCCAGATGATGCTCGAGCCGGGGAACATGATCCGGACCGCCGACGCGTACCGGACGCTCCGGGACCGCCTCACGGAGCGCGGCGTCCTCGCAATCTGGTACCCCCGCGGGCTCGACCCCAAGAACATCCTCACCGACCAGTACGTGCGCACCCTGGGGGCGCAGGGGCTAGGCATGAAGACGAGGGCCTACGCCAACGCCGACGAGATCCTGATCCTCGCCTCGAGGAGCCCTTCGGCGGAGCTGCCCGAGGCGGCGCAGATCGACGAGTTCCTCACGGCTCCCGAGCACCCGAGCGGCCTGCCGCCCCGGAAGGACCTCGTCGCGGCGCGCACCCAGAGCTTCTTCGCGCCCGAAGACCCCGCGTTCAAGCCGATCACCGACGACCAGCCCTTCCTCGCGGGCAACGTGCGGCACATCTTCCGCCTCGACCAGGTCTACGCGCTCTTCGGGATCGGCCTCGGGGCGATCCTCGCCGCCGGGGCCTTGCTCCTCGCGGGCCTGCGGCGCACGGGGGACCCGGCCATCCCCGGGCGCTCGTACGGCCAGGTGGCGGCACTGAGCCTCCTGATCGGCGCGAACTTCATCCTCTTCGAGCACTTCCTGATCCTGGCTCTCTTCCGGAAGCTCTACGTGTACCAGGACGCCGTGACCGTCGGCGCGATCAGCTTCCTCGTCGTCTCGGGGCTCGGGAGCATCCTGGTCACGCCCCGCGCCCGAGGGTGGGTCCAGGCCGCTGCCGCCGTCCTCCTCCTGCCGGTCGTCCTCTTCCACGAGGAGCTGCCCCCCGAGGCGGCGGTCGCCCTCGTGGCGCCCGTGGCGTTCGCGACGGGCAGCTTCTTCCCCGCCGTCTTCGAGCTCGCCGCGAGGAACCCCATCGCGGTCTTCGCCATGGACGCCGTCGGGGCCGCCGTGGGCTCGGCCTTCGCGTTCTTCGTCCCCATCGCCTTCGGATTCAGCGCCTTCTTCCCCTCGGCCGCCGTCGTCTTCCTCGCGACGGCCTTCGCCACCTGGCGCTTCTGCCGTGCCCCCGTCCCGGCCCCCGGCCGGGAGGCTATAATCCAGGGCCAGAGGCTGTAGCGATCTCGATGCGTACCCGTCGCCGTCTCGCCCTCCCCCTGGCCTTCCCGGCGTCCCTCCTGGTCTCGGCCTGGGGCTGCGGCCCCTCGCCCGGCGACCCGCTGCCGCCCATGGACGACCTGTACCTCTACTCGCTCGCGGTCGCGGAGAAGGCGCGCCTGAGGATCCCCCGAGGCCGGCCCCAGGCCACCCTCAACGTGGCCCGCGTGCACCAGCGCTTCGGGAGGGACGACGGGGCGATCGAGGCCTTCCGCGAGGCCCTGGCGATGGACCCGAACATCGGCGAGGCCTACCGCGAGATCGGCTTCATGCTCTCCCAGAGGAAGGACAGCATGCCCGAGGCCGTCGAGGCCTACCAGCAGGCGATCCGCTGCGCCCCGGGGACTCCCGGGGCCTTCACGAGGATCGGGCTCATCTTGACGCACATGGGCAAGCTCGACGACGCGCTCCGGGCCCTCCAGGACGAGGTGAGGGCCGGCACGGCCGACGCCGAGACCCACTACCACCTCGGACAGGCGCACGCGCAGCAGGGGAGGCACGCGGAGGCCGTCGACAGCTACCGGAAGGCGGTCCAGCTCGCGCCGGGGATGCGCATGGCCCACTACAGCTTGGCCCAGTCCCTCCGGGCCCTCGGGAAGGCCGAGGAGGCCGATGCGGCGCAGAGGCGCTTCGCCGAGATCAAGGCCGAGGAGGACGCGAGGGCGGCCCTGCCCGACGCCGACCCCTCGGGCCGCAAGAAGCACCTGCGCTTCGCGTCGGAGGGGTGGCTCGACGCGGCGAGCCTCTTCGCCGAGGAGGCGAACGCGTCCGGGGACGCCGCGGCGCGCGAGCCGTTCGCGCGGGAGCACGTCCTTGCCGTGGCGGAGGCGATCCGTGTCGACCCGAGCAACGTCGATGCGCGCCGCCTTCAGGTCGAGCACTACCGCGCGAAGACTGATCTGCCGACGGCGGCGCGGCTCTGCGAGGAGGCCTTCGCGGCCGTGGAGGAGAAGGACCAGCTCGCCACCTCGGCCTACAACCTCGCGGGCAACCTGATCGAGAAGGCCGGCGAAGGCGATGCGGGCCGCGCGAGCCTCGACGCCGCCCTGAGGCTCCTGCGGCTCGCCGCCGAGGGCTCTCCGGGCATGCCGGAGGCGCACCGGGAGATCGCGAAGCTGATCCTGTTCCGGCTCAAGTCCCCTCGGGAGCTCGTGCCCGTGGCGCTCCGCCACGCCCAGGAGGCCGTCAAGCTGGACCGCGGCCCGAGGAGCTACGACATCCTGGCCTTCGCCTACACCCAGGCCGGCCGCGTGGACCTGGGCCGCCAGACCCTCGAGGAAGGCCTGCGCCAGAACCCCGACGACGCGGAGCTCCGCAACCGGCTGCAGAGCATCGACGCCCGTCTGAGGAGCGGCGGAGAGCCATGAGGCCGAGGCTCGCGGCGCCTTGGCCGACCGGACCCGCGGCCCTCGCCCTCCTCCTGGCGGGGTGCACGGGCGGCTCGAGCCCGGAGGGCTCGCCGGGGGGCGGATCCCTGGACGTCCAGCTCGTCGAGCGCCACGCGGAGGCGGGGATCGCCTTCCGCCATACCGACGGCAGCTCGGGCAAGTACTACATCGTCGAGACCCTGGCGTCGGGCGTCATCCTCTTCGACTTCGACCAGGACGCGGACCTCGACATCTACTTCGCGAACGGCCGTCCCCTCCCGCCGACGCCCGAGGGGAACGCGAGTGCCTCGAACGCCCTCTACCGGAGCGAGGGGGGCTCGAGGTTCACCGACGTGACGCGCGTGGCGAAGGTCCCCGGCACGGGCTTCGGGTCGGGGGGCGCCGCGGGCGACATGGACGGCGACGGGGACCTCGACCTCTACGTCTGCCAGTACGGCCCCAACGTCCTCTACCGCAACGAGGGCCGCGAGGCGGGCTTCGGTTTCAAGGACTGGACGGCGGCATCGGGAGCCGACGACGCCCGCTTCTCGGCCGGCGCTTGCTTCTTCGACATGGACCGCGACGGAGACCTCGACCTCTACGTGACCAACTACTCGAAGGACGGCCTCCGCCCCTCGGACTGCTACGAGGGCAAGGTCCTGCGCTACTGCGCCCCGAGCAAGTACGAGGGCGAGGCGGACTCCCTCTTCCGGAACCGCGGCGACGGCACGTTCGAGGATGTGACGGCCTCCGCCGGCATCGTGGAGAGCCCGCCGGGCCGCGGCATGGGGGTCGTCGCCACGGACCCGGACCGCGACGGGTGGCTCGACCTGTACGTCGCGAACGATGGCTCCGAGAACTTCCTCTTCAAGAACCTCGGGGGCGGCAGGTTCGAGGAGATCGGCATGACGGCCGGAGTCGCCCTCAGCGCGAACGGCGACGAGCAGGGCTCCATGGGCGTCGACGCGGCCGACTTCAACCGCGACGGCCGCCTGGACATCCTCGTCACGAACTACCAGAAGCAGCTCGACGCGCTCTACCGCCTCGAGCGGAAGCTCCCCGACGGCAGGCCCTTCTTCTCCGACGTGGCCATGGCTCAGGGCCTCGGCGAGACTTGCCTCCCCATGGTGAGCTGGGGCACGAAGCTCTTCGACCTCGACAACGACGGGTGGCTCGACATCTTCATAGCCAACGGCCACCTCGAGGACCACATCGAGGAGTACGACCACTCCTCGAGCTACCTCCAGCAGAACCAGCTCTTCCGGAACCAGGGGAGCGGCGCCTTCAAGGAGGTCTCGGATGTTGCCGGGCCGGGCCTCCGGGAGCGCTTCTCGAGCCGCGGGGCCGCCTTCGGCGACCTGGACTCCGACGGCGACATCGACATCGTCGTCTCGAACTCCCGCGACCGCCCGAGCCTCCTCTACAACCAGGGCGGCAACGCGCGAAGCTGGGTCTCCCTCCAGCTCGAGGGGCGCAGGAACAAGCTCGGGGTCGGGGCCTTCGTCCGCCTCACGGCCGGCGGGGTCGCACAGGTCGCCGAGGTCCACTGCGGCTCGAGCTACGTCTCCCAGAACGACCTGAAGCTCCACTTCGGGCTCGGGGACGCGGCGGTCGTCGAGACGGTCGAGGTCGACTGGCCCGAGGGCACGAAGGAGGTCTTCCGCGACCTCCCGGCCCGCAAGGTCCACCGCCTGGTCGAAGGGACGGGCGAGCCCGCCGCGAGGTCATGAAGGCGCGAGGCGGCGCGAGGCTCGATGGGCCCGCACCGAGGGGCCGGCCGATCCTCCTCGGGGCCCTCGCGGTGGCCGCGGTCGCGGCCGCCATCGCCGCGGGGCTCTTCCTCTCGCGCGAGGGCCCGCGGCGCGTGACGGAGGAGGAGCTCGAGGCGCCGGCCCTCGTCGGCACGATCCCCTGGCCCCCGGTGCGCCGCGAGGCCCAGGGGGCGTTCCAGGGCGCCCTCGAGGCCTTGAGCCGCGCGGGCATCCTCTACCGGCAGGGCGACCTGAACGGGGCCGATGCGGCCGTCGTCTCCGCCGTCGGCGCCCTCGAGCGCTGCGGCGCCCTCGTGCCCGCCCTGGGCGCTCACCACGTCCAGACCGTGGCCTCGGCGATGAGCAGGCATGACTTCATCGAGGCCGAGCGGCGCGCCCTCCGCTGGCTCGAGAAGCTCCCCGGCGACTTCGATCACCAGTTCCTCCTCGGCAAGGCGCGCTACCAGCTCCGCCGCTGGGCCCAGGCTGCCGAGAGCTTCCGCGCCGCCCTCCGCGTCCGCCCCGCCTCCGCCGACGCGATGCGCTGGCTCTCCCAGACGTGCGCCCAGATGGGCGCTCAGGAGGAGGCGGTGATCATGGCGAGGACGACCCTCGACGCGGTCGGCTTCCCCGACGAGGCCCTGTGGGACCACCCCCTCGCCCCGCTCGTCCTGCGGAACGCCATCATGGTCCTCCACCGCTTCCACGAGTACGAGCTCCTCGAGCCGGTGGCCCGCGCCTACCTGGCGCGCCACCCCGGGGCGAGCGAGGCGGCCATGTCCCTGGGCGTGGCCCTCGCCCAGCTCGGGAAGTACGCCGAGGCAGAGCCCCTCCTCCGGGCCGCGCGCGCCGACCCCGAGAACGCCGAGAACTCGGACGAGATCAGCTTCTCCCTGGGCCTCGCCCTGTCCAAGGGCGGGAGGCACAAGGAGGCCGCGGCGGCCTTCGCCGAGCTCCTCGCGAGGAACCCCTTCCACGCAAAGGCGTACCACCAGCTCGGCCTCGCCCTCCACCGGCTCGGCAGGCCCGAGCAGGCCGAAGCCATGGCCTCGAAGGCGCGCGAGCTGGCCCCGAGCGAGCGCGAGATGCGGCGCGAGGTGGAGCTCCGCGGCTCGGGCCAGCCGGGGCGCGCCGCCGCCGCGCGGTCCCTGGGCCACGCGCTGCGGGGCGAGCTCGCCGAGGCCGAGCAGGCCCTGCGCGCCCCGGAGCTGCGCGAGGACCCGTACGCGGTCTTCGCCCTGGCCGACCTCTACCGCGACGCGCTGCGCCTCGCCGACATGGAGAGGGTCCTCGCCCATGCGGCGGCGCTCCCCAGGATCGCCCGGGTCGAGGTCGAGGGGCGCCGGGCCATCGGGCGCGCCCACCGCGGGGAGACCGAGGCGGCCGCCGCGGACCTGCGGGCCCTCGCGGCCGCGGGCGCCTCGACCTACTGGCAGCTCGAGCTCGCGAGGCTCCTCCTCGAGGCCGGGGCGCCCGCCGAGGCCGCCACGGCCCTCGAGCCGCTCCGCCAGGACGACTCGGACCGGGAGGTCTCCTTCCTCCTGGGCCGCGCCCTCCTCGAGGCGCGCGAACCCGCGAGGGCCCTCGCCATGCTCCGCTCGATCTCGACGGGCGACACGCGCTGGGACGACTGGGAGGGACCCGCCTGGCTCGCGCGGGCGATCCTCGAGGCGGGCGCCGCCTCGGGGGCCGAGCTCGGTGAGGCCGCGGCCCTCCTCGAGGGCGTGCCCGCCCAGGACCGCGCGAGCGCCGCATGGCTGCGAGCACGCGCCCTCCTCCTCACGGCCCGGGCGGCGCCGGCCGAGGACCTCGCCCGCGCCCGGGAGGCCCTCGAGCGCTTCGAGGCTCTCGAGCCGCGGGTCCAGACCGCGCGCCGGAAGATCGCCGCGAGCCCCTGGCCCGCCTCGGGGCCCCTCCACCTCGAGCTCGGCGGGCTCCACCGCGCCCGCGGCCAGGGACGCCTCGCCGTGCGGCACGCGCGCCTGGCCCTCCTGGCGGCGCCGGGCTCCCCCGAGGCGCTGCGGGCCCTCGCCGACTGGCTCGACGCCGAGGGCGATGGGTTCTTCCGCCTCCATGCCCTCCGCGAGCTCGCGAGGGCACAGCCCCGGGACGCGGCCATCCAGGAGGCGATCCGGGCGATCGAGGCGCGATGGCTCGCGCCCTAGGCATCGAGTGGATCGAGAGCGATCCGCGGCGCCCGCTGCCGCCGCTCGACGAGGCCCTCTCGGGCTGGGACGTGACGAAGAAGCGCCGGGACCGGTGGAACGCGAGGCGCGCCGCGGGCGATCGGGACTACCACCTCAAGTGGTTCTTCCACGGGCCGTGGAGCCGCCCGGCGCTCCGGGAGTGGCGGGGCGCCCGGCGCGTCGCCGCCCTCGGGGTCCCGACCGTGGTCCCCGTCGGCTGGGGACGCCACGGCCGCGGCAGCTTCGTCGTCCTCGAGGGGTCGCCGGGCTTCCCCGCGGACGCCTGGCGCGAGCACGGGGTCGCGCCGGAGCGCCTCGCCCGTCTCGCGGCGGAGCTCGCCGCGCACGCGGCGAGGCTCCACGACTCCGGCCTGTGCCACCGCGACCTCAACGTCTACCACCTGCTCGTGGACGCCGGGGGCCTCCGTCTCATCGACGTGGGCCGCGTCGCCCGCTTCGTGCGCCGGCGCTGGATCGTGAAGGACCTCGCGAGCCTCCTCTACACGGCGCGCCGGGAAGGCTTCCCCGCCTGGGCCTGCCGCGCCTTCCTCCGCCGGTACCTCGCGTGGACCCGCCGGCGCTGGAGCCGGCGCAGGCTCATCGCTGCCGTCGCCGCCAAGGCGGAGCGGATCCGCAGGCACGCCCGCGAGCGATAGCCCGGAGCCTCACCGCCCGCCGCCTCACCGCCCGCCGCCTCACCGCGCCACCAGCCTCAGCAGGCCGGGGGCTCCCGGCACAGGCTCGCCGGCGCCTCGACGGCCCCGCAGTCCGGGAAGGGCGGCGCCGGCGGCGGCCCGCCCTGGAAGAGGTGGACGAGGACCTGCACCACGTCCGAGACGTCCACGGCGCCGCTCGCATCCGCGTCGGCGGCGAGCCAGCAGGCAGGTGCGAGCTCCCCCCGGAAGAGGTGGGCGAGGACCGCCACGGCGTCCGTCACGTTGACGCTGCCGTCCGAGTTCACGTCCCCTCGGACGAGGACGATCCCCGGCGAGACGGCGAAGGTGCAAGGCTCGGAGGCGTCCGCGTCGTGGTCCTGGGGCCCACCGTCATCGCGCCGCGTGAAGCCCTCGCCGAAGGTGATGATGTTCTTGACGGGCTGCCCCGAGCCCACGAGGCCGTCCTCGAAGCCCACCGAGGCCCCGAGCTCGCCCGCCAGCGGGACGGCGCACTGGACGTCGAAGACGAGGTGCGTCGCCTCGCCCGCGCCGGGCAGCGAGACATCCTCGACGAAGGAGAGGATCACGGCGGAGACGGCCCCCTCGTTGTCCGGGCCCGTCGTGACCTCGGTCTTCTCGTAGCCGTCGGCCCTCCGGTGCCCCACGGGCACGAGGGCGCCGGCGGTGCCGGCCGTGCCGGCGGCAACGATCGTGCAGCCCCGCGGCTTCAGGCTCAGGGACCAGGCCCGGGCCCCCAGGGTCCCGCCCCCCTCCTCGGGAGTCGTCGCGAGGACGACCCGTCCGGGGATCGTCACGGTCTCCCCCGGCTCGCCGCCGGCGCGGCCCGGGCACTCGGCGCGGAGGTCGAAGTCCGGGAATCCGTCGCCCGCGAGGACCGCAGCCGGGCTCACGAGGACAAGAGCGCAGCCGGCGAGCACCACCCCGTGGTGCCAACGGTGCGTCATCTCATGGTTTCCTCTTCCAGGTCCGGGGCTGACTGGCGGCGCGCCCTCGTCGGGGTGACCGCGCCTCGTTCGTCCCAGCGGTGGGGGATCATAGCCCGCGGGCCGGGGAGATGGCAACGGGGCAGGCGCCGCTGCGCGCCGCTATTCGCACGGTCCGAGCGGCTCGCAGGGAAGCGGGCCCTGCGCCGGCTCCTCGACGCAGGCGCCGAGGGGCGCCTGG
>JACQVW010000416.1 GCA_016209535.1 Planctomycetota bacterium | reverse complement strand
GGCCCGGGCTGCAGCTCCGCGCCCCCGCCCGAAGCGCCGATCTGCTCGGTGGGGGAGTGCAGTCTCTTGATGCGAGTGCCGGCAGGAGCAGGGGCGGCCTCGGGAGACCCGACGGCGGGGCGGACGGTGGGGCGGACGACGGGGCGGGTCCGGCGGATTGGAGGATTGCAGTTCCGGAGCGACCCGGTGGAGCTTACACTCGAGACCGCGGACGTCCGCATCCCGTCCCGGGTTCGTCTATCTCGGTGGAGCGCCCCATGCCCAGCGCGAGGTTTCTCGGTGTCTTCGCCGTCTTCGCCATCGCCGGCGGCCTCTCCCGGACGACCTTCGCCGAGCCGCGAGTCCTCGAGCTCGGCGAGGCCGCGGGCGGGCCCGGCGAGGTGGTCCATGTCCCGGTCTACGGCACCTACGAGCTGCCCTTGGGGCTCCTCGGTGCCGCCTTCCGCTACGACGCGTCGCGCCTCCAGTTCCTGCGGTACTCCGTCGAGGGGAGCGCCGCCGAGGGGGCCGACCCCGTCGCGATCCTCTACCGCACGTTCCAGCCCGGAGAGGGAATCTTCGGGATCCACTCCGAGAGGCAGTCGACCCTCGCCTTCCGCGTACCGCCGGGGGAGAGGCAGCGCCTCGGCAGGCTGAGCTTCCTCATCGGCGCCGCGGCCTCGACCGGCTCCGCCTCCGTCGCCCCCGTGCGGCAGGTGGACGGCGCCAACCTCCGGACCGCGTTCTTCCTGGACACGGGAGACTCCGCCTTGACGAGCTTCGAGCCCGACTCTCTCCTCCCGGGGAAGGTGACGGTCCTCGCCCCCGCGGGGCCGCGGCCCGTGGGGGACCTCCGCTGCGAGCAGTTCCTCGACCGAGTTTTGCTCTCCTTCACGCTCACGGAGGCCTACGACGAGGTCGAGGTGCTCCGCGACGGCGCGCCCATCGCGACCCTCCCCGGCTCCGCCACGGGCTTCACCGATCCGCTGGAGAACACGGCGGTCATCGCGTACGCCGTGATCGCCCGCCGGGGCGGAGCGGCCTCGGTCGCGGCCCGCTGCGAGGTCGTGGCCGTCTCGCCGGCGGCTCCCGCGGTCCGAGACCTCCGGTGCGGAGACGACGGGCTCACGTGGGTGAACCCCGTGACGTACGACAGCATCGCCGTCCTCAGGAACGGCGTCCTCATCGCGAAGCTGCCCGGGAGCTCCGTCGCCTTCCGCGATCCCGAGCGCCCCGACGCCCTGACGGTCTACACAGTGCTCGGCGAGCTCGAGGGCTTCCGCAGCCCCGAGTCGAACTGCCTGGACCACGCGATCTGGATCATGGAGGTGGGCGACGTCCAGGTGCCCGCGGGCGCGGACCGTTTCCTCGTGCCGATCTACGCCACGACCACCATGCGCCTCGAGAACTTCGATGCCCATCTGCGGATCGACCTCAGCCGGCTCGAGTACCTGCTCGACCTCGACGCGGCGATCGACGGCACCGTGCTTCACCCTGAGCCCGAGGTGTTCCGCATGGGGATCGGCATCCTGGGGCTCCCGTCCGTGGGGATCATCTTCGACGTCCTCCCGCCCGTGCAGGACGAGAAGCTGCTCTCGCCCGGCCTCCGCCAGCTCATCTTCCACTTCCCGTTCCGCATCCGGGGGAGCTTCGCCGAAGGCGAGACCCTCCCGGTGTCCGTGGAGCAGGGGTCCTTCGGGATCGATCCGGGCACGGGCGTGACGAGCGTGCAGCCCGACCTGTTCCTCGCGGGGCAAGTCCGCTTCGGGTCGGGGGGGCCGCCGCCGGTGAAGAACCTCCGGGCCAAGCCGGGAGGCGCCGGCGGCGGGGCCGGAGCGGGCCCTGGTCGGGGCGAGAAGGACGTGGCCGTGACGTGGGAGAACGGCTCGCGCTACGAGACGGTCCGGATCCTCCGGAACGGAGGCCTCGTGGGCGAGATCCAGGGTGGCTCCACAAGCTACGTGGACGCCGGCGTCCGGAGCGGGCTCTACACGTACAAGGTCGTGGGGCTCGCGGGGGGACGGGAGAGCTTCCCCGCGAGCATCTTCCTGAGCACCGTCTCGCCACCGGGCACTTTCCTCCGTGGCGACTCCACCCGGGACGGCCGCATCGACGTCTCCGATCCGATAGCCACGCTGAACTACCTGTTCCTGGGGGGGATTCCCGATGCCGGCGAGTTCCTCGGGAGGGTGCTCCGCTGCGAGGACGCGGCCGACGCCGACGACGACGGCGTCCTCGGCATCTCGGATCCGATCCTCACCCTCACCTTCCTCTTCCTGGGAGGCAGGCCGCTCCGTGCGCCGGGGACGACGTACCCGTGGTTCGACCCCACGCTCGACGGGCTGCAGTGCAGGGGGTGAGGCCATCGCAGCTCCGCCGCGGCCGAGCAGGCGGCGTGCACGGACCCCACGGAAGCAATCTGGACGAGTCGGCATCGATCGGTTTTACTCTCAGCTTCTAGAGCGGGACCATACTCAAGTAGTGAGGGGAACCGGATGCGGCGCTCAAAGCAGGCCAGCGGACCGAAAGCGGCGAAGAACTACCGCCACCCCGAGTCGGAGAGCCTCCTCCGGCCGGACGTGGGGACCCAGGCCCAGTTCAAGAAGAAGAAGCCGCCGAAGACCTACCGGTACGACTCGTCGCTGTCGCCCGCCCTCGACTGGGACGGCCAGAACCCGGCGCGCGAGGAGGGGGAGAGGCTGATCCGGCAGGTTCTCGAGGCGAAGTCGCTCGAGGAGGCGAAGAGGGCGGCGGAGAAGCTCAGGGCCCTCGGGAGGCCCTTCCTCGACTGGGCCGGGAAGGCCGAGCGGCTCTCCTTCGACGTGCCGACCTTGCCCCTCTTCGTCCACGAGCGGCTGTCGACGAAGGCGATCCTGGAGACGCTGAAGAGCCACCGCCGCGAGCGGCTGCTGACCCTCTTCGATCTCTTCGGCGACCCCGAGCACCCCATCGCCGACCAGATCCTGCGCGCCTACGAGCACAAGGACCAGTGGGTGAACCGGATGGTCCTCGGGGACTCGCTGGTGGTGATGAGCTCGCTGCTCCACTACGAGAGCCTGGGCGGCCAGGTGCAGATGATCTACATGGACCCGCCCTACGGGGTGAAGTTCGGCTCGAACTTCCAGCCGTTCGTCCGCAAGCGCGACGTCGCCCACAACGACGACGACGACATGACCCGCGAGCCGGAGATGGTCCAGGCCTACCGGGACACGTGGGAGGTGGGGCTGCACTCGTACCTGACGTACTTGCGGGACAGGCTGCTCCTTTGCCGCGAGCTGCTGGCCCCGAGCGGGAGCATTTTCGTGCAGATTAGCGATGAGAATCTGCACCATGTGCGGGAGGTGACGGATGAGGTGTTCGGGGGGGAGAACTTCCTCGTGGTCATCTGCTACCGGAGACTCGGAATGATGGTCGGAGAGACATTGCAGTCTTCCGCCCACTACCTTCTCTGGTACGCGAAGGACCGGCCGAACCTCAAGCACAGGAAGCTCTTTGCTCCCCAAATCGCTGGAGTTGGAGCGGGAGACCATTACATCCAGGTCGAAGTCATCGCAACAGGCGAGTCGAGAGCCCTGAGTTCTGAGGAGAAAGCTAACCCCCACGCAATACCTGAAGGTTGTAAGCCTTTTCAGCTGATCAGCCTGGCGACGGGTGAATACCGGGCGAATATGACGTTCGAATACAGGTTTGGAGATCGAAACTATTACCCTGGCCACAACAAGCACTGGAGAACGACTCGGGAAGGCCTGGATCGGCTTTCCAAGTTGGGCCGAATCGTTCGTGCCGGGGAGACTCTTCGTTACAAGCAGTACCTGCAGGACTTCCCGCACACCGAGATTACCTCGATCTGGGAAGACACGGCGCGCGATCCTGAGAACTTCTATGTGGTTCAGACCCCTTCGAACGTGGTCCGCCGTTGCCTCCTCATGACCACCGACCCCGGCGACCTTGTCCTCGATCCCACCTGCGGCTCGGGCACCACCGCTTGCGTCGCGGAGCAATGGGGCCGCCGCTGGATCACGATCGACACGAGCCGCGTGCCTCTGGCTCTTGCCCGGCAGCGCCTCCTCACGGCGACCTTCCCCTGGTACCAGCTCAAGGACGACAGTCGCGGGCCCGCCGGCGGCTTCGTCTACAAGCGGAAGCAGAACAAGAAGGGCGAGGAGGTGGGCGGCATCGTTCCCCATATCACCTTGAAGAGCATCGCCAACGACGAGCCGCCCAAGGAAGAGGTGCTCGTCGACCGCCCGGAAGTACAGAGCGGAATCACCCGCGTCAGCGGGCCCTTCTGCGTCGAGGCCACGCTCCCGCTGCCGGCGAACTGGGAGGACCTCTCCGAGGAAGCCCCGTCTGTCTCTTCGGTGGAGGCCGATGCGCACGCCAGCTACGTCGACCGCATGATCGAGGTCCTCAGGAAGAGCCCCGTGCTGAGGCTCGGGGGGAACCGCACGGTCACCCTCAAGAACGTCCGCCCTCCGGCCAAGACCCTCTCGCTCTCCGCCGAGGCGGTCGTCGAGGACGGCGAGAAGGGAGAGCCCGTGGCGATCCTCTTCGGCCCCGAGAACGGGGCGGTCAGCGAGCGGCTCGTCTGGGAGGCCCTCCGGGAGGCGCAGGCGAAGCGCTACGCGCGCCTTTACGTGATCGGGTTCGCCATCCAGCCCAACGCCCGCACGACGCTCGAGCAGGCTGACAAGATGGTCAGTATCCCCGGGACCTACATCCAGGCGACCCCCGACCTGCTCATGGGGGACCTCCTGAAAAACCTGCGCTCGAGCCAGATATTCAGCGTCTGCGGCCTGCCGGAGGTGAAGCTCCACCGGAAGGTCCAGGACGGAACCCGGTTGCACCAGGTCGAGCTCCTCGGCCTCGACGTCTTCGATCCCGTGACCACGGAGGTCGAGCACCGCAAGGGGGACGACGTCCCGGCCTGGCTTCTCGACACCGACTACAACGGCCTCTGCTTCCTCGTCACGCAGGCCTTCTTCCCGCGCACGGGCGCCTGGGACAGCCTGAAGAGGGCACTGAAGGGCGAGTACAAGGACGAGGTCTGGGACCACTTGTCGGGGACACGCAGCGCGCCCTTCGAGGCCGGCGAGAACCAGCAGGTCGCGGTGAAGGTGATCGATGATCGGGGGAACGAGCTGCTCGTCGTCAGAAGCCTTGAGGACGCCGAGGACGCCGAGGACGCCGAGGGATGATCCGGAGCGTCACCATCCGGCGGTTCAAGCGCTTCCAGGAGGAGCGCTTCGACTTCCCGGGCCATGTCGTCATCGCGGGACCCAACAACTGCGGCAAGACGACGGTCCTCCAGGCGATCGCGGCCTGGGGGCTGGCCTTGAACCGCTGGAAGGAGCTGAACGACTTCCGGCGCCACGGGGGAGCGTACTCCAAGGTCCCGATCGCGCGTCAGGCATTCCACGCCGTCCCCCTGAGGGCGTTCGATCTACTCTGGAACGACCGCGACTACCGCGGCGCGATCGAGATCGAAGTCCACAGCTCGAGGGGGTGGAAGGTGACGATGGAGCTGATCGCCGACAGCTCCGAGCAGACCTACGTCCGGCCCAAGCGCGACGCGGAGCCAGGTGCGGTCAAGGAGGCCGAGCTGAGGACCGTCTTCGTGCCGGCGATGACAGGCCTCGGCACCGCCGAGCCGGTCTACCAGCGGCCGAAGTTGGACCAGCTCCTCGGGCAGGGAAAGCCGGGAGACGTCCTCCGGAACCTCCTCGTGGAGGCGAACCGCTCGGAGAAGGCCTGGCCGGCCCTCGAGGAGTTGATCCGCCGCCTCTTCGGCTACCAGCTCCTGCCTCCCGACGACTCCGGCGCGGACATCCGGAGCGAGTACCGGCCCTCCGAGGGTGCGAAGAGCCTCGACATCGCCAGCGCCGGGAGCGGGTTCCAGCAGGTCCTCATGCTCCTCACCTTCCTCCACGCGCGGCCCGGCTCGGTGCTCCTCATCGATGAGCCGGATGCTCACCTCCACGTGATCCTCCAGGACTCGATCTACGGGGAGCTGCGCTCGGTGGCCGCGCGGCAGGACTCGCAGCTCATCATCGCCTCCCACTCGGAGGTGATCATCGACTCCGTGGATCCCTTGGAGCTTTGCGTGCTCATCCACAAGCCGCGCATCCTTGGGAGCACCGTCGAGCGAACAAGACTCGTCGAGTCCCTCGGGATCCTCACGCAGACTGACATCGTCCAGGCGCTCGCGGCTCCCGGCATCCTCTACGTCGAGGACTTCACCGACATCAACATCCTCCGCGAATGGGCCAAGGTCCTGGCGCACCCATGCATCGAGGTCCTGACAGCCAAGCTCTTCTGGAAGAAGGGCGTCTGGGAGACCCGCCGCGGGACCTCCGGGATCCGCTCCCGGGACCATTACGAGGCATTGAACCTGGTTCGAGAGGACCTTCCAGGGCTTGAAATCGTCGATGGCGACGCTCGCGCGGCGATAGGATCCACGGAGATCACCGGAAAGGGGCTCCAGCGCATCCGCTGGAAGCGGTATGAGATCGAGAGCTACCTCTTCCATCCGGACGCCCTCGATCGTTATGTGGAAAGAAAGGTTGGCGGGGGCGAGGCCTCGAAGATCCACCGTGAAGATCTCAGGAAGCACCTCGAGGAGAACCATCCGCCGGGGTTCCTGCGCAATCCTCTCGGCGACTACGTTTTTCTCAACAACTCCAAGGCTCGAGAAGAGCTGATCCCGCCGGCCCTCACAGCGGCAGGACTTCATGGAATCCTCTACACGAGCTACCACGAGATCGCCGCCGTCATGAAGCCGGAGGAGATCCATCCCGAGATCCGCGAGAAGCTTGACGCTATCCAGAAGGCGTTCCGGCTATGAGGAACTACGAGGTCCCTGAACCGATCCTCAACTCTCCTTTCGAGGAGCCGGCGGAGCACTGGAACATCGTCGAGGGGGAGGAGCCGCGGCGACTGAAGGGGCGGCGGCCAGCGATGTACTTTTACCGGGACCCCAAGGCGAAGCCCGAGAAGCTCGAGGGGACGGGGGCTGGGATCGCCATCGAGCTCAAGCTGGTGAACAGGATCCGCGAGCAGCTCAAGACCTGGCGGGAGCAGGGTTATCCTGGCGTCACGCGCACCACGCTCGAGCTGCTCCGGTGGTGGCGCCGTGAAGGCCGGACGCCGCGGCTCTTCTTTGCGCAACTCGAGGCGGCGGAGACGACCATCTTCCTGACCGAGGCGAGGGCAGATTACCTACAGGGCATTCAGATCCCCCGAGATGAGCCGAGCGACGAGAAGAAGGCCCAAGGCTACTCCGGCTTCCTTCGCTACGCCTGCAAGATGGCCACGGGGTCTGGCAAGACCACCGTGATGGGCATGCTGTGCGCATGGAGCATCCTCAACAAGGTGAACGACCGGAGCGACGGACGCTTCTCGGATACGGTCCTCGTGGTCTGCCCGAACGTGACCATCCGCAATCGACTGCGCGAGCTGGATCCAGAGGAGGGAGAAGCCAGCATCTACCGGACGCGGGACCTGATCCCTTCGCACCTCATGCCCCGGCTGACCCAGGGCCACGTTGTCGTGACCAACTGGCACGTCTTCGAGCCGCAGACGGTCCAGGTTGGAGGAGTCAGCGCTAGGGTCGTCAAGGCGGGAACGCCGGAGCGCGTGAGGGAGACGATTCACATCGGGTCGAAGACCACGACCGCGCGGGGAAGCCGTTACCTGACCGTCAGTGACTTGGAAAGGCAGGTGGCCGCGGGCTTGCTCACGGTCCTGGAGGAGAAGAAGGACACGGACGGGACACTGAAGAAGGTCGTGGTCGAATCCCTCCGCTACGTGGAGAGCGACACCTCGGTCGTCAACCGCGTCCTCGGTCGCGAGGTAGGAGGCAAGAAGAACATCCTGGTACTCAACGACGAGGCCCATCACGCCTACCGGATCAAGCGGGAGGAGCCGGAGGAGGACGAGGAGGAAGCGTTTGGGGAAGAGGAGGAGGCGGAGGAGTTCTTCAGGGAAGCGACGGTCTGGATCGAAGGCCTCGACCGCGTCCACCGGCTCCACGGGATCAACTTTTGCGTCGATCTTTCGGCGACGCCGTACTTCCTGGGCCGGGTGGGGCAGGAGACGAACAGGCCCTTCCCCTGGGTGGTGAGCGACTTCGGCCTCGTCGACGCGATCGAGCCGGGCCTGGTGAAGATCCCGCAGCTCGCCGTCCGTGACACCACGGGTGCCGACATCCCCGGCTACTTCAACATCTGGCACTGGATCCTGCCGAAGCTCACTCCGGCGGAGCGAGGTGGGAAGAGGGCGAATCCCAAGCCGGAGGCGATCCTCAAGTACGCGCACCACCCGATCGCCATGCTCTACGGCCTCTGGGAGACGGAGCGCGAGGAGTGGGAGAGGCAGGGCACAGACCCCCGGCCGCCGGTGTTCATCCTGGTCTGCAAGACCACCCATCTCGCGAAGGTCGTCTACGAGTGGATCGCCGATGATAGACCGCCCTCGGGGATCCCTCCGGCCAAGATGGAGGGCTTCCGGAACAGAGGCGGGAAGGCGTACACGATCCGCGTGGACTCCAAGGTCGTCCACGAGACCGACACCGGGGAGGCGAAGAGCGACGAGACACGCTGGATGCGCTTCACCCTGGACACGGTGGGGAAGATGGCCTGGCCTGCCGACCGGCAGGGAAGATCCATTTACCCTGGCGACTTCGAGGAGCTGGCGAAAAAGCTCGGCCGGGACCTCGACCCTCCTGGCTGCGACGTCCGCTGCATCGTCAGCGTCGGCATGCTCACCGAGGGCTGGGACTGCAACACGGTGACGCACATCATCGGGCTGAGGCCCTTCATGTCCCAGCTCCTGTGCGAGCAGGTCGTCGGCCGCGGGCTGCGGCGCGTGAGCTACGAGGTTAGTCCAGGCGGCATGTTCGAGGAAGAGGTGGCGAAAGTCTTCGGCGTTCCCTTCGAGGTGATCCCCTTCAAGGCGACCACGGGCGCTCCTCCGGCGCCGTCGCCCAAGCGGCACCACGTCCATGCCTTGCCGGGAAAGGCGCAGCTCGAGATCCGCTTCCCCCGAGTTGAGGGATACACGCAGGCCGTGCGGAACCGGGTCGCCGTCGACTGGGCCAGGGTGCCGGCGCTCCACCTCGAGCCGGGCAAGATCCCGTCCGAGGTCGAGGTCAAGGGTCTGAACGTGAACAACGTGGGGCGCCTCTCGCTCAGCGGACCTGGTCGGATCGACGCGGTGGGACTCGAGGAGTTCCGGGCCCGACACCGCATGCAAGAGCTTGTGTTCGATCTATCAAGGACCTTGACCCGCGACTACCTGGCACAGGGGCAGTGCACCGTTCCCGCACACCGGCTCTTCCCGCAGCTCGCGCGGATCGTGGAGCGGTACCTCGAGGGGAAGGTGCGTGTCCACCCTCCGGCTGACAGGAAAGACCTCTTTCTGGCGCCTTACTACGGCTGGCTCGTGGAGATCCTGCTCGAGAACATCCACCCGGACGCATCCCAGGGGGAAGTGCCGGAGGTGCCGCGTTACGAGGCCACTCGCGGCCCGGGATCCACAGCCGACGTGGACTTCTGGACGAGCCGGGAGGTGCGCGAGGTCGTGAAAAGCCATCTGAACTACGTCGTCGCCGACACCGCGAAGTGGGAGCAGTCGGCCGCCTGCTTCATCGACCGTCATCCGGCGGCGGAGGCGTTCGTGAAGAACGCCGGGCTGGGCTTCGCGATCCCGTACCTCCACAACGGCCAGATGCACGACTACGTCCCCGACTTCATCGTACGGATGAAGTCCGGCGCGGTGAACTACCTCATCCTGGAAACGAAGGGGTACGACGAGCTCGAGGAGGTGAAGAGGGCGGCGGCGCTTCGATGGGTCGCTGCCGTCAACGCTGATGAGCGGTTCAACTCCTGGAGCTACGAGGTTGCCAAGAAACCCGCCGAGGTTTCCGCAATCCTGGACCGTGCCCAAGGTGGCGCCTGCGACTTGGCGCCGACCCGACCCGGCAGCGATGTGCGGGAGACCGGGGGGAATTCCGCAGCCGACGAGGTCGAGTTCCAGGCGCTTGCGGAGAAGTGGCGCGCGGAGCGGCCTCGCGGTGTGGATCTGGACGCTATGCTGGACACCCCCGCGTACAGGGCCGTGATCGCGATGGGGCAGCGAGCCATTGGCCCGATTCTGGCTGCGCTGAGCAGGAGGCCGAGCCACTGGGTCCACGCGCTACACCGGATCACCGGGGAGAATCCTGTCCCGCAGGAAG
>JACQVW010000413.1 GCA_016209535.1 Planctomycetota bacterium | reverse complement strand
GCTGAAGAGGGGGATGCTCCACTGGTCCTCGTGGAGGTGCGCTGCCCAGCGCAGGGCCCCCTTCACCACGAGGCGCCTCGCGCCGGCCGGTTTCCTCACCCGCGCGAGCTCGAAGCCGTCGGCCCGCAGCTCCTCCTCGACGCGCTCGGCGATTCCTGGGACCTCAGCGCCGCCTCCGACGAGGAGGATGTTGCGCTGGAACGCCTCGATCTCGTCGGAGGGGCACAGGGCGAGGACCTCGCGCACCGCCCGGAGGAGCGGACGGACGATCGTCGTCGAGGCCTCCTGCACGATGTCCGTGACGTCGAGGACCCGCCCCTTGCCCCGGTACTCGATCTTGAGCAGGCACCGCCGGCGAGCCGGGGCCACGAAGGAGAGGCTCTCCTTGATCGTGGTGAGCGTCCACCCGGTGAGGAGGAGCTCCGGGTAGCGCAGGGCGAAGCCGCGCCGGAGGGCCTCGTCGACACGGGCGCCGCCGTGGGGCACCTCGACCCGCTCCTCCGATGCGGGCGCCTCGCCGTGCATGAGGGCCGCGCGGATGGAGCTCGACCCGACGTCGATCAAGATGCTGTGCTGCGAGACCTCCTGCGAGGCGAGGCCCAAGGCGAGGAGGAACATGTCGTCGACGAAGAGCACCCGGTCGAAGACCTCGTTCGAGACGGTGCGCTTCATGGCCTTCTCCTCCTCCGAGGCTCCCGTCGAGCAGCTCACGACGGCCCAGGGCGCGGGCTCGCCGCGCCGCTGGTAGAGCTCGCGGAGGTGGTGCGCGAAGTCCCTGAGGATGAGCCCACGCCCCTCGAGGCCCGAGCGGTAGGGGTGGACGAGCCTCATGTGGTCGCGGCGCGCGAGGGCCTTCTCGCCGATGCAGGAGAAGCGGACGGGCTCGGCCTCCTTGCGCGAGTAGCTCAAGAGGGTCGGCACCGAGACGACCCGCTCCTCGCCTCCGGGGCCCTCCCGGAACGCCATGCGCGTCTCGTGGGCCCCGAGGTCGACGCCGATCCTCGGGGGCGACGAGCCATTCTCCTGCGAGTGCTCTTCCGGCAACACGGTGTCCTCCCTCCTCGCCTGCGGGCAGCCCCGGCGGCGGCTACCGCAGCTCGCTCGGCATCATGCCGGGCCGCACGACGCCCTCGTTGACGAGGTACGTGAGCTCCTCGTCGTAGACGAGCACGTAGACGGCCTCGGTCTCCTCCCCGGCATGCGGTGCGGGGGCTGCGGGGGCCCCCGGGGACTCTTGCGGATCGATCGTCATGGCATCCCTCCTCGATCGGAAGGTCCCGGCGGCAAGGGGCGTGCCGGCCGGGCGCCCGCGAGCGGCCCCGGGCGCCGCCGGCGCGGCAAGGGGGCAGGGCGGCAGCGGTTAGCTCCCGGGGCGCCTCGCCGGCGCCCGTCGCGGCACCGGCGGAGACCATCGCGGCGGCGCCCAGGAGCTGGACATCCCCGGCCGCCGTCAAATGCCTTTCCAGAGCATGGCGTGGTTCTGAACCGCGTAATCGCGATTCTTGAACCACGCCCAGAGAAGGCACTGAGGCGAGGCCGCCCGGAGCCTCACAGCGTCTTGTCCCAGAGCACGTCTCCCCCCCCCTTCGCGCGGTTCTCGTGGCGCGCCGCGACGAAGAGGTAGTCCGAGAGGCGGTTCAAGTACATGACGACGAAGGGACCCACGGGCTCTTTCCGCGCGAGGGCCACGGCGAGACGCTCGGCGCGGCGGCAGACGGCGCGCGCGGCGTGGAGGTGCGCGGCGCCGGTGGCGCCCCCGGGGAGGATGAACTCCTCGAGCGGCCCGAGGCGCTCCTGGAGCCGGTCGATCTCGCGCTCGAGGGCCTCCACGTGCCGCTTCTCGATCTGCGGGACCTTGCGCTTGGCCTTGTCCTCCTCCAGGAGGCAGAGGTCCGAGCCGAGGTGGAAGAGCTCGTTCTGGATGCGCCGCAGCACCGGGACGACCTCCGCATCGAGGCCCGAGGCGAGCGCGACGCCCAGGGCGCTCGAGAGCTCGTCGACGGTGCCGCAAGTCTCGATCCGCGGCGAGTCCTTCGGCACCTTCTGCCCGCCGCCGAGGTACGTCTCTCCGCCGTCCCCCACGCGCGTGTAGACCCTGGTGATGCGCATGATGAGTAGTCTATTGCCCGGGGAGCCTCGGCGTCGAGGGCGTCCCGGGCGCCCACAGCTCGAGCGTCCTGCGCCGCAGCTTGTGCTCGAGGACGAGACGGCGGGCGGGCCGGCCGCCGGGGCCCTCGCCCGGGCCCAGCGCGCCGAGATCCCGGCCGTCGCCGAGGACCACGGCGCGGGCGCCGAGGGCCTCGAGGCGCGCGGCGAGATCCGCGGCGCTCGCGAAGCTCTCGAAAGGCCGTCCGAGGTACCACGCGACGGCCGCCTCCTCGCGCTCCTCGAGGAGGAGGCCTACGGGCTCGCCGCCCTCGGCGGCGTGGGCCGTGGCGGCGCGCCCCAGGGCCGCGAGCGAGCCATCCCTGTCGGCGAAGGCGTTGTACGCCGTCCCCCCGGCGGGCACGAGGACGAGGAGGGCCGCGAGGAGCCCGAGGGCGAGGCGCTCGCGGCGCGCGCGAGCCAGGAGGCCGTCGAGCCAGGCCGCGGCGAGGAGCGCCACGGCGGGGTAGACGGGCAGGAGGTACAGGCTCCGCTTGCTCCTCGAGACGAGGAGGAGCGCGACGGGCACCGCGGCCCAGACGAGGAGCCCCTCGGCGACGCGCGCCGGGAGGCGCCCGGCCGGAGGCGCCCGCCCTCGCGCGGCGCGCAACGCGTGGAGGAGCGCGAAGGGCAGGACCGCGGCCCAGGGGAGGAGCTTGACGAGGCCCCGGTGGACGAAGTCGAGGCTCGAGGCATCGTGGTGGGCGCCTTCGAGGAAGCGCCGGGACACGTGGCCGAGGAGGAGCTCGGAGCAGGCGGCGGGGTCGCGGGCCCAGAGGGCCGCGGTCCAGGGCCCGGCGGCGAGGAGGAAGGCGCCGAGGGCGGCCGCGGCGGAGGGGAGCAGCCGGCGCGCCCAGGGCGCGCTGCGCGTGCCCGCCCCGCGCCCCCGGAGGAGCGCGTGGAGGGCCGCCACGGCGATGACGCCGGCCCAGGGGAGGCCCTTCGCGAGGTAGGCGAGGCCTGCGCTCGCGCCGAGGAGCGCCGCGCGGAGCGGCGGGAGGCCGCCGTCGAGCCAGGCCGCGGAGAGCGGCACGAAGGCGGCGACGACGAAGAAGGCGAGGGACGTGTCCACCACGGCGCGGTGGCCCGCGTCCCAGAAGCCGAAGGTCGTCGAGAGGATCAGGACCGCGAGGACGGCGGCCCGCTCGCCCAGGGCCCTGCGGGCGATGAGGGCCGCGGCGGCGATCGTCCCCGCGGCGAAGAGGACCGACGGGATCCTCGCGATCCCGTCCGGCTCGCGCCCCGCGGCGCGGAGCCAGGCCGCGAGCACCCAGTAGTGGAGGGGCGGCGTCTGGAGGAAAGGCCTGCCGTTCACCGCCGGGACGACGAGGTCCCCGGTGCGCGCCATCTCGAGCGCCGTGTGGGCGACGCGGGGCTCGTCGGGGAGGCGCAGGTCGTAGGCGAAGGACGGGACGAGGAGGCCCAGGACCGCCGCCGCCCACGCGAGGGGCCAGCGATCCCTCACGCGGGTCCGCCGGGCTCGACCTCGCTCCACCGGGCGGCCTGGCCCGTCTCGAGGGCCCGGGCGCACAGGAGCGCTGCCAGCGTGGCCCGGTATCCCACCTCGGCGCCGGCCTCGGGCCGCCTCCCGGCCGCGGCGCACGACAGGAACGCCTCGACGGCGCGCTGCGTCTCGCTCGAGACCTCCCCGGTGCGGCCCGCGGCGCCCTGAGGGCCCTGAGAGAGGAGCTGGCGAGATGCTCCGTCCGCGGTCCAGGCGACCGCATTCGCGAGGTCCACGCCCATGCGCTCCGCGAAGGCCAGCTCGTAGGTCCCGTGGAAGCGCCGGTCGGGCATCGCGAAGGTGAGGTGGCTGAGCTGCACCGTGGCGCCGCCGGGGTACTCGATCACGGCGCCGTAGTGACCGGGCGTGTCCCGGCCGGGCGGATCGCCGGGGCGCGCCGTGCCCTCGAACCCGCAGGCGCGGAGCGGCGCGGCCTGGAAGAGCCAGTTGAAGACGTCGAACTGGTGGCAGGCCTGCTCCACGGCCATGCCGCCCGAGCGGGCGCGGCGGTAGAGCCACGGCTTCTCCCGCGGCGGCTCCCCCGCGGCGTGCCACTGGGCGCGCACGAAGAGGACCCTCCCGGCCTCGCCCGAGTGGATGACCTCGATCGAGCGGCGGTACCGCGGGCTGTAGCGGCGCTGGAGGCCCACCTGGAAGGCCAGGCCGCGCGCCTCGGCCGCTCGCGCGGCCTCGAGCACCTCGCGGCACTCGGCCGGGTCGAGCCCCAGGGGCTTCTCGCAGTAAACGTGCTTGCCCGCCAGGAGCGCCGCGACCGCCTGCGAGGCGTGCAGGTGGACGGGCGTGGCGATCACGACGGCGTCGACGTCCTTCAGGTCGAGGAGGGCGCGGGGGCTCGTCGAGCCCCTCGGGCGCGGGCCCGGCGCCGCGGCGCCCCCCGCCGCGATCTCGAAGGCCTGCTTGAGGCGCGCCGGGTCCACGTCGCAGAGCGCCGTGACGCGGGCGCGCGGCCCGGGCCCGCCCCCCCCCGCCCGCAAG
>JACQVW010000424.1 GCA_016209535.1 Planctomycetota bacterium | reverse complement strand
TCGCCGAGGGGCCGCCGGACGCCATCGCCCGGTCCGCCGAGAGCCACACGGGCCGGTGCCTGAGGGAGGCGCTCTCGTGACCGCGGCGACGGCCGCCGCGGTCCTCGGGACGGCCCTCGCGGGCGCCGGCGCCCTCGAGCCGCCCGGGGCGGTCCTGGGCTTCGATCCGGCGGCGGAGGGAGCCGTGCTGGACTCGTCTCAGGTCGCCGCGTACCTGGAGCACGCGGCCGCGGCCACGGGCAGGGTGCGGATCGAGACGATCGGCCTCTCGACGGAGGGGCGCCCGCTCCTTTGCGCGGCGATCGGCTCGCCCGAGGCTCTCTCGCGGCTGGAGGAGCTCGCGCGAACCCGCGAGAGGACGGTCGTCCTCATCACCTGCGGCGTCCACCCCGCCGAGACGGGCTCCACGGCGGCCGCGCTGCCCCTCGTCCACCGGCTCGTCTCGGGGCGGACGGCGAGGGCCCGGGAGATCCTCGAGCGGCTCGTGGTGCTCCTCGTCCCGTGCCTCAACCCGGACGGGATGGACCGCGTCGCGGCGTGGCTGCGCGGGGAGGGCAGGGGAGGGAGGGAAGGATCTACCGGCCCCCTCCCGTTCCTCCAGCACCGCTTCGGCGGCCACGACCTGAACCGCGACTGGATGCTCGGGACGCAGCCCGAGACGAGGGCGGTGATCGCGCGCGTCCACAACCGCTCGAGGCCCTGGGTGACCGTGGACCTCCACCAGATGCGGGGCGGCGGGCCGCGGGTCTTCGTCCCGCCCTACGCCGAGCCCGTGGACCCCTCGATCCCGAGCGACCTCCTCGCCGTCCTGGACGCCCTGGGCGGCCGGGTCCTCGAGGGCCTCACGGCGAGTGGGAGGCGGGGCGCCGCGCGGCGGTGGACCTACGACGCGTGGACCCCGGCGCGTGCCTACCCCTTCTACCACGGCGGCGTCCGGTTCCTCGTCGAGGTCGCCGCGGACGGTCCTTCCGGGGCCGGGGGCCGCGACGCCGACGAGAGTTCCCTGCGCGTCTTCGAGGGCGAAAACGAGGCGACGGCCGACCACCCCGCCCCCTGGCGGGGCGGCCCCTGGGGGAGGGCGGAGGTCGTGGACCACCTGGTCGCGGCGACGGAGCTCGTCCTCGGCGCGCTCCTGGACGAACGGCTCCGTGGAGCTCAGGCCTCGCACCTCGCATCGCTGGGCGCGCCGGGCCGGATCCTCCTCCCGCGCCGGGGCGCGGACCCCGCGGTCCTCGCGGAGCTCGCGCGCGCGCTCGACCGCGGCGGGGCCTCCGTCAAGCCCTCGCTCGACGGCCTCACGGCCGAGGACCCGGCCTGGGGCCGCGGGTGGTGCCGGTCGCTCCTCCTCTGCAAGGAATACCCGGCCGTCGGGGCGGGCGCCGGAGCGCACCACAGGCCCTACGACACCACGTGCCACGACCTCGCGCACCTGGCGGGCCTCGAGGCGCGGGAGGCCGCGAGCGCGGGCAATGCGGATACGGACGAGGCGAGCGAGGCGGCCGCGGCGGCGGCGGGCGCGCGGGGCGCCTTGCCCCGACAGATCCCGGACCGCGGCCCCTGGCTCCTGAGCACGGCGTCGCTCGCGGTCCACCGCGAGCTCTGGGACCTCGCCGAGGGCGGGACGCGCCTCGAGCGGCTCCTCGAGCCCTTCGATGCCGCCGGCGTGCGCTTCGAGCCGGGGGACCTGCTCGTCGCCGGCGCGCCGCGAGCGTGGGTCGAGCGGCTGGCGACGGCCGGCGCCGTGCCAGCGGCCGCGCAGCCCGGGGACACGGCACCGGCGCCGGCCCGCGCGGCCTTCTCGCCTCCGGCCCTGGGCCTCCTCGCCTCCCCGGCGCCCTCGGCCGACGAGGGCTGGCTGCGCTGGGTCCTCGAGGAGCACCGCTTCCGCTTCGGGATCGCGGGCGACATGGCGGCCGGCGCGCCGTTCGCCCTCCCCGCGGCACGTCCCGGCGCGCGCCGCGTCGTCGTCGCCGCCGAGGGGGCCCTCGAGGCGGCGGGGCCCGAGGCCGAGGCGCTCCGGGCCTTCGTGCGCGGCGGCGGTCGCGTCGTGGCGCTGGGCCCCGCCGCCCGGGAGGCGGCGAAGCTCGCCGGCGTGAGGCTCGAGGAGGCCGGGACCGATGCCTTCGCGATCCCGGGGACGCTCCTCCGCACGCGGTTCGCGGGGGCCGGGCCCAGGGACCCGGTCCTCTGGGGCTACCCGTCGCCGCCCGGGGTCTTCGTCGCGGGCGGGCCCCTCTGGAAGGAGCCCGGCGACCCCCGCGCCGAGCCCCTCCTCCGCGTCGACCCGGACGATCCGCGACTCTGCGGGCGCCTCCTTGAGGCCGAGCGCGAGGCCGTGCGCGGGGCGGCCGCCCTTCTCCGCGTGAGGGACGGCGAGCGGGGCGGCGAGTGGCTCCTCTTCGGCTTCTCGCCGCACTACCGGGGGTGGGCGATGGGGACGTTCCGGCTCCTGTTCAACGCGATCCTGGCGCCGTGAGGGAACGGTGAGCGAGGTCGGGGAGGCCCTACACGCCCCACACCACCGCCCGCATGTCCCGGAACGGCCCGGGCAGCGCGACCCCCTCGCGCCGGAACACCTTCTCCTCCCAGGAGCGCCCCGGTCGCCGGTCGAAGATCACGAGGTGGCCGGCCTCGAGGCCCAGCCTCGAGAGGTACTGCCCGAGCTCCTCGAGCCCCTTCCTCTCCGGGTCCTCGCCCGCGCGGACCTTCACCTCGAGCGCCTCCTTCTGAACGCGCACGCCCGCGGGGATCGGCCAGCGCCTCAGGCGCGGATCGTGCGAGGCGGGCCACTCGATGAGGAGGTCCGCGCGGCCCGTGCCGATGGCGCTCTCGCGCGTGAGGTGCCCGTGGCTCCAGGCGCCGTTCACCACGCGCTGGAGCCAGGCGTAGAGGACCAGGTGCGGGCCCGCCTCCTTGTAGTCGTACCGCTCGAGCCACATCTCGCCGTGCTGGCGGAAGAAGTCCTGGAACTCGCCGAGCAGCTTGACCACGTCGAGCCGCCCGTCGGCCTCGACGTACCACCGGGTCTCGATGGCGAGGTTGCTCTCGAGGACGAACGTGAGCGCCCGCGGGATGACCTCGGCGTAGATGGGGTTCGCGATCCGGATCTGCGCCGGCGGCCGCGTGATCAAGCCGAGGTCGGAGACGTAGAGGAGGTCGTCGTTGTAGACATCGGCTCCGGTGAAGCCGCCGATCAAGACCGGCTCGATGACGCGGCGGATCCGCTCCTCGTGGAGCCGCTCGGCCAGGGAGTCGAGGTGCGTGTCGCGGCGCAGGATGAGGATCTCCTTGGCCTCCTGGACGTGGTCGGGGGTGATGGCGGTCGCGCGGTCCGGCGCCACCTTCTCCACCACCTGCCGGGCGAGCGCGTTGACGAGCCAGGGCTGGCCGCCCGTCAGCTCGCAGGCGAGCGCCACGGCCTCCTCGCGCCACTCCTGGCCGGTCTCGTCGGTGTGCTGGCGGTAGAGCGCAGCCACCTCGGCGGGGGTGAAGTTCCCGAGGGTCAAGGACTCGGCCTTGATGTTGAAGGGCGAGGCGCTGCCGAGGGTCTCCCGGTCCGGCCGCACGCGGGCCTTGTACTCCCGGACGTCGCGCATGCCGATCAGCGCGACGCTCAGTGGAAAGCCTTGCGGCCTGAGAGTATAGCCGTTCCGAAGCTGGTGGAGGACGGCGATCAAGGCATCGTCCTCGATCGCATCGATCGCATCGATCTCGTCGATGAAGAGGACGATCGGACGCGGGCAGCGTCGGGCCCACTCATTGAGGACAAAAAACAGGCCGCTCGCAGGCTCCGGGATCGTCGCGAAGAGCTCCGCCGGGGGCTGGAGGCATTCCGGGAGCAAGGTCCGCGAAGTCCCTCGCAGCGAATCCAGCGCGGTCGCCATCGCGAGGGGGACGTTGCGGCTGAACGGCCGGCTCGCCTCGATGCTGAAGCGTAGCGCCGTGTATTTGCCCTCCTCCGTCAGCTTGCGCGCCATGAGGTCCATGATCGTGGTCTTGCCGCTCTGGCGGGGAGCGTGCAGGACGAAGTAGCTCTGCTGGTCGATCAGCGCCCGCAAGCCCGGGAGCCGTGGCTCGGGGTCGAGCGTGTAATGGATCTCGGGCTTGTTGGGGCCACCGACGTTGAAGGCTCGCGGCATGGAGGAACTGTAGCCGCCGAGCGATCGTGAGACAAGCCGTGATGCGGCAGCCCCGGCCGGCTCCGCCTCGAGCGCCGAGCCCATCGAGCCCATGGAGCTCACCGACGGGCCCGGGCGGCTCGAGCTACAGCACCAGCACCTTGACCCCCAGCCCGCTCGGCGTGGCCGCCGGCGAGAGCGCGATCAGCGTCGTGGTCTTCCCCGTCTGCCGCGGCGCGTGGACCACGAAGTACTGCCCCCGCTCGGCAAGCTCGCGCGCCTCGGGCAGTCGCTCGGCCGCGGGCAGCATGTAGTGCAGCTCGCGGATGCAGGGGCCCGCGGTGTTGAAGAGCGCATGGCGCCCACTGTAGGCGGTTTGGGGCGGGGATCAAGATCGAGGCGGGGAGGCGGCATGCGGAGGAGCGAATCTCCACGCGAGAATCCGCTACAGCGCTACATCCAGCTCTCGGAAGGACTTAGGGCGCACTCGCAGGACCCGTCTCGATGCCACAAGTCGTTGCCGGCCAAGCATGTAGCGCTGTGGCGCTTTCCAGCGGGGACAAATACCGCGAGAAGGCATCGGCGAAGGCCCGGAGCGTGTAGCCCCGGACCACGGTCGACGGCCCGAGCAGGATCGAGGCGGGCTCGATCCCGAAGGGCTTGAGGAGGCGCGTCAGCCCGCGCGGCCCGAGAGACCTCCCGCGGTCGGCCTCGCGCCAGGGCCTCTCCTCGAGCGCGTGAAGCCCCTCGAGGAGCCGCGATGTCGGCAGGCGGTCGGCCAGCGGCTCCACGGACACCGAACCATCGGGCCGGCGGTGGAAGAGGGAGCGGATGTCCGCGAGGAGGAGTGTCGCGAGGTCGTCCTCCTCGCCCCGGCTCCGCGAGAGGGCCGCCGCCGCCTCCCGCGCCAGGGCGGGCCACTCCCCTCCGGCGACCTCGGCGATCGCCAGGAGAGGCTCCCAGTTGTCCGCGGCCCGGTCGTCGAGGCCGGCGGCGGGCAGGGGCCGTGCCTCGCGCAGGCTCTCCGCGGCATCGGCGGCCCACCGCGCCGCCTTCCGCCTCCAGGGCTCGAAGAGCGCCGCGGCTTCGCGCCGCTTCAAGGGCTCGATCGTTTCCCCGGCGCGCCGGCGCATCGGGATCTCGATGGACCGGTCGAGCACCGTCGCCGGCGGCTTCCCGATCATGGCGATGGCGACGGGCGCCCAGGTGGAGAGCCTCACGGGCGCGCCGCCGCCCGGCGGGGCACGCAGCACGAACGCCGCGTCCCGCGTGTGCCCCGAGTTGATCACCCCGCGCAGCGCCTCGCTTCTCGCGAGGAACGTATCCGCCTCGTCGATGAGGATCGTCGGCCGCCACGCCTCGATCGCCCGGTAGAGCCCCGCGGCCGTGACGCTCGAGGCGGCGATGGCCCGCGCCGAGGCGAGCCGCAGGAGCTCGAGGGCCCGCGACTTCCCGCACCGCTTGAGGGGCGAGGTGATGGCGAGCGGTCCTGCTCGCTTGCCCGGCGGCCGCTCTCTTCTCGCTCGCCGCGGCGCGCGCCCAGGACATCCCGGAGCCCTTCGAGTGCGGCGCCATCCGCGCCTGGAACCTCCTGGGCGCCTACGTGGTTCCCGAGACTTTCCCTCCCGGCACCCCGGTCCCCGGGTTCGAGGATGTCATGCGCCGCGACTACTTGACCGACGGCCAGGTCGGGGAGCTCGACTTCGCCTGGGCCCCGGGGGCGGCCATCCACACGGACTTTGGCGGCGCCGCCGCCAGCACGGGGGTCACCAGCCTCCGGTCAGACCGGAACCCCGGTGGCGTCCCCACGGTCTTCGCCTATCCGGGTGCTAGCAGCTTTGTGGACTTCCAGGCGGACGACGTGTTCGGTCCGGACGGAACGCCCGAGGTGCTCAAGAACGTGATGGCCTACGCGCAGGTCTACGTCCTGGCCGAGCAAGACCTGGAGGTGTTCCTCGGCATCGCGAGCGACGACGCGGTCCAGGTCTTCCTCAACCGCGAGGATGTGTGGATCCACAGCATCGGTCGCGGTGGCGCCAACTCGTGTTCCGAGGAGTTCCCCCAGGACGAGACGCCGCGGCGGGTGCTCTTGAGCTGCGGCGAGAACCGGTTGCTGGTCAAAGTGTTCGAACGGGATGGCGAGTGGAACTTCGGGCGTGGTTCAACGCCGGGTTACACCCGGCTATGAACCACGCGTTCATTCCCACGATACTGCCCCTACCAAACTGCCCCTGC
>JACQVW010000423.1 GCA_016209535.1 Planctomycetota bacterium | reverse complement strand
GCCTCGACGAACACCGTGTGGGCCCTCGTGTGGTAGTCCGTGGCGGAGATGGCCACGGCCTCGAGCACGCCATCCCGGAGGTGTCCCTCGATGGCCCCCGGCGGCAGCAGCTCCCCTACGAGCTGAGCGAGGGGCGCGGTGTCCACGAGGCCCCGGGCCCGAGGCTCGGGCCTCTCGACGGCGCCGCCGAACGCGAGGTCCAGGAACCAGCGAGCCGCATTGATGGCGATCGTGAGGATGCCCGCCTCGAAGACCTTCGGCGTGCTGAGGGTATCCCACTTCCGCGTCATGATCTCGCAGGCGGCCTCGAAGCTCGAGGCGTTCGCCGCGAGGGCGGCGAGGTTGATGGCTCCGGCCGAGGTGCCGACCAGGATCTCGAAGGGCACCTTCCCGCCAGGCTCCCTCGAGATCTCACGGATGCACCCGAGCGCCCCGGCCTGGTAGGCAGCCCGGGCCCCCCCGCCGCTCAGGATCAGGCCTCTCGAGACTCGCTCGGACATGGCCGCGGGAGAGAGTACGCGATGGCCCGAGGCCCAACAAGCGCCGCTGGCCGGAACGAAAAGGGGCCGGTCACGACCCTCGCCATGACCGGCCCTCCCGCATGTGGCTGGTGGGCGTGCCCGGATTCGAACCGGGGGCTTCCACCTTGTAAAGGTCCCTCGGGGGGGTTGCCGTTCGGCAAACGCAAGTCTCGGCGCCGCGCGGAAATGCCTTGTTTTCCAGGGTCAAGCGCACGTCCAGCCCTCGACATGGGCGACGATAGAAAACCTTGACAAACGCTGAGTGACGGACTACCGTACGGACTACACCGCTGGCTTCCCACACGTAGCGCACGCGTAGGGAGGCTGCGGACTACGCCGCGGACTACGACGCGGCGGCTCGACACCGAAAGGAGGTCCACCATGCACGTCACCTACGGGGATCCGGAACGACTCCCCGGCCGCAAGCGGTACTACTCCCGGCTCTACGATCGCTCGACGGGCCGGCGCTCCTGGGCCTCGACGGGGTGCCTCGCCCTGAAGGACGCGAAGGCGTGGGTCGAGGCGCGCCGGGCCGAGGAGACCCTGGGGCCGACGATCGCCGGGGCGCGCAAGTCCTCCGAGCTGACCGTCACCGAAGCTGTCACGCGCTGGCTCGCCGGCAAGGAGGAGCACGTGAGCCCCGAGCGCTTCAGCGGCTACAAGGGCCGGGCCGAGGGCTTCTGGGTACCCTTCTTCGGTGCGGGGACCAAGCTCGCCTCGGTGACCGCCGACGACGTGAGGCGCTACCTCGCGAAGCGCAAGCGCGGCCTCCTGCGCTCGGCCCTGCCGCGCTCCCCCGCGGACCGCCGCAAGCGCGACCGCGAGCCTCGACCGCTCACGGCCGCGACCGTCAACGACGAGCGCGGCAACCTGGCCGTCTTCTTCAACCACGCTGTCCGTTCCGGCTGGCTCATGCGATCGCCCATGTTCGCGGTCGACCGCTACGAGGGTGAGATCCGCCGGCGCACACGCTACTTGAGCCCCGAGGAGGAGGAGCGCCTCCTCCGCACGTGCTCCGAGCCCGCCGAGATCCTCGTGTCCGGCAAGCGTCACGTGGGATCTCGCCAGCCCCGAAAGCTTAGCGACGTCGAGACGACCTGGGCGCAGACCTACACGCCCCCCGCATGGCTTCGCCCCCTCGTCACCGTGGCGCTCCGCTCGGGCTTCCGGCGGCGGACTCTTCTCAGCCTGGAGTGGGGGCACCTGGACCTCGAGCACGGGCGCTGGACGATCCCCGGCGAGATCATGAAGATCCGCGAGGACTACTCGGCGCCCGTCCCCTCGAGCGTGCTCGAGACGCTCCTGAGCTGGCAGAAGCGCGTCCTCGAGGAGAAGGGCGCCGCGGCCGTGCGGCCCGAGTCGAGGATCTTCGCCGACCTTTCGCCCGAGGCGCCGGTCACGCGCGTCTTCCAGCGTGCAGCACGAAGGGCCGGCCTCAAGGGCCTCACGTTTCATGACTGTCGTAGGATCTTCGTGAACCGGCTGCGCGAGAGTGGCGTGCCGCTCGAGACCGCCATGAAGTTGAGCGGCCACCGGTCGATCGCGGTCGTGCAGAAGTACTACCGCGAGATCCCTTGGACGGACCTCGAGGAGGCTGTGCGCGCCGCGGACGCGAAGCGGAGCGAGGCGAGGCCCGAGGCGGCGCCCGCGAAGCCCGCAGGCGAGGGAGCCGGAGCATGAAGGCTGTGAATCTGCTCGCCCCCCGCCAGTGTCTCGAATGCGGTCGGCCGCTTCCGTCCCGACGCGGTCGCGCACCGAAGCAATGCACCAAGTGTCGAGGCCGGCGGAACGCGCGGATCAGCCCCGAGGAGCATGCGCACGTGTTGCTGAGCGCCTACTACTCGGAGCTGAACGCGCTCCCGGCCTTCCGACGCGCTCTTGCGGCGCTCTGGATCGGCCTCCGTCCCACGCGAGACGCGGAGATCAATCCGCTGCCCGAGGCGGACGCGGCCCTCGATCGGTTCGTCGAGCACTGGGGGCTCCCACGGTCGCAAGGCGTCTGCGACCTCTGGCACTCCCTGAGGCAGCGCGCCCACACGAGGTGGCGCCGCGCACGATACGAGAGCGTGCCGGGGGGAACGCGACTGAGGCTCTCTCCGTGGCTCCCTGCAATCTGGACGGAGACCCGAACGAGCCCGCTGCCCCCGCACCACAAGTCGCCCGAGAACCTTGCGCGCGTTGCGCGCCGCCTCGTACGCCGGGCCGTCCAGCGCTGGTCCTGGCGACGGATCGTCGAGGCGGAGGCACGCGAGGAAAACGTGAAGGCAGACCTCGTCGACATGCGCGCCGTGCGGAAGTCGACCGAGACGTGGGGCCGCAAGCTTGGCATTCGTCTGCCGAGCGTCCAGCGCGGGCGGCCGAAAACAGCATAGCGCTCAAGGGGCTCCGCCCTGCTTGAGATTCGTTGGGGGGTGAGCGATCGCAACAAATGGGACCTCGGACTCGAGCAGGACTGGTCGCCAAGTAGTCTCCTGTTCGTTGCACGGCACCTTGAAGTGATCCACAAGCAGGCGGATCACGGCCTCGAGGGGAACCCTGTGCGTCGGGAAGTGGAGGTGCTCGAGCGTTTCGCGGGGCGGCAGGCAATCCTCAGCGAGCGTGCCCCTCACGTGGAGGTGGGCTGCGGGGTGCTTGTCCTCCGGGTCGCGGAGGTATTCGTAGCGGAAGATCCAGCGCGCGCCCTCCTTGTCGAGCTGGTACTGAAACCTAGACCTCGAGACCTTCAAGTGCTTCGTCTCCGGATCCAGGAAGAGCGTGGCCGAGTAGCTGAGAAAGCGTCCGTTTGTAAGGGGGAGGGGTGCCTCCCTGGTCTCCTGACCTCCGAGGACGAAGGTGTTAGGGCTCACCCCCCCGTATTTTCGAATACTCACCCCCCGCCTGAGGACTGTAAGGCTCAGGACGAGCTGCATGAGGTCCTTGAAGGCCGGACCCGCTCCCCTTCCACCTGCCTTGTACTGGCGCGTGAGATTTCGGACCTCCTGACGGAGGCTGTCGCGCCGCTTCACCGCTGACCACCTACGGAGCTACGTAAAGGGGGTCGTCCTCACCCAGAAGAGAAGCCAGGCCGAGAAGGTCCGCGACCTCGCCAGGGTCGTAGAGCGTGCCGGCCCGGTACGCCTCAACGAGATCCTTGGCGGTCATGCCGCGGCGACGGCGGGCGTTGCGATCGAGATCGGCGACGATCTGTTTCCGCGAGAGCTTGCGATCTGGCGCAGCCTTGGTCGTGCCGTTCCTCAAAGTGGTGCGCATAGTTCCAAGGACCTCCTGGTCAGGGTCTGCCAAGTATCGAATAAAGGGGGGCAAAAGTCCAATTTTTCGTTCGGCAGTGCCGGGGTACCCTTCGCGACGTTTCCCGACGACCACGAAAGGAGCCCAAAAACGCATGACGACCGAGACCCTATCCCCCCGCGCGCTGACTGTGGCAGACGCGGCCCGCATGCTGGCCACGCGAGAGCCGGTGATCCGACGGCTGATCTATGCGGGCCGGATCCGGGCTACGTGCCTGGGCGGGTGGACGTGGCGGATCCCGCTGGGCGAGATCGACCGGCTCCTCCTCGAGGAGGCCGAGACCGACCCCCGACCCCGCCGCCGCGTGCCCCGGCCCGGCGCCGCGTGCGGCGGACGGCCGCGAGCCTAGCAGACCCGCGGGCGCCGCCCCGCCCCACAAACGACAGCGCCCCGGCGGGCGGGCCGAGGCGCGGAGACATAGCGACATGGCCACCATAACACGAGCAGCCGCCACCGGCAATCCCCAGGAGATCCCGCCAAGCGAGGCCCGGTTGCTCGCTCGTCTCTCCCGCCGTCAGCCCCAGGCACACGACAGCCCCACGTGGAGGGACGCCCCGCGCGCAAATGACTGCTCCCAAGGGCAGGCGACGCCCACCACACGGGGCAAGGTTGCCCCAGGTCCACCACGGGCCCTGATCGATCCGGGGCGCACGGCCTGCCCGCTGCGGCCGTCGCGGTGGGTCTCCCCCCCGGCTCTCCCCGTCCCCGGGCGCCCGCCGCTCCCCCTGGCAGCCGCCGTCGAGAGCCTCGAGGCCATTCCGGAGGGCATGCGGAATGACTGCCTCTTCCGGATCCTCTGCTCCGCCCGCGCGCGCGGCGCGGACGAAGAGCAGATCGCAGAGCTCGCCGCGTACATCAATGACGCCCGCTGCTCCCCCAGGGTCGCGGCAAAGTGGCCCTCTGACCGGCGGGGGGCGGCGACGGGGTGCCGACCCTGAGGGTGTCCGGGGC
>JACQVW010000422.1 GCA_016209535.1 Planctomycetota bacterium | reverse complement strand
GCCCGCGCTGGGGTAGAGGTACGTGGCGAGCATCTTGAGAAGCGTGCTCTTCCCGGCCCCGTTGGGCCCTACGAAGCCCACCAGCTCGTCCCGCCGGAGCTTGAAGCTCACGCCGTCCACGGCGACGAGCCTCCCGAAGCGCCTCGTGACCGATTCGACCTCAATCATGGCTTACCGCCCTTGCATGAGCGACCTTCTCCCGGCAACGCGGACAACTATCCTGCAAGCTTCTCCTCCGGCGCCTGGAACGCCCTGGCGCGGAACAAGAGATCGACGATGCTCCCCTCGTGCGGCTGGAACCAGTCGAGCTGGACCGTCGGGATGGCTCCGAGGTTGAGCCGGTCGATGTGGCGCGCGGCGACGAGCCGCCGCTGGAACGTCCCGTCGTCCGTGATGGCCGTCGCGACCAGCGTGGACCCGATCCGATCGAGCATCTCCGCCTGGGGGCACCGGACCACGCTCGCGAACGGGAACATGTACTCCGTGTTCGCGAGCGCCTTCGACGGCGAGTCGCAATGGACGATCGTCGGGCGCAGGTAGGCGCAGCGCTCCTTCGCGACGAGCCGCGGGCCGTACCGTGCCGTCGCGTGCTCCACCCCGGGCTCCTCGAGGCCCGCGCAGATCTGGCGCCAGATCCCCTGGGCGGCCCCCGGGACCGTGAAGGCCGCGAGCTGGCTCGACGGGTCCTCGGGCGGCCTGGGCTCGACGGGGCCGATCTTCGCCGCGAGGGCCTCACTGATCTCCCGCGTGTGCCTCGAGGCCCAGATCCCCGAGCAGTTGATGCAGCCCCGGCCGCTGTTCGCGGCGACGCTCGTGGCCATGAGGTCCACGTAACGCTCCCAGTCGTCGACGACGTCGTCCCCGAGGAGGACCTTCGAGAACCCGGGCCCATGGACCTGGATGCGCGGGTTCCCGCGGTAGCGCTCCACCGTCGCCGTGCCGCCGAAGATGAGGCACCGGTCGCAGGCGCCCACGACCTGGGCGCCCATCTCGGCCCCGCCGGGGTAGATCGAGATCGCCTCCCGGGGGATCCCGGCCTCGGCGAAGGCGGCCGCCATACGGTAGGGCGTCCAGGGCTCCTGGGGCCCGGGCTTGAGGACGAGCGCGACCTGAAGCGGGATCACCGGGAGCCAGAGCGTGTGGACGCCCGGGGAGTTCGAGGGAAGGACCATGCCCAGGGCATCGGCCTGCGCCTGGTAGCTCACGGTGACGCCCCTCGACTCGACCCCGTAGCCGCGCGTGAGGATCCTGAGGTCCAGCCCGCGCGTGAGGGCGTCGAGGATGGCGTCCATGCGGCTCAAGACGAGGTGGTTCTTCTGCATGTTGGCCCTGCAGAGGTGCTCGGGGAGGCCCGTGGTCGCCGACTGCTGCCGCGCGAAGTCGTCGGGCGACTGGCGGCCGCTGCCCAGGGGGAGCGTGGCATTCAGGTAGAGGTCGGCGGCCGCCTTCAGGCGCGCCGCGAGCTCGTCGCAGGGCACCTCGAGCAGCTTGCTCCGGGCCCACGGAGCCTTGCGGATGTCGCGCGCGAGGAGGCCCGTGTTGGCCTGGCTCACGCGGGCGAGGGGCTCGCCCGTCGCGAAGTGGACCACGGTGTCCACCTCGAGGCTCTCGTAGGGCTCGCCCCAGCGGATGATGGGGATGTCCAGCACTTCAGTAGACTCCGACGGTCGTCGAGGCGCTGATCTCGCGGAAGGGCCGCACTCCGCTGATCCCGTCCCAGGGGTAGAGCTCGCAGGGGGGCTCGCGCTCGCCCTCGTCGCGCTCGAGGAAGCCCGGCACGAAGAACTCCTTCGTGAGCGTCGTGAGGCGCACGCGGCCCGACTGGCCGTAGGGCACGACCTTGGAGGGATCGTCGAAATCGACCACCTCGATCACGGCCCGCGGCTGCGGGGCGTAGTACGCGATCGTGTACCCGTCCTCGGCCGTGACGGCCCTCGAGGCCGCCAACCCCATGAGGGTGTTGCCGTAGGTGGGGGTCATGGTTGCGCCGTCGAGGAGCTCCTCGGTGGCGAAGCGAGTCCACTGCGGCGTGAACTCGGTGCCGCCGGAGAAGATCCCCGTGATGCCCGCTCGACGGATGCTCGAGCCGCGCGCCTCGAGGGCCAGGGCGAGGGCCTCGAGGAGCTTCGGCGTCGTGAACATGCACCGGACCTTGTGCCCTCCCTCGAGCAGGGCGACCGCCTGCTCGATCACGTGCGCCTTGTAGGCCTCGAGCTGGTCCATCCACCCCTTCTTGATGAGCTTGATGACCCAGCGCGGGTCGAGGTCGACCGAGAAGCAGATCCCGCCGCGGTGCTGGCAGAGGTGCTCGACCGCGAGGCGCAGGCGCCGCGGGCCCGAGGGACCGAGCATGAGCCAGCTCGCGCCGCGCGGGAAATGCTCCTCGGGCAAGGTGTCGCTGAAGAGCTCGTAGTCGGTGCGGAAGTCGTGGATCGAGATGCGGCTCTTCGGGACGCCCGTCGTGCCGCCCGTCTCGAAGACGTACACCGGGTCATCCCGGTAGGCCCGCGGCACCCACCGCCGCACGGGCCCGCCGCGGAGCCACTCGTCCTCGAAGGGGGGGAACCTCTTCAGGTCGTCGAAGCCCCGGACCTCCTCCCGCGGGCCCCACCCGAGCCTCGAGGCCTGCTCGAGCCAGAAGGGGCAGCCCGTCTCGGGGTCGAAGTGCCAGCGGACGACCTCGAGCACGTGGCGGTCGAGCTCCTCGCGCGCCGCGAGGGCGCGCGCTTCGAGGTCCCGTGATCCTGCGATGGCTCGGCTCGTCACTTCCGTGTCCCTGAGTCTCGTGTCTCCGGCGTCCAGCCCGGGCGCCTCCCGGCCTGGCGAAGGGCTGAAGTTAACCGAGGAGCGGGCGCAAGTCGAGGGGCGGGTCGGTGCCTCCTCGATGCCCCCTTGCCGGCCGGGAGCGAGGCATGGCCCGCAGGGCGGCTCTGGAATGCCTCTTCCTCCTCGACGAGCACGTGCCGACCGTTCAACCCCGCGGTCCGCACCGCCGGACACTCCGGCCAGATTTTGGCGTGGTTCAACGCCGGGTTACACCCGGCTATGAACCACGCGTTCATTCCCACGATACTGCCCCTACCAAACTGCCCCTGCCGGATTCTCTCCTGTCACCGACAGAGGGCCTGATTTGAACCACGCCAAAACGACTTACGACGAGTCCAACAGGGCTCGGCGCGCGGAAGGTTCGCGGCGGGCGTCCACACGCTTCGCGGGGCCCCAGGCGACCAAGGCCCTTTCCAGCTCTGGCAGTAGAAGGAGCTGGAACACGACGGAGCTTGGCGGCTCTCCCTCTCAAGGGGCTCACCCAAGGTGTCCTGACAGAGACCTCCGGTGCGTGCCTACGAACCGCTCCAGGCAAGTGGCGTCAGGATCCAGAGCCAAAGGCCGTCCTTCGGCTACGTGCCGGCCGGATGTGTGCCCTTGAGGCGCTCGGAGGCAAGGACCTTCAGCTCCTTGATCTTCAGGAAGTCGTCGGGGTCGGTCGGCGTCCGTCCCATGAAGGCGGCCCCGTAGTTCCCGCTGAGCGACTTCAACTTGTTCACGAGCCCCACGCGGGTGGTCCCGAGGAGCCTGTAGAAGTCCCGCGTGCGCCCGTCCCACTGGCCCAGGCTCAACTCGCCGTAGGCTACGACCAGGACCTTCCTGAGCAGCGAGGGAGAGACGTCGATCTGTCCGATCGCCTCCGTCAGGTTGAGGATCTTCTTCTTCCCTGAAACGAGGTCTTTCCAGACCGTGATGGCCTCCTCGAAGCCCGGCAGCGGCGCCTCCTTGTGTGGTCCGGTCGCCTCGTGTCCCGTCGTCGCCTGGGCGTCGTGCGGCTCCGGCCGCGGTGGCGGTGCCTTCACGGCCCCCTTCTTGGCTCGCGGCAGGGCGTGCAAGACCACTCCAGGGGTGATCCTCTCGCTCGTCCCGGCGCCCTCCACGACGCGCTGCAGGATACGGTAGTCCACTGAGCCCTCGTCAAGCGCTTCCCGGAGCAACTCGCGGGCGGGTGGTGCGATCCATGCGTCGTCCTCCCTGAGCTTCTTCCGAAGCGCGCCCAGATCCTTGCCCTGAACGCTCCCCTGACCCAGAGTCCTCCGCTCCCACATCTCGCCGAGGATCTGGAAGGTCGCAGGCCACCCCATCTCTCGGAGGCTGGGCATCCGTATCCGCCGCGGCTTCAGCCTGCTGAAGAGCGCCCTGCTCAGATTCCCTTCCGCGAAGGCCCTGTCGACATCCTGATCCGTGGCGAAGATCGGAGTGCAGTGGATGGGGATCGTGAAGGGACAGGCTCCGACCACGTGGGCCTCCATGTCCTGGACGACGCTCAAGAGGACGTCATGGACGGCCTTGGTCGCCCTGAGGAGTTCATCCCCGAGCACGACCCCGCCTCGAAGAGGGATGGCCTTGACGGCATCGACGTCGGTGTACTTGACGACGGGTCCCTTGTGGTTGCCCCGGTTGTCCGAGATCTCCTGCCCGCACTTCGCGTCCTGATAGAAGCTGGCACGGATGAACGCTCCGTCCGACGAGATCTGGTTGTAGTCGCGCGCGCCGAACATGCGGATGTTGGCGCTGTCGTCGAACCTGTCCGAGAAGATCGTCAGGGGGAGGGACACGAAACGGACCGCGGGCTCGCTCCCTATCCACCTCGCGGCAAGCATGGCCTTCAGGTGGGCCGTCGCCCGCGCCCAATGGGTCTTGCCGGTGCCAGGGTCACCCTCGAAGAGGAAAGGAAGCAAGCCCACCTTGAGCCGATCCTGGCGCGCCGTCTCGAGAGCTTGCGCCAGGTGTCGCTTGATCTTCCAGAGGATGGTGAGCTGGGCCCGGTGAACGATCGACAGGCCCAGCTCCTTCTTCAGGTGCTCTCGGATGGCCTCGATGTCCTCCAGGTACACCCCGAAATGCGCTTCCCAGTCCTTCACATCCTGCAGGTCTCGGTCCTTTGAGAGGAAGTCCTCAAGCTCGATCCCGCGATCGCGCAGACGTGCGAGCGCCGCCACCCCGTCCGCCCCGTCGGCCAGGTGGGAGACCACGAAGAGGCCCGACTTGTGGCCCCGGGCGTGAGCCGTCTCCAGGGCCTCGAGGCCGTTTTGGGCGTCGCGCAACCTGTCGAAAGGCTCGCCCGGACGCCGGGGCACCATGAGGTCGAACAAGAGCAGGTCGAAGCTCCAGGGCTCCGAGTCCTCGAGGATCCTCCTGGCTTCTTCGAGTGTGGGGGCGTGGATCCATTTCACCTCCACCTTTCCGATGTCCTCGAACATCTGCCTGGCCTGGTCGACTTTCTTCAAGTCATCCTCGAGGAGGAAGATCCTCCGCGTCGTGAGGTCCAGCTGCCAAGCGTTCTTCATCCCTGAGCCCTTCGGAATCGCACCGAGGCCACGAAGTCGTTCCCTTCTTTGCTCAGGCGCAGGGATCCAGACATGGCCACCATCATCTTGTGGCAGTAGTGGAGCCCCAGCCCCGTCCCGACGGATGTGCTCCTCGGGCTCGGGATCCCGCTCGCGGCATTCGCCAAGAGCTGCTCGCTTCGAGGCTTGTCAAGCGAGGGCGCCGGATTCCTGATCTGGAGCTCGACGTGGTCATCGCGGCGCAACCAGGTCGCCTTGATCCTCCCTCGACGGTCCTTCATGCCGCCTGCAGGTCCCGACTCCAGCGAGCGCACCGCGCTCACGGCGTTGGTGAGCAGCTCCCAGATGACGAGCCGCGCGAGTCCCTCGTCAGCCTCGGCCTCGACCTCGGCAAGCGGGCCCTTGTCCTCAGGCTCCAACTCGATGACGACCCCGGCGTCGCCCGCGGAGCCCAGGAGCTCCATGTACTCGCTCAGGATCGAATGCAGATCCACTGGCACCAACGGCGGCGGGCTGTATCCCTGAAAGAACGTCTCGGCGGCTCGCGCATGGGTGCTCGCGCTCAAGAGGACCTGGTATGCCAGGCTCAAGGCCTCGTTCGCGGCCTTATGCCTCCCCTTGGAGAGACGCTCCCTCGCGAGGCTGAGATACGTGATGGCCGTGTGGAGGGGGGCCTTGAGGCTGTGGGCCGTATTGGTGAAGACTTCCTCCTTCGCGTGCTTCTCGCGCACGTACGCCAGGAGCCGCGCCAGTCGCAGGCCGATGTCTTTGAGGGACCTGAGGCGGGACTGCGTGAAGAACCACCGGGTCTGGGACTCGAAGGAGACGACGCCGATAGGTCGCTCGCCGTGCTCGGCGATGGGGAAGTAGGCGAAGGCCCTCACCGTCCAGGGCTCCGTGCCCGCGAAGCTGCCGGCCCCCTGCAGACCCATCGCCGCAAGGGTCGCGTGGCTTTCAGCATCGTTGACGATGATGGTCCTCGGGCTCCTCTCGCTCAGGCACCGAAAGACGGGGGACCCAGGGACCACATGGATCTCGCCGACCGATGGGCCCGCGGTGTCCCCGCCCCCTCGAGCCTGGATCCACCGCAGCCTGCTGCGGTCCTGGGTGAGCAGGCCCACTTGCGTTTCGTCGACGCCCATCTTCAAGGCTGCCTCCCTGACAAAAAGTGTGGCCGCCTCATCGACGGTCTTGCACTGGCGCGCGCAGTTGGCCAGGATCGAATCCAGCTTCCGTCCCAGCTCAAGCTCCTCAGTGCGGATCACCAGGTTGAGCGCCACCGCGGCCAGGTTGCCGAGCTTGGTGAGCGAGTAGCTCTGATCTGGCGTCAGATTGTCCTGGTCGCGGCAATCGCCAAGGTCTACCTGCAGGATCCCCAAAGTGGAACCCGCTCTGTCCGCCCTGTCGAGCAGGGGGATGACGCACTGGCTGATGACGCTTCCCGCCACGGCCGTCGGGTTGTCACAGGAACGATCCGTGCGTGCGTCCCTCACGAACCGCAGGCTCTTCTCTTCCGCGACGATGGCCAGCACGTCGCCGCCAGGCAGCTCCCTGCGCGTCCTCGGCATGACGACCGGCGCCCACCGGCCCCCGCGCGCCGCGTGGGCGACGATCCACTTCCTGTCGTCGTTCTCGAAGACCAGCGAGATCATGCCGCCCTTGTAGCCGGCTCGCTGCACGCACGAGAGCGTCTCCTCCATGGTCTCCTTCAAGTCGTGGCCCCAGGCTCCGTCCCTTATGTACTGCGCCAGAGCGTCCGATATGAGGTAGTACGCGGAGCGCATCGGGATCTGGTCCCCGAGGAAGAGGTCCGAGACGGACCAGTTTCCGAAAATCGTGCGGCCACCTCTGTCCGCCCCGACTTCGCCGTCCATGTAGCAACCCACATGGCTTGCTCCGGGGAACCGCTCCTTGACGTCCTGGAGGAGGCGGTGCATGTCCAAGCCGATCTGCTGGCGTCTCTTGTACCTGGAGACGCAGCCGACGGAGAGGATCCCGACCACGCGCGACTCCCTGAGGGAAAACCTGCGCAGGATCCACTCCCTGCGAGCCAGTGTGTCTTCCCTCAGTCTTGCCACCTCGGGCACCATGACCTGAAGGGACGTCCCCTCGTTGACCTTGCGCAGGAGGTGCATGCGGCTCGGAGACCCCTTCCTCCCCTTGACCCACTTGGGCACGGCGATCACGTGGTCGCCTCGTGTGGTCTCCATCCCGAAGATGCGAGGGTCCTTGAGGCTCTCCCAGACCTTCTGAGCGCTCCCCTCGAGGAACGACTTCACGGTGCGGCCGTTGTCCGCCACCTCCTTGACGTGGTAGTACCGTCCGGTTCCCGTGAGGCCCTGGCTCAGCCCCACGCCAAGCGCGATGTCCGAGTCGACCTGTGCGATGACCACCGCGCCGGTGTAGACCCTGTCGCCAAGGAACTGCGACCCCAGACTCATCTCGAGGCCGCCGCTCGTGACGCCGCCGAACATGTACAGCCTGCCGTAGGTCTTCCGCCGCAGCTCGTCGAGGATCTCCGGGGCCCTGTAGCTGGTCGGGTCAGCGGCGCTCTCGTAGCCTGGAAGGAAGATCACGAGGAAGCGGTTACGGAGGGGATTGATGTCTCCCTCCTTCATGCCCAGGGCCTCGAGAACGCTGTCGACCGCCGCCGCCGGGTCCCGCTGGGCGCCGGTCCCCACGGCCGCGCGGGCCTTGAGGAGCCTCGAGGCGAGACAGGTCAGGACAGCGCCTCTCTCGTGGGCCTCCCCGTCGAAGAGGCATGCGGCCACGGAAGCGCCGATGACCGGAACCTGGTCCAGCGCCTTCTGCTTCAGCCTCCTCCGGATTCCTGCGAGAAGGTCTGCATACGGCTGAAAGGCCTTCGTGGCCCAGAGGATGAAGATGGCCGGGGGGAACCCCATGGGATCGTCCAGGCCGGCAAGGCAGCGGTTCACGAGGGCGACGCCATCCTCGATCCTGGACTCCTTGGGAGCGGAGAGCCCACCGTAGAGGACCTGGAGGTTGTTGCTCTCCCGTGTCCTGCCGGCATCGTGGTCGGCGGTCGGTCCCCTCACGGGAGCGCCGCGACGCTCCGTGGCTGCGCTATCCCTGCTCATACCTTCCCTCCGGGGTCCGCTGGCAAGGAATCCCGCGCAGGGTCGTCAGGTCACCCGTTCACCCGGCGACCGAAGTCAGCCTCAGGTCCCTCGCCTGAAGGTCCCCATTGTCGTCGAGCCCAGGGGCCCCTGAAAGAGGCAACATGCGGCAGGCGAGGGGCGAGATCGAGCGCGAGGTGCGGCGGCGTGTACCCCTCGGGCTCAACAGGCCGCTCCCTCCCGAGATCCTCGTCGCGAGCGCCGCGCCCGCTGGACGCGGGCCGCACAGGAGGTCCGGGGCGGCACGAGAGAGTCACCCTGCGTCCCCCTCCGTCACCCTCCGCGCCGGCTGTGGTGGCATCGCCGGCTCAAGCTCACCCGCGGCCCGGGAGCGTCGCACCGCGTCGAGAAGCCTCCGTCTGTAGGGCCCTCCGGCGGTCTTCGACTCACCCCAGCGCCTCCGATCACCCCCTCTGCCGACGGCCTCCCCCACCCCCAAATCCGTGGACTCACCTGTGGACTCACCGGCTCCCTTGGCCCCATCCCCACCAACAAAGCGGCCCTCGCAACTCCTTCGTGCGAGGGCCCTTATGCTGGTCGGGGTGAAAGGATTCGAACCTTCGACCTCTACGTCCCGAACGTGAGACACAGGAAAAACCGATACTTTGCGCAAGTAGCCGAAACGGCCGCAAGTTACGCAACCGCCTTGTTTTCCAGGCCCGAGGCGCCTCCGGTGAACGTCGCTGAATGTTCTTGAATAACGCTCAGTAGCGGACTACACTACGGACTGCATGGCCTGAACCGTGGGCCGTCACGCGCCGCGTACGCCCGAGGCGACGGCCGTACGGACTACAGAAACGGACTACAGGAGGCCTTTCAACGTGCGCTCCTATACAGAGCCCAAGCGGCTCCCCCCCAGGCGGAAGTGGTACACGAGGTTCTTCGACCGAGGCTCGAATCAACGCGGCTGGCTCTCACTCGGGGCTGAGAAGCTCAAGGAGGCGCGCGAGCGGCTCGCGACGCTCCGCATGCGCGAGGCCATGGGCCCCGAACGCGCCCGCGCCCTCAACGCCGAGGCGCTCACCCTCGGGGAGGCGGTGGCGCACTGGCTCTCGGAGAAGAAGGAGCGCGTGTCCCGGGGTCGCTTCGCGATCTACAGCTACCAGGCGAGGTACTGGAGGGAGTTCTTCGGCGAAAGCATGCGGCTCGCCGACCTCACGGCCGACCACGTCCGCGCGTTCCTCCGCCGGCGCAAGACGGGCGCCTTGAGCGCCGCGAAGGGCGAGCTGGCTCGCCCCCTGAGCGCCACCACGATCAACGAGGAGCTGGCCGCGCTCAGGAACTTCCTCAACGCGGCCGTCCGCAACGAGTGGCTCGCCCACAACCCGGCCCTCGCCGTCGAGAAGTACCGCGGCGAGATCCGCCGCCGCGTGCGCACGATCACCGTCGAGGAGGAGGGGGCGCTCCTCCGCGCGTGCCGCGAGCCGGCGAAGCTCACCGTGGCTGCCAGGCGGAACCTCGGCGGCCGCACGGGTGGCAAGGTCTCCTCGGAGCCGCGGACGTTCGAGGTGACGAGCGTCCCGCCGCCCCACCTGCATCCCATCGTCCTCGTGGCGCTGAAGAGCGGCCTCCGCCGCCGGACGATTCTCTCGCTCCGTTGGCGGGACCTGGACCTGGAGCGCGGCCAGTGGAACATTCCGGGGGAGCTGGTGAAGACCAGTGAGCCCTACACGCAGCCCATGGCCGCGAGCGTCTCCGAGGCGCTCGGCGAGTGGCAGCGCACCCAGCTTGAGCGCGTCGGGCCGGAGAGCGTGCGACATGACGCGGCGGTCTTCGGCCTCGGGCCCGGCTCGAGCCTCAAGAAGGCGTTTGCCCGGGCCGTGAGGCGCGCCGGGCTCGAGGGCCTGACCTTCCACGACCTGCGGCGCGTCTTCCTCAACCGGCTCCGCGAGCGCGGCGTGCCTCTCGACGTGGCGGTGACGCTCACCGGTCACCGCTCGCTTGCCGTGGTCATGAAGCACTACCGCGAGACGCCGGCGGCCGAGGTCAACCGGGCGCTCGAGGCCCTCGACGGCATGAGACCGGAGAAGGACGCGACGGAGTCGGGGGGCAAGGAATGAAAACCGACGTCGACCCGGTCTTGCGGATCGCGATTGCCTGCGGGGATCCACAGCACGCGAAGTTCTCCTGGCTCGCGTTGGCGTGGGGTCAGCGTAACGCCTCCAACCGCGACCTCGGCCTGATTGAGCTCGGGCGCAAAGGCGATCGGCCACAGCTCCCGCAGAGCCTCCTTGGCCCGGCGGGCCGCGAAGCCCTGCAAGGCGCCGGAGTCGAGGACGTCGTCGCCGGCCCCGTCGACGAAGCTCGCCGGCTCGCCCTCGAGGTGCTCGGACTATTGGAGAAGGACTTTTGCGATATGACGCCGGAGGGGCTGGAAGCCCGCTCCAAGTGGTTCCTCCGGCGTAGAGGGCGCAAACGGCGCGAGCGGAAGGGCGTGAGCGGCAGCAAGACGGCGTTGGACGCGGCCTACCTTGAGCGTGCGAAGGCCTACTGGGCGTATACGAGCGGGTGCAACGCTGCCGCGCTGGCCGCCCACCTGAAGATTCGGCGCGAATATCTGTACCGCGAGACACCGTACCCCAAGCTGTCGGCCTGGTGGAAGCGGCAGGGGATAGAAAAGAGGCTGGCGAGGACCGCGCGGCTGCCTCCTTCCCGCCGCGCGGGTCGCTGAGTTGTGACTGTGACGCTTTTGCGGGGTCGCGTCACAGAAATCTTGCGGTCGTGGGAGTAGGCGGCGCACCTACTTAGCGTCGGCGCGGGGTGTGATTTCGTCACAGCGCCCCCATGGGTGTACGCGCGTCGGCGTTGACCGGCGGCGCCCAAAAATGGAGGTACCCAATATGACGATCACGGAGGAGCGACCACGAGCGCCAGTAGCCCTGACCGTGCGCGAGGTGGCACATGCACTCCGCGTCCAAGACGCCAAGGTGCGCGGACTGATCCGCTCGGGAGAGCTGCGCGCGTCGCGCGTGGGGTGGGAATGGAGAGTCACACCGAGAGCCGTTAGTGAGTACCTCGATGCGACCGAGGACACCGCAGCCCGCCGCCGCACCCCACGCCCCGGCGCCGCGTGCGGCGGCCGGCCGCGAACCCCGTAGACCGACGGGCGCCGCCCCGCCCGAAAACGACAGCGCCCCGGCGGGCGGGCCGAGGCGCAGGAGATGATACGACATGCGCATGGTAGCACACCCCGGAGGCGGGGACAAGCACGGTGGCCACCTCCTCAATCCGAAGCTAAGCAATCCGAAGCTAACCCCGCCCGGCTCCGGCAGAATCCGAAGGTGCCCTCGGCTTCCTAAAGGGACCTTCTTTGACATGAACCTTGATACGTTGCAAAGGCAGGGATCTCGCCCGAGGGCTTT
>JACQVW010000035.1 GCA_016209535.1 Planctomycetota bacterium | reverse complement strand
CAGGTCCCAGGCGCCGTCGATCGTGAGGGGATCGGCGGCGGGGTCCCCGAAGACGGCCGGGTCGCAGGCGACGGCGACCCCCGCCGGCAGGCGCGGGGCAGCGAGGAGGAGCGCCGGCAGGAAGCCGAGGAGACGAATCGAGAGCGAGCGATGCATGGTTTCCATGGTTGGCCCTCCCGCCCCTGGACCGCGGAGTCCCCGGGAACCTGCGAGGGCTCCAGACCCTGCATTCCCTTCGATCGTCCCGATGATACGGGCCGCGCCGGACGGGGGTCAACGATCCAGGAAGGCAGAGCAACGATCGAGGGAGGCAGAGCGGGGCCGCACCCGGCTGCCCCGAAGCTCGCTCCGGCCTCACCTCGGGCTCACTTCGGGCTGTGCCGGTGCTCCTCGTCCACGTGGCGGAAGCCGCACTGCCTCTCCCGGTGGTCGCGGCGCGCCTCGATGGACGCGCCCACGAGGCGCTCGAGGCGCTCGAGGCGCTCCATGTCGCCGGACCCGGGACCGGCGTAGGCCTCCAGGAGCATCCGCCGCGGCTCTCCGTCGAGGTCCACCGTGAGGTCGAGGAGCTGGGCGAAGTTCCGCACGCGGCGCGCCTCGCCCAGGGGCCGCAAGAAGAGTCGGACCGCGGCCACGTCCACGAGGAAGAGCTCCGCGTCCTCGAAGCCTCGCGGCCCCTCCCGCACGAGGACGTTCGACGGCTTCATGTCGCGCTGCCAGACGCCGGCGTCATGGAGACCGCGGAGCCAGGCGCCGGCGCGGGAGAGGAGCGCCCGCAAGGCCGCGGGCTCGCGGACCACGGGATCGCCGAGCCACAAGAGGTCGCGGAGCGGGACGCAGCGATCGATCCGCTCCGAGACGAGGACCTCGGTGCCTCCCCGCGGCCGGAGCGAGCTCGCGAGGACGCGTGCGGCGCCCACCCCGCGCTCCCGGAGCCGGCGCGACGCCTCGAGCTCCCGCGCGAAGGGGGATACCCCGCCCACCCGGTAGTAGAGCCGCCTCCTCCAGGGCACGGGCGCCTCCTTCACGACGAGCTCCGGCGGGATGGCGCCGCCCGGCTCGAGGCCCGCGCCGGCGGCGCGCACCCGCGTGACCAGCGTGCCCAGGTTGCGCTTCAAGGTCATCGACGGGTCCCGGTTCGCCCGGTGCGCCTCGACGATCCGCGCCAGGGCGGCGGCGTCGAGCCCCTCGGCGGCGATGAAGCTCCCCTCGCCCGCGATGCGCACGATGCGCGTCCCCGCCGGCCGCATCACCGCACCGGTTCCCGGGTCGTCTCCGCCGCGAGCTCGTAGTAGATGCCCTCGATCTCGCGGTAGTGCTTGTCCCAGCTCAGCTCGAGGGCCGCGCGCCGCGCCGCGTCGCGGAGGGGCGAGAGGTCGCCGGTGGCCAGGAGCTCGTCGATTCTCCGGGCGAGCCGGGCCGCGTCCAGCGGGTCGACGACCCACCCGTGGCCGGGGCGGATGAGCTCGGCGGCTCCCGAGGTGATCGAGGCGATCACGGGCGTGCCGCTCGCCAGGGCCTCGCTCGAGACGTTGGCGTACGCGTCGAAGTGGCTCGGGAGGACGAGCGCGTCGGAGCCGGCGAGGAGCTCGGGGACGTCGGAGCGCTTCCCGAGGAACCGCACCACTTCGCCCAAACCGAGCTCCCGCGCCAGGCGCTCGTAGGCGGGGGCGCGCGCATCGCCCCCCACGACGGCGAGGCGGAACGCGCCGGGACCGCGCTTCTCCAGGAGCGCCGCGAGGGCCTCGAGGAGGAGGTCGAGGCCCTTCCGGTGGTAATCGTTGCCGACGAAGGCGAGGTGGCGCGGCCCCCCCGAGGCCTGCGCGGGCGGGAAGAGAGCCGCGATCCGGGCCCGGCCCTCCTCGCGGAGCCGCGGGTGGAACCGATCGCAGTCGACGCCGCTGTAGACCACGCGGACGCTCTCGGGGGGCACGGGGTAGCGCCGGAGGATCTGGTCGCGCACGAACGAGCTGATGGCGATCACCATCCTCTGCGGCCGGTCGACGTAGCGGGCGCGCTCGATCCTGCGCACGAGCCAGTCGACGGGGTTCCAGCGGTAGTAGAGCCGCCGCGGGCCCCGCCGCGCGAGGCGGTCGAGGTAGAGCTCGCAGTAGTCCTGCCTGCAGCCCGCGCCGTCCCGGTAGAGCGTGTGGTAGTAAGTGCGCGAGAAGCCCTGGACCACATCGTAGGGCCTCCGCCGCTCCTCCCGGGCTATGCGCCGGTGGCTCAAGAGCGCGAAGCTCGCGACGCGCAGGGGACGCGGGCTGCGGAGGTACGGGACCCGGACGAGGCGGAACCCGGGGTGCTCGATGCGCAGGCGGATCTTCCCCCCGAAGAAGTCGACCGAGTGCCCGCGATCGAGGAGGTATCCGAGGAGGCTCGCGATGTAGCCCTCCACGCCGCCCGACGGCTCGAGCCTCGTGTGGTTGAAGGCGATCCTGAGCGGCCTAACGCCGGCATCCATCACGCAGCGGACTGTCGATCAAGGAAAGCGCGCGCCTTCGCCTGGAGGATCGTGATGAAATGGAAGGCTTCACGGTACTTGTCGTACTCGGCCCGCTCCATGGCCGATAGCCCGCCCTCGTTCGCCTTGTCGGCCAGCTCGTCGAGCCGCGCCTGAGTCTCAGGATCAGCTCGAAGATCGGCGATCCTCCGAGCCACATCCGCCGTCAGGCATTGGGTGAAGGGATCCAGCACCCTGTCGAGCACCCGGCTCAGCGAGGCTTCATTCATAGGGGCATTCTACCAGGAGGCAGTCGATTCCAGGAGGGGAGCGCGCCGCGGACCAGGCGCGGAGGCCCCAGGAGGGCACAGGCCCTCGAGGCTCGCACGCTGGAAGGCCCCCTGCCCAGACCCGAGGACTGGCCGCCTCCTCCAGGGTGCGCCCCAGATCCCCCCTGCCGCCCGCGGGACGTCCCAAGCCCCGGCAGCACCGTGGCTTCGGCCGAGTTGTTATCGGCCCGCGAGGATGCTACTCTTCTCCGCCTCGCTCGGGTGCGTGGCGGGGAGCGACCTGGCGAACGCAGACTTCCTGTGGGAGGGAGACTCGCATGCCGTTTCACGTCTCGAGGACCCTGAACCGCCTCGTGAGCCCAGCCTTCCGCCGGCTGTGCCCCTCGCGGGATTCCCCGGGGTTCTCGGGGCCCCGCTCCTCGGCCTCGCTCGCCCCGCCGGCCCGGCCTGCGGCGCGCCCGACCTCGCGCCCCGGCTCGGGGGCCGGGCGGCAGGCCTGCAGCCTCTCTCGGGGACGGAAGGCCGCATAGCACGCCACTCGCGCTGGCCTCCCCGGGCTCCCCCTGGAGCCCGGGGAGTTTCATGGAGCCATCACCCGAGATCGACGCGTCCATCCCCCGCCGCGACTTCCTCAAGCGCTCCGCCGCGACCGCCGGCGCCGTGGGAGGCCTGGGCTCCGCGCCGCTGAGCTGCGCGGGCCATGTCGTCCTATGCGCTGCTCGAGGGCTTGACGGGCGCCCGCTACGACGCCGTGGACAAGGTCCTCCACCTCGAGCCGAGGGTGCGCGGCGACTTCCGCGGCTTCCTCTCGACGGCCACGGGCTACGGCACCGTGGGCGTCAAGGACGGGAAGCCCTTCCTCGATGTGCGGTCGGGCTCGATCGAGATGAAGGAGCTGCGGTACCGGCCCGTGGCTTGAGGCATCGAGGTCTGCCCCGACCCCCCCCCGACCATCGCGAAGAGCTCGTCCTCCTAGAGGATCCTGGTCCCGTGCTTCCTCGCCTTCTCGGCCTTCGAGGACCTGGAGGCGGGATCGGCCATGACGAGGTAGTCGAGCTTCGCGGTCACGTCGCTCAGGCACCTACCGCCTCGGCTCGAGACCAGGGCCTCGAGCTTCTTCCGCGCGTAGGGCTTGCCCGTCGCCGGGT
>JACQVW010000415.1 GCA_016209535.1 Planctomycetota bacterium | reverse complement strand
GGTTTTGCCTCGGTACAGGACTCGCCCCCTCACCTCCTTCCTACCCCCCTTGGGGGGTACGCGCCATGCCGCAAGCTTGCCGCAGACGCGCTCGCGACGCCAGAGAATTCTCTCCGGCCCGCCGAGCTCAAGGACTTGGACCACTTTGCCGGGACCCTGGAGCTGTGGTCAAGCCCCTTGACAGAGCTGCCGGCCCTCGGGATGATCCTGCCATCGGAGGTCCTTGACGGCAGAGACGGCGTGCTTCCATGGAGGGCTCGATCGATGGGCCGCGATCCGACCGACGAGTCGGAAGAGCTCCTCTTCCAGAAGGCGCGGAGGGGCGATGGGGCGGCATGGGCAAAGCTTGCGGGGCTTTGGCTCCCGCGGCTCTGCGGGTTGTACTGCGGTCGCTTCCGGCGGACGGGCCCTGCGGCGGTGGAGGAGTGCGTGGAGGAGGTGCTCCTGAGGATCTATCTGCGGATCGCGGAGTTCCCGACAGCACGGGCGGCGGTGGCCTACCTGCGGACGTCGGTCCGCTTCCAGCTCCTCGGTCGGCGATCCCACCCCTCGCTCGAGCTCCTCGAAGAGCAGGGCTTCGATGTTCAGGACCCGGCGAGTAGCGAGGGCGAGGGCGAGGGCGAGGGCGAGGGCGAGGTGTACGAGCTAGTCCATGAGTTCCGGAAGGGCCTCGACGAGGCCAAGCGACACATCTTCGACGCCTGGCTCGAGGGAGAGCCCAGCGTGGGCGAGCTGGCCAAGCGGCTGAGCCTCAGCGAGCGGACGGTCAAGCGGCACCGGCGCGACCTCATGCTTCGCCGGCGTTCCTATCTCAGAAAGAGGGGCTTGGCCAGTGAGCCCGAGACATAGGTCACGCTTCTGCCTCTGCATCGTCGAACCAAACTTTTTGCATTTTCTTGGCCCCTCGAGCCTCCCTGGGCCATCCAGCAGATAGAGGCTCTCGGGAAGGCCGTGGTGGCCGAGGCCCGGGAGGCTCGAGGGGGACGCGAGATGTCGGAAGCGAGCGCTGGATTGCTGGAGGGGCCGAAGAAGGAGGGTCGCCGGGCAGCACCGGGTTGCCATCCGACCCCGACCCTTGGCGTGATGGTGCCCGCGTACAACGAGGCTGGGACGATCGCCGTCGTCCTCGAGCGGGTCCTTGCCCTCCCCGGCGTCCAGCTCGAGGTGATCGTCGTGGACGATGGCTCGACCGATCGGACCGGGGACGTGGCGCGCGTGCTCGCACGCAGGGACGCGCGGGTCCGCGTGCTCACGCACCCCAGGAACCGCGGCAAGGGTGCCGCGATCCGGACGGCGCTGGCCCATGCAAGTGCCGACGTCGCGGTGGTCCAGGACGCGGACCTGGAGAATGACCCGAGGGACCCTCTGCGCCTTCTCGAGCGGCTCACGGAAGACCGTGCCCCGGTCGTCTACGGATCGCGGTGGCTCTCTCCCCAGAGTGCAAGGCCGTTCTCCTCCTGGGTGGCCGCGAAGGCACTCTCGTGGCTGACGAGGCTGCATTACGGGGCGCGTGTGACCGACGTGCCCACGTGCTACAAGATGTTCCGGACTCGCTTGCTGAGGTCCTTGGCTCTCGAGTCGGAGGGCTTCGACTTTTGCCCCGAGGTGACCGCGAAGGCATTGCTCGCGGGCCACGAGATCCTCGAGGTGCCTATCTCGTACCGGCCGCGAGGCCGGAAGGAGGGGAAGAAGGTCCGGTGGCGGCATGGGCTGGAGGCGGTCTGGACCCTGGTGAAGGTCAAGATTGCGGGCGGCGCCACGGCGCGGGCGCTGCGAGCCGTTCCCGAGGGGAGGCCTATCCCATGCTGACAGGAGCGGCGAGCTGGACTCCGAGGACCACGCTGGCGGCGGGATCGCTCCTGGCCGTGCTCGTGGGCGCCAACTTCGCCTTCGACTGGCTGCGGCGGTTCGAGTTCGAGGAGACCCGGAGTGCCCTCGCCCTGTCGCGGCACCAGCTTCACGAGGAGGTCGCGAAGGATCTCGCGGCTGCGCGGGTGATGCAAGCGAGCATCCAGGACAGGCTGTCCGAGGTGGACAGGATCTTGAAGGAGGTCCAGGGTTGCTTCCACGGCGCAGCGCAAGCAGCACCGGAGGGCCGGGAGGCGGAGCCCACCGTGCGCGCGGCAGGGGAGGCCCAGGAAGACGGGGATGCCCCGGAGGAAAGCGGCCCCAGGGTTTTCGCCGTTTCCGTCGCCGCGATGGAGGAGATGTTTGAGGACTTCGGGTCCGACTCGTTCCTCCTGAACAACTACACCGACGTGACGGACCCGGCGCTCTGGAAGCCCGAAGAGCTGGTCGCGCTCGGCGAGCGGGAGTTTGGAGCCACGCTCGACGAGGTTGGCCGGCGCAAGCTCGTCTTCGAGATCGAGGCGTTGCGCCAGGCGTGCCATGCCGCCTTCAGCCATTTCCAGGCCCTGAAGACGGAGGGGATCCTCGAGAGGCTCGAGAGCGGGGATTACGACGAAGCGGACGCGTTCGGCAACTATCCCCGCCTCGACCTTCCCCCTGGGGAGGTGTTCGCGTCGACCCTCGTGGGACCGGGCCGGTTCGCCTGGGAGAGGTCCAAGCACCCTGAGATGTACCGGTGGAACTGCCTTTACAAGTTCATCCCGCTCGCGATGCTCGAGAGGGTGCGAGCGGCCTTCAAGGAAGGGAGGTCTCCATGACACGTTACCTGGTGGTGGGCGCAGTCCTGATCCTCGGGGTGGCCTTCACCATCGAGCGGCGGGCCGCGGCCACGTGCACGTCGAGCTGCGGTGTGGGAGGCAACGCCCCATGTGCAAGCTCGTGCACGTGCTGGAGCGCGAGCGGCCTGTCCATCGATGCGACCTACAGCGGAAGCGCGGTCTGCAAGGCGAGGTTCCTCGCGGTCTGGAGCTGCACGGGCGGCGCCGCAGCCAAGCTCACAAACTCCGCAGACGGTAACCCCGTCGCGATCTGCAGCGGCCAGGCCTGCACGGGCACCTCCTGGTCCGGGAACGGCGACATCACAGCCCCGAGCGGGGACTGCAACGTCACCAGCTTCATCGTCAGGATCGAGCTCCTCCAGGCGTGCGGCATGTGCACCGGCGACAATGAGGACATGCGCTACCAGGATGTGATCTGCACCCAGCTCTAGCGAGAAGCCGACCCATGCTCGGTCACCGCACATCGGTCCTGGGAGCGCTGGGAGCTACAGCGAGCGCACTGCTTCTGGCCCTCTGCCAACCTCTCGGGGCGCAGGATGCCAGGAAGGAGAACCTCGACCTCCCGTACAACGCTGTGGCTGACCCCGAGGAGGAGGAGGACGCCCCCGAGCTGGTGGTCTTCTACGGCCAGGCCCTCGAGGCCGACGCGTTCGTCTTCGTCGTCGCCAAGCACACGAGGATGGGGTTGTTCGGCAGCCTTGACATCGCCAAGGGGGAGGTCACGCGGGCGATCGGTGACCTCTCGAGCAAGGGGGAGTTCGGGGTCGTGTTCATCGACGACGCGCCGGAGGCGCACCCGCCCTCGGGCGGCGTGGCGCGGGCCACGGAGCGCGCCAAGGCGGACGGGGCCGATTTCGTCCGCCGCCAGGAGCCCGGCGTGGATTGGGCCTGCCTGATCGACGCCTTCCTCAAGGCCTTCGAGATGCTGCGCCATTCAACCGCCGGGAGGAAGCTCGTCGTCTACGCGGGAGACGGTAACGGCTTCTGCAGGGAAGGAGGCCACTACATAACCAATGAGGAGTATCTGGAGCGGGCGCTTTCACGGATAACGGCAGCGAACACGCAGAGCGTGCGCATCGACTGCATCAAGACCGACGGCTCGGACCCCGACTCCGGAGCTGATGACTTGGGAAGGCAGTTCCTCCAGCGTCTCGCGGCGGCCAACCGCGGGACGTACCGGCGGATCACGCTGGGCGGCTGACGGGGCGTGACCAGGGCCTTGCTCTGCGGCGCGATCGCGTTCGCCCTCGGTGCGGCGCCCATCGCGTGGATCGGGTCCAGGATCGACGCTCCCGCCGAGACCGACGCCTACTTCCACCTCGACATCGCCCGGGACTACGCCTCGGGAAACTTTGCGTACGAGCCGCGGATCCGCGAGGGCCTCCTCTCGCGGCACCGGGCGGACCGCGAGATTCTCTTCCACGCTCTCCTCGCGGTGCCCCTGCGGCTGGGGGCCTCGCCCCTGACCGCGGGGGCCGTGACGACGGCGTTCGCGAGCGGCTTGACCGCGCTCTTCCTGTGGTGGCACTCGAGGTCCTTGCTCGTCGCGGCCCTGGGGATCTTCGCGAGCCAGACCGTCCTCTACCGGATGCACATGTGCCGGCCGCAGGGGTGGGCGATAGCCTGTGTGGTCCTCGGGGTGGCCCTCCTCATGCGCGGGAAGCACCCCTGGGCAGCCCTGGTGAACGTGGCGTACACGCTCGTGTACTCCGTGCCGGTCCTCCTCCTGGGGGCCGCGCTCCTCCGGGGGCTCGCGGCCCGGGAGCTGCGACCGCTCCTCTGGGTGGGCGCCGGCTCTTGCCTCGGCCTGCTCCTGCACCCGCACTTCCCCGACAACCTCGTCCTCGTCTGGTACCAGGGGTTCATCGTCATCCAGAATGCCCTGAGGGGCAACCCCCTCGAGGTGCCTTTGCCCGATGAGCTCGAGCCGCGCCCCCTCGGCGACTACGCACAGGAATTCTGGCTTGTCTTTCTCGTCTTCGGGCTTTCCGTGGCGCGCAGGACGGCTCCCGGCTGGACGAGCGGGCTGCAGGCGGCGCTCTTCGTGCTCTCGCTCCGGATCCGACGCCTCGTCGAGTACTGGGTTCCCCTGGTGGCGCTGACGAGCGGGCCGGTCCTCGACTTCGCGCTGCCGAGACGCCCCCTCGTCCTGCGGTGGGCGTTCCTGGCGCTGCTCGCGCTGCTGACCGTGGTGCCGAATCTGCCCGTCGCCGGCATGGCGGCTCGGCTCCAGGCAACGGGCGTCTACCGCACAGCAGGCGAGTGGCTCCGGGCCAACGCCTCCGGCGCGTACGTCTTCAACGCGGAGTGGGACTCCTACGCCGAGCTGCGCTACCATGGCGGCGACATCTGGCTGGCTCACGGCCACGACCCGGTCTTCCTCGCGGCCTGCGATCCCGAGCGGCACAGGGAGGTCGCGGCCGCCCTCCGCGGCGAGATGCCCGCCGGCGACTTCCGCCGCACCTTCGGCGCTCGCTTCGTCGTGGCGCGCCAAGGCACACCCATCGTGCGGAAGATAGTGGAGGGTCCGGGAGTCAGGCCGCGCTTCGCGACAGCGGGCGTGGTCGTGCTCGAGCTCGAGCCCTGACGGGCCCCTCAGATCTCCCCCAGGTCCCCGCACACGCTCAAGGCCTGCCCCGAGACGTTCGCCCCCGCGGGCGAGCAGAGAAAAATCGCGGTGCTCGCTATGTCCTCCTGCGCCACCATGCGGCGCAGGGAGACGCGGCTCACGTAGCGGCGCTCCATCTCCTCGTAGGTCACGGCCTCCGCCTCGGCGCGCCTGCGGAGGACGCCCTCGAGCCGCGGGCTCTTCACGAGGCCCGGGAGGATGGCGTTGGCGCGGATGCCGTGGGGCCCGAGCTCCTTCGCGAGGCTCTTCGTGAAGCCCACGACGGCCCACTTGCTTGCGGCGTAGGGCGTGCGGAGGGCGAAGCCGAGGCGGCCCGCGGCGCTCGAGATGTTGATGATCGAGCCGCCGCCGGAGCGCTTGAGGAGGGGGACGGCCCGGCGCGCGCAGAGGAACTGGCCGTCGATGTTGATCCGCATCACCTCGCGCCACTCCTCGGGGGTCACGTCCTCGACCTGGGCCGTGGGGCCTGCGATGCCGGCATTGTTGACGAGGACGTCGAGGCCGCCGAGCCGAGCCTCGAGCTCCGCGAAGAGGCGGTCCACGGCGGCGGGGTCGCCGGCGTCGGCCCGCGTGGCGCCGGCCGAGGGCCAGGCGGCGCGAAAGCCCTCGATGGCAGCCTCGTCGATGTCGCAGACGTGGACCCGCGCCCCGGCCTCGAGGAACGTGCCGGCCATGGCGCGGCCGATCCCGGCGGCGCCGGCGGTGATGAGGACGCGGAGCCCGGGGGGAAGGGCGAAGCGGGGGAGGGGCGAGGGACTCATGGCGGGTCCTGGGTCTCTGGGGTCCGCTGTGCCGGCTTTCGCTGTGCTGGTCTCTGGTTTCCGCTTGCGACGCCGGCTGGCCTCGGCGCCGCGCGCCTGGATACAATCCCTACGTTCCCGGGCGCCCCTCGCCGGCCGAGCTTCCCGGGCGCGGCGAGGGGGGCCTGGGACGGTGGCCCACGATGCTACCGGGAAGCGAGGTTCGCCGGGAAGCGAAGTTCTCAGGGAGGTGCATGTCCATGAAGTCCCGCCGCGCCGCCGGCCGGCCGGGCCGCAGGCTGGTCTTGAGGCTCGCCCCGGGGACGGACCTCATGGACGGCCTCCGCGACCTCTGCGCCGAGGCCGGGCTCAAGGCCGGGGCCGTGACGGTCGTGATCGGAGGGGTGCGGCACGCCTCGGTCGAGGTGGCGAAGCCCGACCCGACGAGCCCCATGGGCGTGAGCGCGAAGGAGGTCCACCTCGAGGGGCCCCTGGCGATCCTCGGGGCCCAGGGCATGCTCTGCCAGACGGACGACGGGCGCCTCGAGCCGCACCTCCACGTCACGTTCGTCGACTCGAACGGCCACGTGCTCGGCGGCCACCTCGTCGCGGGCACCGCGCCCGTGTCGAGCACGGCCGACATCGTCGTGGAGGAGGTCCTCGGCGTGAGGTTCGGGCGGCGGCGCGACCCCGAGCTGGGCGCGGTGCTCTTCCTCCCGGAGGAGAAGGCCTTTCCGGAGGAGAAGGCCTTCCCGGAGGAGAAGGCCTTCCCGGAGGAGACCGCGTAGCCCTTGGCCGGCCCCGCGTACCGCTTCCAGCCGCTGAAGCACGCCGAGTGCCGCACCGAGGAGGGGCCGAAGATGTTCTTCCTCGACGAGTTCGGGAAGACCTACACGACGGCCTACTACTTCTGGCTCCTCGAGGGCGGCGGCCGG
>JACQVW010000408.1 GCA_016209535.1 Planctomycetota bacterium | reverse complement strand
GGCCGAGGAGGCGACCCAGGAGACCTTCGTGAGGGCCCTGCGCGCGCTCCCAGGGCTCAGGAGCCCCGAGCGGTTCCGGTCCTGGCTCCTCACGATCGCGGCGAACACGTCGAAGGAGCTCGCCCGGAAGCGGCCGCGGACCACGGGGCTCGACCTCGACGCCCTCCCCTTCGAGCCCGCCGATGACCGCGGGGTCGAGCGCCGCAGGATTGCCGTCGAGGCCGCGATCGGCCGGCTCGGCGAGGACGAGCGCGACCTCTTCCTCCTCCACACCCTCGAGGGCGTCCCCCTCGAGGACCTGGCGCGGGACCGGCAGGTCTCGACGGGGGCGATGAAGTCGCGCGTCCACAGGATCCGCGAGAAGGTGCGGGAGATGGCGCAAGACCACCTGGAGAGTCAAGGAGAGATCCCATGAGCGCGATATCCGACGGCGATGTCTCGAACCTCGGCGTGCCGCGAGTGCCCGAGGGGCTCCTCGAGAGGACCATCGAGCGTCTCGAGGAGGAGGGCCTCGTGGACCCACCGACCGCTGAGCCCCCCGGAGGGCTCCTCGGGCGCACGCTCGAGCGGCTCGAGGCCGAGGGGCTCGTCGCGCGGCGCCGTCGCGCCGCCGGCGGGCGGGTCCGGGCCGCTGCGGCGGCCCTCCTCGCCGCGGCCCTCGGCGGCGCCGCCGGCTACCTCGCCCGGGGCGAGCGCGTGGTGGAGAGGGTCGTCGAGGTCCCCGTGGAGCGCGTCGTGGATCGCGTGGTCGAGCGCGAGGTGCCCGTGGAGCGCATCGTCGAGAGGACGGTGGAGGTCCCGAAGGAGGTCATCGTCGAGCGGCCCGTCGAGAAGATCGTCGAAAGGGTCGTCGAGAAGGTCGTGGAGAAGGTCGTGGAGAAGCTCGTCGAGGTCCCGGCGATGCCCGCGCCGGGCGAGGCGGCGAGGCAGGCGGCGATCGAGGACCCCCTCGAGCCGGAGAGCCCCGACGAGCAGATCCAGCGGCTCGTGCGCGACTGGTCGACGGGCTCGCGGGAGGACCGGAGCCGCGCGCAGCAGGAGCTCCTGCGGCTCTGGAGGCGCTGGGGCGACCCCGGGGCGGGCGCCGCGAGGCCGCTCGGCATCCTCGCGGCGGCCGCGGGAGAGGGTCCTCCGGGTCCCCCGACGACGGCCCAGGGCTGGCTCGATTGGTGGGGGAGGGCGCGCCCGGGCGCGCGCGGAGGGTAGCGAGCCATGCTAACGGTCCTGCGACATGCTCCGGCGTGCCTCGTGCTCCTCCCCCTCGCCGGTTGCGCGGTCTTCCAGCAGCACGACTACGTCCGGCCCGACGGCAAGTACGACCTGGCGAAGCTGATCCGGAAGGCCGAGGAGGACGAGGACGGCCGGGTCGGGCACGCGGTGTGGGCGCCGCTCGTCCGCTTCGAGGTCGTGAAGTTCGAGAAGAGCGGGGAGGGCGGCGAGGACGGCCGGCCCGCGGGCTACGAGCTCGAGGAGCTGCGCTGCTGGGGCCCTCTCTTCACCTACGTCCACGACCGGACCTCGCTTTACGACCTAGCGGGCAAGGGGTACGAGGTCTCGGAGAGCCGCCACGTCCTGTGGCGCCTCTGGTCCGGGCACCGGACGGCCGTCGAGACGCCGCACGGGACGCGGATCGAGGAGCGGGACGATCTCTTCTTCGGGCTCCTGTCGATCCCCGCGAGGAGCCGTTACGTGCCGGATGCCGAGGACCTGGAGTGAGCCATGGTTTCACGTGGATTCCTTCTTTTCCTATGCCTGTGTCTGAGCGCCGCGGCCGCGACCGGCTGCGGCAACTACGCCTTCCGCGACGCGCGGACGCCCGAGGGCAAGCACGACCTCGCGCGGCTCCGCGCCGACCTCGAGGCGAAGCGGGCGCCGCTCATGGAGCTGAGCTGGATCCCGCTCGTCAGGTCGAGCTTCACCGGCTTCAAGCAGGAGCGCGAGGAGGATCTCCTGGACCCCTTCAACTTCGGCGAGCCGAGCCTCCGCCCCGACAGGTACCCCGACGGCTTCACGCTCGTCGAGCGGCGCGGGTACGGGCCCCTCGGCGCCTATGCCTCCGCCTGCGATCGCCACTACGACCCGTCCCTCGCGCTCTACGAGGTCCGCGAGGGGCGCAGCGTCCTCTGGAGGCTCTGGTCCCTGGCCCGCTCACGGGTCAAGACCCCCCTCGGCGTGCGCGTGGAGACGCGCCAGGCGATCCTCTTCGGGCTCGTGCCGCTGCCGCCGGGGGTGGGGTACTGGACGACAGACGCCGGCGTGGAGTAGACCCCCCGCAGGGGATCGCGGGGCCCGCAGGGGATTGCGGCCCCGCTGAGGTTCCAGCGCAGGCGCTGGTGCCCAGGCGGGCGGCCTCCGCGTGGCGGGCGGTGCCCGGCGGGTTCGCATGTGAAGGGGCCACGCGGCTACCCCGGTGTGCACGCGGCCCCGAGAAGTCCGCGAGCTGAAGAACGTAGCCGAGCCCCTGTCGTTCGCCGAGGAGCCCGCTCGGCGAGGGCCCGGAACCTGTGGGTCACAAGAATTGGAGGGCAGCCTCGTGTATACTGCCGTGCTCAAGCGCCGGGGCACGGAGCCCCGCGGACCGGCTGGGACCACCCAGCCCGACCAACAGGAGGGACGGCCCGGGATGACAGGCCGAAACCAGATAGCACGCTGTGAAGCCAGATTGGGAGGCAGCAAGCTGCGGGGCGGCCCCGGCTTGGCGCACGCTGTTGCCGCTGGCGATACACGGCGGCGGAGCTACCCAAAGGCGTTACGCGGAAAGGGTGTATGCACGAGTTAGACGCCAGGAAGACGACGTGAGCGCGAATCAACGCAGACGAAACCCGAAGATCAGCATCTCGGGGTCGCGACGCGACGCCGCAATTAAAGCCTGGGCGACGCGGCGTAGCGCACGATACCGTGCGACCAAGAGCGAGAGAGGAAGCAAGAGCGCCCTGTCGGCGTGGTGTCGCGAGAACGGTTGGAAGGTCACGTTTTTCGAGGGCCCGACCGGCGCAGCTCGGAACGGAATCGTAGATGCTGTTATCGTCCGTATCACTCCAGCCAGTCGCGACTCGATCGAGGTCCGACTGGTCCAGCTCAAAGCGGGCGTCGGAGGTCTGACGGCGGCAGAAATCGGCAGGCTCAAGAAGGCCGTAGCGAACATGACCACCGACTGGTTGCTCGCGGCCTTTGACGGAGACACTCTTCACATGGTTCCCGAGATCCCGAAGCGTGGAAGGCCTGGCGTCTAACCAGCGCGTGAACCCGACGGTCCGTCCGGTCACGCCGCGTGCTTGCGCACGCGTCGCGCCCGCCCGTCCCGCGGGTTACGCGCAGCGTTAGGCGCACCCATTCATGCGCTTGACACGAACAGTGAAGGGGATGCGATCCACGTGACCGATGTGAGACACAACACCGGTAGCCAGCCTGCTCACGTTCGCTTTGGGTCATCCCGCGATGCCGAGGTCGCGCTCGCATGAGACTCGTCCGCAACACCGGCAACGACCGCGTCGTCGACCTCATCCAGCCCGCCGTCCGCGCCGGGCGGCAACTCGACGTCGTGACACGGTTCTTGTCGCTGTTCGCGTTCGCCGAGGTGATTCCACAGGCCGCCGCCGTCCGGCGCTGTCGCTTCGTGATTCCCCCCGAGAGCGCCGATCTCCTGCTGCTCGGTTCGAGCGCCGACCGCCCGGTGCGGAACCGGCTACAGGCGCGGTGGTTCGCCCGCGAGCTGGGCAAGTGGCTGCAAGACAAGGTCGATGTGCGGCGGCCCGCCAGTGCGGTGCCGCAAGGGGCATTCGTGGTTCGCGATGGAGCGGATCAGGCGCTGGCGGCGGTCGTCGGGTCACTGGCCTTCAGCACGGAAGGGCTCGGCCTGACACCAGGGAATCAGATGGCACTGATCCAGGCGTCGGAGACGCCCGAGGAAGCCCGGCTGCTCAGCCAGTGGTTCGACGCCCAGTGGTCGGCACTTTCGGCGGACCCTTCGGCGAAGGCCTCTCTGCTCGAGGCAGTGGATCGGATCGCGAGCCATCGTGACCCCTAGGACCAAGAAGGTCGCCGCCGACTTCTGCGACAAGGTCGGCAAGCCCCGCACCATCGCCGAACTCACCAAAGAACGCCTCCGCCGCGCCGCGAAGAAGATCAAGGACGAGAACCCGATGTTTGCGGGCGACATCGGCTTCCGCGTCTTCAAGCTCGACTCCAGCAACATCCGCGCGTGGGAGCCGGATCGCGACGATCTCGAGCAGACCCTGCTCGACTCCGTGGAGCACCTGAAGGCGGGCCGCACCGAGGCCGACGTGCTCTACGAGCTGCTGCTCAAGCTCGGCCTCGACCTGTGCG
>JACQVW010000420.1 GCA_016209535.1 Planctomycetota bacterium | reverse complement strand
GGGGAGCGGGCTGCGCGGGCGCAGGCGGCTGCGCGGCCGGGGGTGCGGGCTGCGGCGGCGCGGTGGGCGCGGGCGCCGAGGGCCCTGCCTCCGCCGAGGGCACCGGCGGCGCCTGCCCGCGCCGCTCGCAGGCCACGGCACCGACCGCGGCCGCGACGGCCAGGGCCCGTCCCAGGGCCCGCGACAAGGTCCTCACGCCGTGAGCCCGCAGGAGCTCGTGGTCTTTCGGGCTCAACATGGGCCGTCCCTCACCGCGCGACGTCGCCCACGGCCCGCCGCCGCCTGTCGAGCTCGGCCCGGAGCCGTACCAGAGCCTCCTGCGCCTCGGGCGCGGCCGCCAGGTTCGAGAGCTCGCCCGGGTCCCGCTCGAGGTCGTAGAGCTCGTCCATGCCGCCGGGCCCGAGGTGGCGCACGAGCTTCCAGCGCGGCGTACGGAGCATGCGCATGGGCGCGCGGACGTAGTGGTGCATGTCGTACTGGCCGAGCAACGCCTCGTCCCACGCTGCGGACCGCTCGCCCCGCAGGAGGGGCAGGAGGCTCCTGCCGCGGTCCCGGTAGTCCGCGGGCGCCGGCACCCGCGCCGCATCCAGCACGCTCGGGAAGATGTCGAGGTTCGAGACGACGGCCTCGACGCGCGTTCCGGGCTTGACGACACCCGGCCAGCGGGCGAGGAGCGGCACGCGGATCGCCTCCTCGAAGCAGTTGGGCCGAGGCCCCTGCTTCCCCTCGACGATCCAGGCGGCGTTGCCCTTGTGGTGGAGCCCGTGGTGGCCGATCATATAGCCGTTGTCGCTCGAGAAGAGGACGAGCGTGCTCGAGGCGAGTCCGAGCTCGTCCAGCGCCGAGAGCACACGGCCCAGGTTGCGGTCCATGCAGGTGACGCTCGCGTAGTACTCGCGCGTCAGGCGCTTCACGCGCTCGGCGGGGAGGCCGTCGACCTTCGGGACGGCGATCTCGATGCCCTCGTAGGGCCTCGAGTCCTCTCCCGGCACGGGCGCGTACGGCGCATGGGGGGCGCGGAAGTGAAGGCAGAGGAGGAACGGCCGCACGGCCGCGCGGGGGTCAGCGCGAACCTCCTTGAGGAACGAGATCGCGGCGTCGGCGAGCACCTCCGAGGCTGCGCCGGCGAGCCTGCGTTCCTTCCCATCGACCTCGAGGGTGGGGTCCATGGGGGCGGCGCCGCCGCCGAGGAACCCGGTGAAGCGATCGAAACCGTTCCGGGCAGGGTGGAAGCGCGGCGCGGTGCCGAGGTGCCACTTGCCGATGAGCCCGGTGCGGTAGCCGGCGGCCCGGAGCAGCTTGGGCCAGGTCACGGCGTCCGGCGAGAGCCCGACCTCGGGCTCGGTCTTCGGGTCGATCCAGTCCTCGATCCCGAGCTCGGAAGGGTAGCGGCCCGTGAAGCAGGTAGCCCGCGACGGCGAGCAGACGGGCGTGAGCGTGAAGGCATTGAGGAAGAGCGCGCCCTCGCGCGCCAGCCGATCGAGGCTCGGCGTGCGCACGTCGGGGTTGCCGTAGGCCGCGGCGCCCCAGCGCGCCTGGTCGTCGGTATAGACGAAGACGATGTTGGGCCGGTCGGCGGCGGGGAGGGCGGCCGCGAGGGCGAGGGCGAGGGGCAACGGGATCGAGCGCGCTCGCATGCCTCCCACTCTCGGCGGAGGGCTCGGCGCTGTCAAGGCGCGGCGCGGCGGCGCGGCGGATGGTGGTCTCGGCGCTCCCGTTCGCCCCCTCACGAGCCGGGGCCGCAGGCGTCCGGGCACCCCGGGATCTCGAGACACTCGGTCCCCAGGACGGGCGGCGGCGCGCCGAGGAAGAGGAAGCCGAAGACGCGGATCGCGTCGGAGAGGTCGACGTCCGCGTCGCCGTTCGAGTCGAGGAGCGCGAGGTTGCCGGGATCGGCGATCGTCCCGTCGCTGCACGGGAGCGACGAGCGGCCCCCGAAGAGGAAGAGGAGGAGCGCCACGCCGTCCGAGATGTCGAGGGCGGCGTCCTGGTTGAGGTCGCTCGGGGCCTGACCCGCCGCGCTCCGGCAGTCGCCGGAATACCCGTCGCGGATGCAGGCCACGGGCACGGCCCAGAGCTCCTGGCCCGCCGCGTCCGTCTGGGCCGTGAAGAAGACGTGACCGCCCGAAATGGGAAATGGCTTGTTGGCCCAGCCGTTCGCGATCGGGTTCGACGGGGCCGGGCCGGGGACGATGTCCTGGAGGAGCCGGGTCCCCTCCTCGGTGCCGTCGGTGATCCACAGCTCGCGTCCGTGCTCGGCGCCGTCGTCGGCCGAGAAGATGGCGACCCTGCCGCCGGGGACGACCGTGAGCAGCCAGGGATCGGAGCCGCCGAAGGGGCGGATGTCCTTGAGCATCCTCGTGCCCTCCTCGGTGCCATCGGTGACCCAGAGCTCCCGGCCGCTCGATCCGTCGTCGGCGACGAAGAGGACCTTGCCGCCGAGCGGGGTGAATCGCGTCGGGTTCGAGTCGCCGCGCAGGTTCAAGTCCTTGAGGAGCCGCGTGTCGAGGCGTCCATCCGAGCGCCAGAGCTCGGTCCCGCGCACCCCGTCGTTGGCCCAGAAGTAGAGCACGCCGCCGATGGCCGTGAGGCCCAGGGGGCCCGAGGAGTCGCCGGCGCCGTCCGGCGACTGGCCCGGGTTGATGTCCTTGACGAGGGCAATGGCCCCGTCGCTCTCGTTGAACCTCCAGAGCTCGACCCCTCGCCCGACGGTCGAGCCTCCGAAGTAGATGCTCCCGCCCATCGGCGTCAGGTCGTAGGGCTGCACGGGAACCTCCTCGGGCACCCACGGCTTGACGGGCGCCGTGCCGCCGGGCGTGCCGTCCGACCGCCAGAGGGTCGTGTCGGGGGCCGGGTAGGTGGCGCCGTTCATGCCGGCGAAGTAGAGGTACTTGCCCGCGGCGGTCATGACGTAGCTGTTCACGTAGGCGTCCGCGATGGCGAACGTCCCCTGGTCCGAGCCGTCCGAGGTCCAGAGCTGGAAGGTGTTGGGCCGCCCCCCGGCCCAGTCCCGGTTCATGAAGAAAAGGCGCGGCCCGACCGCGCACAGCCCGCCGTCGAGCATCCCCTCCGGTCCGGGCCTCGTGTCCTCGACGCGCGTCACGCCCCCCGACCCGAGCACCCAGAGCTCGCGGCCCTCGACGCCGTCGTCGGCGAGGAAGAAGAGGTCGCCGCCCACGGCCGTGAGGCTCCCCGGCGTGGAGTCCGCGGGGCCGAGGTTCAAGTCGTCGACGAGGCGCGTCCCCGACTCGGTTCCGTCCGACCGCCAGAGCTCGAAGCCCGTCCGGCCGTCGGTCGCATGGAAGTAGAGCTCGCCCTTGACATCGACGAGCTGGAAGGGCCACGACCCCTCGGGGCCCGGGTCGATGTCCTTCACGAGGAACGCGGGGCCCGAACCGAAGGCCGCCAGGGGGGCGGCCAGAGGAACCAGGGAAAGCAGGAGCGCGCGTCGAGCGCAGCGGGTCGCGAGCATCATAGCCAGGTCTCCTGGAAAGGAGCTTCCCCGCCGGGGCGGTAAAGCAGGGGCGTAAGGCGGGCTTTTCAACGCGCTCGCCGCGGCTGACGGGCGGCGTCAATAGGCCGCGGAGCCGTTATTCCCTCGTCAGGGCCGGGCCGTCCCGGTACTTTACGCTCGCATCCCATGCGCAAACGGCCTTGCGCTCTCCTAACGATCCTCCTCGCTGCCGCGGGCGCGGCGCTCCTCTTCTGGGCCATCGCCGCGGGCCGGAAGGAGCTCGAGCGGGAGCGCGCGATGGAACGGCCCGTCGAGGCGCCGCGGCGCCTGTCGCGCGGGGCCTCGGGCGATGTCGTCGTGACGGTGGATGCCGCGGAGCAAGCCCGCTCCGGGATCCGGACCGCGGCCCTCGAGGCGCGCGAGGCTCCCCGGGAGGCGAGGGCTCACGGCCGCGTGCTCGACCCCGAGCCGCTCGTGAGCCTTGCCATGGAGTTCGCCCTCGCCGAGGCCGCGCTCCCCGCGTCGCGCGCCGAGCACGAGCGGGCGAAGGCGCTCCACGCGAGCGGCGGGGGCCTCGCCCAGCGGGCCCTCGAGGCGGCGGAAGCGCAGCTCCGCGCCGACGAGGCCCGGGCCCGAACCGCCGCGCGCCGCCTGCGCGACGGGTGGGGCGTCTCGATCGCCGGGCTCGACCCGCGGGCCCGCGAGGACCTCGTCGACCGCCTCGTGCAGCGCGAGGCGGCGCTCGTCCGCGCCCACTTGCCCCCGGGCGAGGCGCTCGCCGGGAAGCCGCTCCAGGCCGAGGTCTCGGCCCTCGGCGAGGAAGAGCGGCGGCTGCCCGCGGGTGAGGTCCTCGAGGCCCCCACGATCGACGAAGCGCTGCAGGGCCGGGCTTTCCTCCTCCGGATCGACGCGCCGGGGGCGGGCCTCCTTCCGGGTGCCGCGGTGACGGCGCACCTGCGCGCCGCGGACGAGCCCTTGCGCGGAGTCTTCCTCCCGCGATCCGCCCTCGTGCGCCACGAGGGCAGGGCGTGGGCCTACGTCCAGGAGGCCCCCGAGCGGTTCGCGCGGCGGGAGGTGCGGCTCGAGCGGCCCCTCGAGGACGGCTGGCTCGCCTCTGGACCGCTCGGCCCGGGCGAGCGCGCCGTCGTCTCCGGCGCGCAGATGCTGCTCTCGGAGGAGCTCCGGGCGCGGATCTCGCTCGCCGAGGAGGAGGAGTGACTCGGGCGGAAGGCCCATGCTGAAGGCCCTCGTCGAGTCCTCGCTCCGACACCGCGGCGCCCTCGCGGCCGCCGCGCTGTCCTTCTTCGGCGGCGAGCTCCTGCCGGAGCTCCAGGAGGGGCACCTGATCGTCCAGATGTCGAGCGCGCCGGGGACGGGGCTCGAGGCGTCGCTCGAGACCGGACGGGGGGTGACGCGGGAGCTCCTCGCGCGGCCCTTCGTCGAGTCCGTCTCGGTCCAGGTGGGGCGCGCCGAGCTGGGCGAGGACACGGCGGGGCCCGACTTCGGCGAGCTCATCGTCGCGCTCGAGCCCACGGGCGACGAGGAGGGCGCCGAGGCGGCGCGGTTCGAGATCCGGAAGGCCCTCGCGGGCTTCCCGGGCGCGAAGTTCGCCGTCCTCCCCTTCCTCGAGGAGCGGATCGAGGAGACGATCTCGGGCTCGCGGGCCGAGCTCGCGGTGCGGGCCTACGGCGACGACCTGGACCTGCTCGACCGGCTTGCGGAGGAGATCGAGCGCGTGCTCCGGAGCGTCCCCGGCAGCGCCGACGTGCGATTCCAGCGGTCCGAGGAGCCGCAGCTCGCCGTGCGCCTGCGCCGCGACCGCCTGGGGCAGCTCGGCTTCCGGCCCCTCGAGGTCCTCGAGGCCGTGCGCGCGGCCTTCCAGGGCGAGAGGGTCGCCCAGGTCTACGACGCGGGCCGCGCCTTCGACGTCGTGGTGGTCCTCGACGAGGCCCTGCGACGCGAGCCCGAGAGGGCCGGCGAGCTCTGGATCCGGAGCCGCGGAGGACCCCTGGCCCCCCTGCGCGAGCTCGCCGACGTCTACCTCGCGACGGGCCGGCACGCGGTGCTCCACGACGGCGCGCGCAGGTACCAAGAGGTCACCTGCAACGCCTCGGGCCGGGACGTCGCCTCGTTCGCCGCCGAGGCGAAGCGCAGGATCGCCTCCGAGGTCGCGCTCCCCACCGGCTGCTACGTCGCCTTCGCCGGCTCGGCCGAGGCCCACGCCCAGGCGCGCCGCGAGATCCTCGTGCGCTCGGCCCTCGCCGGGGCCGGGGTCGTGCTCCTCTTGAGCATCGTCTTCCGCAGGCCCAGGAACCTGCTCCTCGTCCTCGCCAACGTGCCCTTCGCGCTCGTGGGCGGCGTCCTCGCGGTCCTCCTCGCGGGCGGCGTCCTGTCCGTGGGCTCCCTCGTGGGCTTCGTGACCCTCTTCGGCATCACGACGCGCAACTCGATCATGCTCGTGAGCCACTTCGAGCACCTCGTGGCCCGGGAGGGCATGCCCTGGGGCCTCGAGGCGGCGCTGCGGGGAGCCTCGGAGCGGCTCGTCCCGGTCCTCATGACGGCCCTCGACACGGGCCTGGGGCTCCTCCCGATCGCCCTGGGCTCCGGCGAGGCCGGCCGCGAGATCGAGGGCCCCATGGCCCAGGTGATCCTCGGCGGCCTGGCGACCTCGACGGCGTTGAACCTCCTGGTCCTGCCGGCGATGGCGCTCAAGTGGGGGAGGTTCGCAGCGGGTCCCGCCGAGGGGCGGGGGGGCTCGGGCTGAACAGGCGCTCCTCTGACCGGGGCACCGGGGGGCAGGCCCGCGGAAGCGCCCTGAACAAGGGCGGAGCCGCGCCCCCGCAAGGGTCCCCCCGGCTTGTCATTGCCCTGCCGAGCAACATGCTGGGATGAAGACCGATGAGCTCGACGCACAAGCCATATCCTCTGAGCGTTCAAACCTTCTGCGATATCCTCAAAGGCGGTTTCGTGTACGTTGACAAGACCCCTTGGATCCATCGCATCGTCTCGATCCCGAAGGGGGCGTTCTTCCTCTCCCGCCCCCGGAGGTTCGGGAAATCGCTCCTCGTCTCCACCCTGAAGGCCCTGTTCCTCGGGAAGCGAGAGCTGTTCCGCGGGCTGGCGATCGAGAAGCTTCCCTATGCGTGGGAGTCGTACCCCGTCATCCACCTCGACCTCGGCGACAATCCTCCTCGGTCCCCGGAGGAGCTCGAGGAGAACCTCGAGTTCGCGATCTCCCGAGAGGCCTCCTCCCACGGGGTGAAGGTGACCGCCAGGCCCTGTCACCTGATGTTGGCGGAGCTGATCCAAGAGCTGGGCCGCCGCGGCAAGGCGGTCGTCCTGATCGACGAGTACGACAAGCCCATCCTCGGGAACATCGAGGACACCCCGGTCCGGAGGAGGCCCTGGCGCAGATCCGGGAGCGGAAGTACCGCGAGAAGCACCTCCGGAGCGGGAAGGAGGTCGTGCTCGTGGGCGCCGCATTTGACGCGGCCACGAGGAACATCGGGGAATGGAAGGTGGAGCGCGTGGGGTCCGGGGCGGCGTAGCCGTTCCGGGGGGACAGGTCCGCGGCAATGAGCAAAGGATCATGGTCCGGAACGCACGGCGCGGACATAGTAAGGGCTGCCCTTGCCGTCGCCGCTGTAGACGTCGCCGAGGTGGAAGTAGACGTGCCACGCGACGTCGGGGCCGACTGCGCTGGACGTAGACGACCAGTACACCAACGAGAACGCGCCGAACACCGGATCGATCGCTGGACCGTGCCGCCCGTAGTCGACGATGCTCTGAAGCTCGCGCACGTCCGGCAGCTTCCAATCGTCGTGGCCCGCGAAGCTCAGGCCCTCGCAGTAGGCCAGGGCATCGCACCACGGCACTCTGTCACCGCCATCCCGCTCTGGGCTCACCCGCCCGTCCCCGTTCACGTCCGCCGTGTCCTTCTGCCACATGAGACCCGTGCAGTGGTCCGTCACCGTGCCATCCCCGTTGTCGGTGAAGCGGCCCTCCCTCGGGCACCCCGTCGCGTAGGCGCCGTTCTGGCCCTGGCAGGCCGCCTCGGCGCAAGGGACCTCCACCCAGCCTTGGTTCTCCACGAGGCTCCAGCACTTCGTCTGCCCGGTGTCGGGCAGGCCCGAGGGGTTCCCAGCGCGGCAGTCTGCCAGCGCCGCCTGAAGCTGGACAATCTCCTCCTGACTGCGCGCCAGCGCCGCCCGCGCCGTCGCGAGCTCTGCGTGGCACGCCTCCAGCTCCGGCCCCGCGCACAGCCCCACCAGCTCCGTCGGATTCCCCAGGAACAGGTGCCCAAGGATCGTCACCGCGTCCGTCAGGTTCACCGCCCCGTCCGCGTTCACGTCCCCGTTCTTCGCGGCACACTCCGCGACCCCGCCGCCCACGCCCCCACCCGCCGCCGTCCCAGGCACGCCCTCGAACAGCCGGCCCAGCGCCGCCCCGGCGCACAATGCCACGCACAGACCCAGAAGCTTTTTCACGACGACGACCTCCTTTGGACAAGGAACCTACCGAACCGCGTGAGGAGACCCAACACAAGCTCTCCCGGATTTCACGATAGACGCTATCCTACCGTACCCCAGCTTCCGTGACGACCGACACGGCCGGCCAGCCCCGGCGCAGGAAACCAGGAAACACGGTCCACCGAGGCCCCTCCGGC
>JACQVW010000419.1 GCA_016209535.1 Planctomycetota bacterium | reverse complement strand
GTCGGGTGGCGTCCACCAGGCGGGCGATGTAGGCGGCGACCGCGCGCGGCAGAGCGACCCGCGGGACCTCGGCCATCAACGCCCGGAGCCCCGCCGCGTCGGTGACCGGACTCGGCGGCAGCGGCCTGCCATCGGGCCGCTCGGTGAGGATGCGCTCGAGCACCTCCGCCGGGACCCCGGTGACCTCGATCTTGAGCGCAAAGCGGTCGAGCTGCGCCTCGGGCAGCGGGTAGGTGCCGTCGAGCTCGACGGGGTTCTGGGTCGCGACGACGAAGAAGGGCCTCGGGAGGGGCCTCGTGGTGCCGTCGACCGTCACCTGCCGCTCCTCCATGCTCTCCAGCAGGCTCGACTGGGTGCGCGGTGACGTCCGGTTGATCTCGTCGGCGAGGACCACGTGGGCGAAGACGGGGCCCGGGAAGAACTGGAACTCGCGGCGCGCCGGGTCGAAGACCGTGACGCCCGTGACGTCCGACGGCAAGAGGTCCGGCGTGAACTGGATCCGCTTGAAGCTGGCCCGGATCGACTGGGCGATGGCCCGGGCGAGCATCGTCTTCCCGAGGCCCGGCGCGTCCTCGATGAGGAGGTGCCCGCCGGCGATGATGGTCGTGATCGCGAGCTTGACGACCTCGTCCTTCCCGACGATCACCTTCCGGACGTTGTCGAAGAGGAGCTTGAGGCGGGGTTCCAAGGCTGGGGGTGGAGGCGGGTGTTCGGAGAGACCGGGGCGCGCGCCGCGCCCCTCCTGCCGGAGACAGGGTCGGTTATATCGGCGCCGGGCGAAAGGCGCCAGCTCCCGGCGGATCGCAGCCTGACGACTTCGCGCATATCGAGGGCGAGGGCGGTCTGGAACCGAGGGCAGCTTCGCATCCTGCCGGAGCCCAGCGGGGGAGCGCGGGAGGGACGTCAGCTTCAGGCTCTGAGGTGCGCGCGAGGGGCAGGCCGCGCGCCTCCTTGGGTATCCTCCTTGGGTATAATCTGTGCGGATGGAGAGGGTTGCGCGTTAGATCCTCCGCGAACCCAACGTCCCTAGAGCCAGGGAGACTGCGACGCATGGACCCGCAGGAGAGCATGGGGGCCTTGCTCGAGAGGGCGCGGGGAGGAGACCGCCAGGCCTTCGACATGCTGGTCACGGAGTGCACGGGCCACGTCCAATCCTTCCTTCGTGTGCACGCAGGGACCAGGCTCCAGCAGAGGGTCGAGGTCGAGGACCTCGTGCAGGAGACCTTCCTCCGGGCTTACCAGGCGATCGAAGGGTTCCGGGGGCAGAGCGCCGGCAGCTTCCGGTGCTGGCTGCGAACCATCGCGGACCGCGTCGTCCAGGACCACTTGCGCCGCCTCGGCCGCAAGGAGGCCGAGATCTCTCTCGAGCGCCAGTGCGCCTCCGACGGGAGCGAGCCCTGGGGCCTCCTCCAGCCGGCCCGCGCCCCGGATCTCACCGCGAGCAAGCACCTCGTCCAGAACGAGCGCCTCGACCGCCTGGAGAAGGCGCTGAGCCTCTTGAGCCCGGACCACAGGAAGGTGATCCTGCTCGCGCGGATCCGCGGGCTTCCGATCAAGGAGGTCGCCCGCGAGATGGGGCGCTCCCCCGAGGCCGCCTCCATGCTCCTGTTCCGCGCCCTCATGAGCCTGAAGGCGGCGTTCGGCGGCACGGAGAGTCTGCGCCTTCCACCCGACAGGAGCCTCGAAGAGGAGATCGACACCCATGACGGCGAACGACCCTGACGCGGACATCCAGGCTGGGAAAGAGATCCGCAGCGAGCGCATCGCTGGGCTCCTCGCGGAGTGCTCGGACCGCATGAACGCGGGCGAGCCGGTCGACATCGCGCAGGTCGTCGAGCAGCACGGCGACCTCGAGCCCGAGCTGTCGATCGCGCTCGAGGCCCTTCATGGACTGGGTCGCGACGTCCCCCCAGGTGTACGGCCAGGGGTCCTCGGGGACTACACCATCGTCCGCGAAGTCGGCCGCGGCGGCATGGGGGTGATCTACGAGGCATGGCAGGTGTCGATGGACCGCCGCGTGGCCGTGAAGGTCCTCGCGCCGGGGCTCCTCGCGAGCCCCAGGGCCGTGGCGCGCTTCGAGCGTGAGGCCCGGGCGGCGGGGAGGCTCCACCACCCCAACGTCGTCTCGGTGCACGCCGCGGGATCGGAGAGGGGGACGCACTACATCGCCATGGAGCTCGTCGAGGGCGAGACCTTGGACAAAGTCCTCGACCGCCTGAGGCCTCCTGGCGACGTCTCGGCCGCGGACGACGTCTGGTGGGAGACCTGGTCGTCCTTCTCGGCACTGCCCCGGCGCCCCGAGGAGGCCGAGCCGGCTCCAGGCGGTGCCTTCTGGGCCCGTCCCGAGACCGAGGTTCGAGGCCGAAGCCGGGGCGCGACGAGCAGCCTCGACACTGGCGAGGTCGACAGCCGCTACTGCGCGCGCCTTGCGGAGGCCTTCGCCGCCGCGGCGGAAGGCCTGCACCACGCGCACCAGAACGGCGTCATCCACCGCGACATCAAGCCTTCCAACTTGATCCTCGACGGCGCCGGCAGGCTTCGGATCCTGGATTTCAGCCTGGCTCTCGTGGAGGGCCAGGAGCCCTTGACCGCGACCGGCGAACGGCTTGGCACCCCTCTCTACATGAGCCCCGAGCAAGCTCGGGGGCCCCGGACCCGGGTGGACCACCGCACGGACGTGTACAGCCTGGGGGCGACCCTCTACGAGATGCTCACCTGGCGCCCGCCGTTTCGGGGCGCAGACCACCACGAGGTCCTGAGCCAGATCGCGAGCCAGGACCCCGTCGTGCCCCGCAAGAGGAACCCGCGGATCTCGAAGGACCTGGAGACCATCGTGCTCAAGTGCCTGCGGAAGGAGCCCGAGCACCGCTACCGCACCGCGGAGGCCCTCGCGCAGGATCTGCGCCGCTTCGCACGGGGGGAGCCCATCGAGGCGAGGCCCCAGCCGGCGTGGGAGAAGCTCGCTCGCCGGGCCTGGCGCTACAAGGGCTGGACGGCGGCGCTCTTGAGCTTCCTCGGCCTCTGCATCGTCTCCGCTGCCCTCGCCCACAAGGGCTACCGCGAACGGGTCGAGGCGATGGCGCGAGACTACGACGCCATGGTCCGGGGCGCGGTGATCAGCCTCGAGCTGGGGAGGCCCGCCCTGAAGGCGCGCCGCGACGTGCCGGGAGCGCCTCGTCCTCACGAGCGCGTCCTGTCCTGGCTCCTCGGGAAGGTAGCGAGCGCCGCCACGCGGGAGCCGGCCCTCGCCCCGTGGCCCGACCCGGTCGCCGAGGCGGTGAGGGACCTCGAGCGGGCCGCGGCGCTCCTCCCTCGCAGGCCGGAGGCTCACTACCACCTCGCCCGCGGCCTCTGGCTCCTGGGGCGGGAGGGGGAGGCTCTGAATGCGGCCGAGGAAGCCCTCGAGGTCGATCCGGGCTTTGTGCCGGCGGCCGCGCTGTGTCTCGAGACGCTTGGGGGCGCGGGGAAAGGGGAGGCTGCGTCGAGAGCCGCCGAGCCCGAGCCGCGTGTAGACTGGCGGGAGGCCTGGAGCGCGGCGCACCGCTCGGCGCGGCGCAAGGACTGGAGGGCCGCAGCGGCTGCGTACACGCGGCTCATCGACGGCGAGGCCGAGGGGCAGCCGGCCTACTCGGGCTCGTCCATCGAGGCCCGCGTGGGCCGGGGCCGGGCGCGCCTCGAGGCGCGGGATCTGGACGGCGCGCTGGAGGACTTCGGCGCGGCGCGCGCCCTCTGGCCGGACCGGCTCGAGCCGGTCCTCCTGCTTGCAAAGCTCTACCTCCTCAAGGAGGAGATCGGCCGCGCGGAGGAGATGCTCGAGGCGTTCTTCTCGCGAGCCCGGATCCCCGGCGAGGTGGCTCTTCGGGCCGCGGCCCTCCACCGCGAGGCCGGCGCGCCCGAGAAGGGCCTCGCCTGGGCGGAGCGGATCGCGGCGGAGGGGTCCCGAGAGCGCGTGCGGGCGGAGCTCTTGTGGGGCCAGGGCAGGCTCGAGGACGCCGCTCGCGCCGTGAAGAGGGTCATCGAGCTCGAGCCCGCGGATGCGCGGGCGCACAACTTCCTCGGGGTCGTGCTCGAGGACCTCGGGCAGCCGGAGGAGGCCCGCGCGGCCTACACGAGGGCGCTCGAGCTTGACCTGGTGCTGGCCCTTGCCCGCTACAACCTCGCAGGGCTCCTGGAGGCGCGGGGGAGTCTCGACGGGGCCGCCGCGGAGTACCGGAAGGCCATCGGGCTCGATCCCGGTCACGCTCCATCGCGCAACAACCTGGGTCTCCTCCTCGCCTCCCGGGGGAAGCTCGACGAGGCCGTCGCGGAGCTGCGCGCGGCCGTGGCGGCGGATCCCGGCCTGGCGGCGGCCCACGACAACCTGGGCCTCCTCCTCGGCGCCCAGGGGAAGCTCGACGAGGCGGCTGCGGCCCACGGGGAGGCCGTCCGGCTCGATCCGCGCTCCGCGGGGGCCCACGACCACCTGGGCGAGACCCTGCGGCTCCTGGGGGACCTCGAGGGGGCCCTGGCGAGCCACCTTCAGGCCGTCGTCCTCGATCCCGAGTCGGCGAGGGCCCGCGTGAGCCTCGGGATCGCGCTTCAGGAGACGGGGGACCTCGAGGGGGCCCTGGCCGCGTTCCGCGAGGCCGCGGCCCTGGACCCGGAGCTCGCCTCGGCCCACGCGAACCTGGGGAACGCCCTCGCGCGGCGCGGGGACGCGGAGGCCGCGAGGAAGCACCTCGAGCGCGCCATCGAGCTCGACCCGAGCTTGCCGCACCCCCACATCAGCCTGGGGTCACTCCAGGCGGGCCAGGGCCTTCTCGAGCCGGCCATCGCGAGCCACGAGAAGGCCCTCGCCGCCTGCGAGGCGCTACACGCGAACGGCTCGCCGCCGCCCTGGGCCCGCAGGACTCTCTTCCGCACGCTCGACGCCCTGGCCGGCCTCGCGACGAAGGCGGGCCGGCTCGAGGAGGCTCGCGCCTGGAGGAAGCGCGCCCTCGCGCTCGAGGAGGAGCGGACCGCGAGGCCCGACGCGGGGGTCCAGGACCTGCACGAGCACGCCTGGATCCTCCTCACGGGCGAGCCCGAGGACCTGCGCGACCCGGCCCGAGGCCTCGAGCTGGCCCGGCGGGCCAACGACCTCGCGGGGGGCAAGGATCCCCTCGTCCTCGACACGCTCGCCTTGGCCCACTTCCTCGACGGCGACCCCGCGAAGGCGGTGGAGATCCAGGAGGAGGCGCTGAGACTCCTGCCCGGGTCGTCTCCACACCGTGGCCTCCTCGAGGCCAGCCTGGCGAGGTTCCGGGAGGGGCTCGGGGCAGAAGGGCGGGAGAATCGCCGTTAGATTCTCGGACGCCCTGGCGCCTATGACATTGGGAGGGTGTAACCATGGAGGGCATAGATCGGCCCGCTTTCATGCTCCAGGTAGATCGGCCCGCTTTCATGCTCCAGGGGCCTGGCCGGATGCGAGTCGGCGCGGCCCTCCTCCTCGTTTCGGTGCTCGTACGGGACCGCGCGGAGGCCCAGCTCTTCGAGAGCTTGAACGCCTTCGCGGACCGCTTGGACTCCGGCGACCCGGCAGTGCCGGCCACAGGCTTCTACGAGGGGCCCAAGGGGATCGCCGCGGCCGACATCGACGGCGACGGCGATCCGGACCTGGTTGCAAGCAACCTGGACGGCACGGTCACCGTCTACAAACGAAGCATGACCGCGCAGGACTTCTCCCCGCCCGTCCACCTCCCGACCTTCCTGCCGACCCTCCGGGGGATCATCCTGGAAGACTTGACGAGCGATGGGAGGCCGGAGATCCTCGCCGCCGCG
>JACQVW010000418.1 GCA_016209535.1 Planctomycetota bacterium | reverse complement strand
CTCAAGGTCCCCGACCACGTGGGCTTCGACGCCTTCGCGCACCTCGACTACATACGCCACGTGGCCGAGCGCCGTTCGATCCCCCTCGCGACGGAGGGATGGCAGATGTTCCAGTCGCCGCTCTACTACCTCCTGTCGGCGCCGCTCCACTCCCTCTTCGCGGCGCTCTTCGAGCCCGCGACGGCCGCGCGCCTCCTGCGGGTCGTGCCGCTCGCGGCCGGCGCGGCGCAGGTCGAGCTCTGCCACCGGGCGCTGCGCCTCGCCTTCCCGGCGCGGCCGGACCTCCGGATCCTCGGGACCCTCGCCGGCGGCCTCCTCCCCATGAACCTCTACGGCTCCCAGGCCGTGGGCAACGAGCCCCTGGCCGCGGCGCTCTCGGGGCTCGCGCTCGTCCTCGCCCTCGCCGTCCTCCGCGCCGAGCGCGCGCCCGGCGCCCGCCTCCTCGCCGCCTTGGGCCTGGCCCTCGGCCTCGCTCTCCTCGCCAAGGTGACGGCACTCCTCCTCGTCCCCGTCGTCCTGGGGGCGGTGGGCTGGCGCGCCCGGCGCGACGCGCGCGAAGGTGCCTCGGCGGGCTCGGGCCTGCGGCGCGGAGCGGCGAGCGCGGCCCTCGTCCTCGGCGTCGCGGCCCTCGCGAGCGGCTGGTACTACGGGCGCAACTGGATCGCCCTGGGCAAGCCCTTCTTCGGCGGCTGGGACCCGGAGCGCGGGATCGTCTGGTGGCAGGACCCGGCCTGGAGGACCCCGGGCGACATCCTCCGCTTCGGCGAGTGCCTCGCGAGGCCCGTCTTCGCCGCCGCGGCGGGCTTCTGGGACGGCCTCTACTCGACCCTGTGGGCCGACGGCTACCTGAGCTCGGTCATCTCCTTCGAGCACCGGCCGCCGTGGAGCTACGGCCTCATGCTCTCGGGCGTCCTCCTCGCGCTCCTCCCGGCGGCCGCGATCCTCCTCGGCACGGCCGCGGCCTTCCGGCGCTCGAGCGGCCCCGCCCGGGACGCGGCGGCGCTGTCGCTCGCCGCCGTCCTGGTCCACCTCGCGGCCATGGTCGCGCTCTTCGCGTCGGTGCCGATCTACTCGACCGCGAAGGCGACCTACATGGCCGGCGTCACGCCCGGGATCGCGATCCTCGCCGCCTCGGGCCTCGACCTCCTCGCTCGCCGGCCCCTCGCCCGCGCCGCGGTGCACGGCGGACTCGCCTGCTGGGCCGCCGCGGCCTACGGCGCGTACTTCGTCCTGTGACGGGTCCTCGGACGAATCCTCCGGCGGACCCCGCGGCCCTCAAGGGCCGCTCGAGTACTCCTTCGCGTGCTCCTTCCACCAGGCGAGCCAGCGGTCGAAGGCCGGCCTGTTCGCGTCCCAGGGCTCCTGCCTCCAGTCCCGGGGCGCGCGGCCCTGGTCTTCCCCCGTCAGGCGCCGGAGGGCTCCCGCGGCGTGCTCGCGCACCGCCGCGCTCTCATCGGCCAGAAGGAGGATGAGCTCGTGCACGTGCTGCCGGACCGCGAGCCTGCCCGCGATCTCGGCGGCCTTCTCGCGGAGCTTGCGGTTCGGCCTCGAGAGCGAGCTCTGGACGTAGCTCAGGAGCGGCGAGACGCAGCTCTCGCCCAGCTCGAGGATCTCCTCCTCGGCGAGCTCCTGCATCTTCGCCTCGCCGAGGAGGGCGAGGATCCCATCGACGCGCCTCGCGAGCTCCGGATGGGCGTCCGGCCTGCGGGCGAGCAGCACGTTGAGCCACCGGGTCGCCTGGAGGAGGTTCCAGACGAGCTCCTTCTCCCGCACGGCGCCCTCGACGATCGTCGCCCGCTCCCCGGCGCGCACGAGGAACGCCCCGCCGGTCCCCGTCACCTGCGTCAGGCCCTCGATCACCGTGAGGACGGCTCCGGAAGGCCCGGTCTCCACGTCGAACCGGGTGCCGACGGCGGCGATCGTCGCGCCGGCGGCGCTCACGAGGAAAGGCGCCTCGCGCCGCTCGACGCGCGTGCCCATCTGGCCGCGGGCGAGGTCGAAGCTCCGGGCCTGGCGGAAGGCGACCTCGGTCCTCTCGTTGAGCCAGAGGTCCGACCCGTCGGCCCCGCGGAGCTCGCAGAGGACCTCCGGTCCCGTCCGGACCCGCGTCCCGGGCTCGATGGAGCCTCCCGTGGGGACGGGGACCCAGTCCGCGGAGCCCGGGAGGAGCATCTCCACCTTGCCCGTGACGAAGGTGAGCCGGGCCGCGTCCGCGGGCGCTGCGGGCTGCGCTCGAAGCTCCCGCGGCGCCCTCTCGACCTGCGCGACCTTGGGAGGCGCGGCCTGCCTCGCGGCCTGCTCGGGGGATCGGAACAGGGCCCAGGCCACGAGGAAGCCCGCCGCGGCGGCGGCGGCGGGAGCGAGCCAGGCTCGCCACGCCGCCCGCCGGCGCGGCGCTTCGACCGCAGCCGCGACGCCCTCGCCCACGGCCGCCGCCGCCTTGCGCCGCGGGACGAAGGCCCGGCGCAGGCCGGAATCCTGGAGGCGGAATGCCTCGTCCACGGACCGGCAGGCGGCGCAGGCCGCCAGGTGCGCCTCGAGGGCCTGGCGGTCCCCGGGCGCGAGCTCGCCGTCCAGGCGGGCCGAGATCAACGTCCAGAAGTCCTCGCAGCTCGCGTTCCGCTCGCTCATGGGTGCCTCCGCGCGTTCGTGAGGAGCCTCTGCCGGAGCATCGCGCGGGCCTTCGTGAGCCGCGCGTTCACCGTCGCCGGCGAGACCCCGAGGACTCCGGCCGCCTCCTGGTAGGTCATGTCGTCGTAGTAAAAGAGGAAGATCACTTTCCGGTACTCCTCGGGCAGGTCCTCTACCTCCTCGAGGAGGCGCCGCACCTCGTCGTCCTGCTCGACGCCCCGCGGCCCCTCGTCCTTCCCCGGGAAGAGGCCCTCGACGCCCTCCTCGGTCGAGAGGACGCTGAAGGGGACCTCGGTACGGGCCTTCGCCTTGAGCCAGTCGAGGCAGGCGCGGGCGGCGATCCCGCAGAGCCATGCGCCGAAGCGCTCGGGGTCGGAGAGCGTGCGGAGGCCCGCGTACCCCCGCAGCAAGGCCTCCTGGGCGAGGTCCTCGGCGGCGCCGCCCCGGCGCACCTTCGAGTGGCAGACGGCGAGGACTCTGGGCGCCCAGCGGCGCGCGAGCTCCCCGTACGCCGAGGGGCGCCCTCCGAGGGCGTCGCGGACAAGGTCTGCGTCGGACTGCAAGCGGTGCTCCCGAGATCTCAAGCCGGGGGAAGTCACCAGTTAAGTAGACCGAGGCGGCAAAGCCAATAGGGTGCCCGGTCCCATGGTATACTGCCCCTTCGAGGGGCACCCCGTCGATCGATCGAGCCCGAGTCCGAGCCCGCGCCCATGCTGCCCTCCCGAGACCCCCGTGACCGGGTCCCCGCCCGGTTCCAGCCCACGCGGCTCATCGTCCACTACAACGAGATCGCCCTCAAGGGCCGGAACCGCAGGTGGTTCGAGGATATCCTCGCGCGCAACATGCGGCTCGCCCTGGGCTCGGGGAGCGGCTTCAAGGTCGAGAAGCTGTACGGGCGGCTCGCGGTCGGCGTGGGCCCGGGCGCGGACTGGCGGTGCGCGGCCGCGCGCCTCGCGCGGGTCTTCGGGATCGCCTACATGGTGCCCGTCGTGATCGCCGAGCCCACGCTCGAGGCGCTCGAGGCGGCGGCCGCCGAGGCCGTCGAGGGCGAGCGCGCCGGCGGCCGGGAGCCGCCCACCTTCGGCGTGCGCTGCAAGCGGGCCACGAAGGACTACCCTTTCACCTCGGCCGACGTCCAGTGCCGCGTCGGCGCCAGGATCCAGGCCGCCGCGGGCTGGCGCGTCCACCTCGATGCGCCGGACGTCCCGGTCGTCGTCGAGGACCTCAACATGCTGGCCTTCCTGGGCTTCGGGCGAGTCGAGGGCCCCGGCGGGCTGCCGACGGGGGCCTCGGGGCGCGTCGCCTGCCTCCTCTCGGGCGGCATCGACTCGCCCGTCGCGGCTTACCAGATCCTCCGGCGGGGCGCGACGGCGGTCTACGTCCACTTCCACAGCTTCCCCCACACGGGGATCGAGAGCCAGGAGAAGGCGCGCGACCTGGCCGAGATGGTCCAGCCGCCGGGCCACCGCTCGCGGCTCTGGAAGGTCCCCTTCGCGGAGCTGCAGCGGCGCATCGTGACCGAGGCGCCCGCGGCGCTGCGGGTCGTCCTCTACCGGCGTTTCATGGTGAGGACGGCCGAGGCCATCGCGCGCCGCGAGGGCGCGCTGGCCCTCGTGACGGGCGAGAACCTCGGGCAGGTGGCGAGCCAGACCCTCGAGAACCTGCACACGATCGACGGCGCCGTCTCGATGCCGGTCCTGAGGCCGCTGATCGGCCTCGACAAGCGCGAGATCATCGATCTGGCGCGCCGGATCGGGACCTACGAGGCTTCCATCGAGCCTCACGGCGACTGCTGCTCCTTCCTCATGCCGCCGAACCCGGCGACGCGCTCGAGGCCCGAGGACCTCGCGGCGGCGGAGACGGCCTGGGACGTGGCGGCCGAGGTGGACCGCCTGGTCGAGTCGAGCGCCGTGGAGCAGGTGGGCGCCTGCGAGGCGGGGATCCTAGCGGAAATCCAACGAAAGGACTGAGCCATGCCAAGAGTCTGTGTCCTTCTCGCGCAGGGCTTCGAGGAGATCGAGGCCATCACCATCATCGACGTCCTCCGGCGGGCCGAGGTCGACGTGGTCACGTTGGGCGTGAAGGGCTCGGGGCCCGGCGGCCTCGAGGTTGCGGGCGCCCACGGCGTCGCCGTCCGCGCCGACAGGACGCTCGCCGCGGGCGCCGCCGAGGCCTGGGACGCGGTGATCCTGCCCGGCGGCATGCCGGGCTCGACGAACCTCCGCGACTCGCCCGAGGTCCAGGGCCTCATCAAGAAGCAGGCGCAGGCAGGGCGGCGCCTCGCGGCGATCTGCGCGGCCCCCATCGCTCTCGGCGCGGCCGGCGTCCTCCAGGGGAAGCGAGCGACGAGCTACCCGGGCTTCGAGAAGGAGCTCCGGGGCGCGACGTGCGTCCAGGACCGCGTGGTGCGCGACGGCAACGTCATGACGAGCCGCGGTCCCGGGACGGCCATGGAGTTCGCCCTGGAGCTCGTGAGCGAGCTGAAGAGCAAGGACGCGGCGAAGGCGCTGCGGGCTGGGATGCTGGTAGGCGCGGCTTGAGCGAAGCGAAGGACACCCTCCTCCCGCCCGTCCTGGGCAAGCTCGGGGCGCGGGAGCTCCTCGTCAACGAGATCTTCCACTCGATCCAGGGGGAGTCCACGCACACCGGGAGGCCGTGCACCTTCATCCGCCTCACGGGCTGCCACCTGCGGTGCGTGTGGTGCGACAGCGAGTACGCCTTCTTCGAGGGCTCGACGATGACCGTCGGCGAGTGCATCGCCCGCGCCGAGGCGGCGGGCTGCCCCCTCGTCGAGGTCACCGGCGGCGAGCCGCTCCTCCAGCTTGCGGTGTACCCCCTCATGGCCGAGCTTTGCGACCGGGGCTTCGAGGTCCTCCTGGAGACGAGCGGGGCCGTGGGGATCGAGCGGGTGGACCCTCGCGTGAAGCGCATCGTCGACTGGAAGTGCCCCGGGAGCGGCATGGACTTGCGGAACAAGCCGGCGGTCCTCGAGAGCCTGCGGCCCGGGGACGAGCTCAAGCTCGTCCTCGCCGATCGCCGGGACTACGAGTGGGCCCGCGCCTGGCTCGAGGGGGAGCGGCCGCGCCTCCCGGCGGAGGTCCCCGTCCACTTCTCCCCCGCCTTCGGCCAGCTCCGTGCCGAGGAGCTCGCCCGGTGGATCCTCGACGACCGGCTGCCCGTGCGCTTGAACCTGCAGCTCCACAAGTGGATCTGGGAGCCCGGGACGCGGGGGGTGTAGGGCTGCGGGCTCCGCCCCCACTTCCGCTCCCCGACCCAGGTGGTACGATGGCCCTTGACCCCGCGGCGAGGCCCCTCCCGCGGCGGAACCACCGTCCGGAGCAACGAGGAAAGCGAAGTCTCGAGATTGCGGGAGAGCGGTCGCCGTCAGGTCATGGCTCGAAACCTCCTTCTGTGCTTGTTCTGCATGCATCTGGCCCTTGCCCTGGCCTTCGCCCCGGGCTGCTCTGGGCTGCCCAGCTACGGCGCCCGGGTCACGCGGCTCCACAAGGACACGCTCCACGTCCTCATCCAGGTCCCTCGCCGCCTGTCGCCCGAGGCGTACCGCCGGATCGCACTCCGGGAGCTCGAGCGCCTCGCCGGCGAGGCCCCGCGACCGGAGCACCCGCTCTACGAGGTCCAGCTCGACTTCGTGCTCCCGGCGGCCTCGGGCTCCGCCGAGAGGGTGGCCACGCTCACCTGGCGCGCCGGCTCGCCCTCCAGCCCCGCCCTCCTGGCCCGCGATGCGCCGACCCTCGTCCTCTACTGAGACCCATGCGGCGCGGCGTCCCGCTGCCTGTCCCGTCGCCGGGCGCGTCCCCTGCCTCGTCCTCACCGGTCTCGCCGCCGCCGCCTCGAGCGGCTGCGGGCTCCTCTACGACAACAGCTTCCGCACGGGCTCCTTCACGCTCTACTCGGACAGGAGCCCGGAGTTTCTCGAGCGCACGGGGAAGCGGGTCCAGAGGATGTACGAAGGCTTCGGAGACCTCTTCGGGCTCGAACGACGCCGGCTCGGGCGCACCACCATCGTCCTCGAGGGCGACGACTCGGGCGTCATCGACCTCGGGTACTGCCCGAGCATCCTCGGCTACTACGTGCCGCTCTTCAACTACATCTGCGTCGACACGGCCACGGCCTCGACGCAGGACGCGGAGATGCTCGACCAGGTCCTCCTCCACGAGGTGTCGCACCACTTCATCGTCACCGAGCACCCCCCCGCGAGCAGCGAGCCCTGGCTGAACGAGGGCCTCGCGGGCGCCCTCGAGGTCACGGTCTTCGATGAGGAGCGCTTCGAGCACCCGCTCCTGAACCCCGTCCTCTTCCTCCTGGCCCAGCGGGCCGCCTACGGCGAGGACCGGCCGGCGCTCGCGAAGCTCCTCGCCATGAGCTGGGGCGAGTTTCACGCCCCCGAGCGGAAGGAGCGCAACTACGCCCTGGCCTGGAGCGTCGCCTACTTCCTGCTGGAGCGCCGCCTGCCGCGCGAGTGGCCCCTGGGCGAGCGGATCGAGGCCCTCTACGACCTCGACCGAGGGGTCATCGCGGCCCTCGAGCCGGAGTGGATCGCGTTCCTCCGCGGCTTCGACCTCGCTGGGAAGCTCCTCGCGATGGCATCCGCCGGGGAGGAGGACCGCCGCCTCACGGCCCTCTGGGCCGTGCGCCAGCTCGGCGCGGTGCGCGTCCTGGACGAGCTGCGCGTCCTCGAGGGCCTCGCGAGGCTCTTCGACGACCCGGACCTCGAGAAGCGATCGCGCGCCTACCCGTCCTTCGTCCGGAAGCTCGAGAGCGCCCAGCACTCCTACTTCCTCGCCGATCTCGCCGTCCAAGCGGGCCTGGCGCGGGTCGCGGCGGTCCTCGATGACCCCGAGCAGCCGGCGCGCCTCAAGGAGGCGGTGGCCGGAGCCCTCGAGACGGCCACCTGGACGCGCGACCGCTGGCTCCCGGGCCTCGTCGCCCTCCTCGACGGCGGCGACGCCGAGCTTCGTGCGGCCGCGGCCCGGACCCTCTCGCGCTTCGACCTGAAGCCGACCGTGGTGAACCCCGGCTTCTGGAAGACGGCCTCCTTCGTGGCGCGGCAGCGCGAGGTCGAGGAGTGGCGGGAGTGGATCGAGGCTCAGCGCCCCGCCCGCGAGGAGCCGTGAGCGCGGCGAGAGGCGGGCGCCTTCACAACCTCCGCGCCTTCTCCTGCCGCCCCCCGGGCCCTGCAGCCTCGACCTCTCGCAGCAAGCGGGCGTGGAGCCGCCGGAGCCGCTCGACCACGTCGGGGTGCCCCTCCGCGACATCGCGGCTCTCGCCGGGGTCGGCCTCGAGGTCGAAGAGCGCCCCGGCCCTCGGCGGATCGCCCGCGCGGGCGCCAGGATACTCGCCGGGCCGCGCCTGCTCGTAGGGCGCGAGCAGGGTGACGCCGTCGGGCGCCCTCGGGTCTACCCAGTCGGCCCCCGGCGGGCCGCCCCGCTCCGGCGGTGCGACGTGAAGCTTCCAGCGCCCGCTCCGCACGGCGCTCGGGCGCGCCCCGGCGAAGAAGTGGAGCGCCTCGTGCGGGCTCGGCGCTCCCGCAGAAAGCAGCGGCAAGATGTCCTTGCCATCGATGGCGCGGTCCGGGGGCGCCGCGACTCGGGCGGCGGCGAGGACCGTCGCGAAGAGGTCCATGATGATCGCCGGCTCGCCGCTCGTCCGCCCCGCCGGGATCCTCCCGGGCCAGCGGGCGATGAGGGGCACGCGCAGGCCGCCCTCCCACGCCGTCCCCTTCATGCCGCGCAGGCCGCCGGTGGAGCCGCCGAACCAGGGGCCGTTGTCGCTCGTGAAGAGGACGAGGGTCCGCTCCTCGAGCTCGAGCGCCTTGAGCTTCTCGAGGACCTGGCCGACGCTCCAGTCGAGCTCGGCCAGGGCGTCGCCGTAGAGGCCGGCGCCGCTCTTCTTGTAGAAGCGCTCCGAGGCCGCGAGGGGCTTGTGAGGCATGGCGTGGGCGAAGTACAGGAAGAAGGGGCGGTCTCGGTGCCGTTCCATGACCTCGAGGGCCCGCTCCGTGTACCGCCGCGTCAAGGTTGCCTGCACGACCGGGTACTCCACGACCTTCTCGCCATCCACGAGCTGGACGGGCCGCATGTCGTTCGAGTAAAGGATCCCCAGGTACTCGTCGAAGCCGTGCCGGGTCGGGAAGAACTCGGGCCTGTGGCCGAGGTGCCACTTGCCGACCATGGCGGTCGCGTAGCCCGAGGCGCGCAGGGCCTCGGCGAGCGTCACCTCGGAGGCCGGGAGCCCGGCGTCGTCGACCCCGGCGTCGGGCGCCGGGTTTCGGGTCATGCCGCTCCGGAACGGGGAGCGCCCCGTGAGGAGCGATGCCCGCGTCGGCGCGCAGAAGGGCACCGGCGCGTAGAACTGGGACAGCCGCGCGCCCTCGCGAGCCAGCCGGTCGATCTCGGGCGTCTTGAAACGCGGGTGGCCGTAGCAGCCCAGGTCCCCCCAGCCGAGGTCGTCGGCCAGGATGAGGACCACGTTCGGCCGCTCGGCCGCCTCGGCCGCCGGGGCCCGCACGGCCGAGGCCGCCAGGGCCGGGGCCGCCAGGACCGAGGCCGGGGCCCCGCACGCCGCCCCGAGGTTGATCGCGAACCAGAGCGCCCGCATGGGAATCCTCCGTCCCCGCAGTTTGCGCCAGCGGGCCCCTGGCACGCCAGTGGATTCCGGGAGGACGTCCGGAGGTCGACTCACCCCCCCAGAGAAGCAGTCCTGCCGACTCCGGGCAACCGTCTGGAAAGCTGTTCCTCGATAGCGCAGAATGGAGGTCGTCTCTTTCCAGCACACCGCCGCAGGAGGCTCTCGATGCCCTCTCCGTTTCCCGGCATGGACCCCTACCTGGAGCACCCGGACGTCTTTCCGGACCTTCACGACCGGCTGATCACTCACCTCAGCGAGCTCCTGCAATCGACCCTGCCGCCGCCCTACTACGCGGCCCTCGGCCGGCGCGTCTGGATCGAGGTATCCCGGCGTTTCATCGGACCGGACGTGAATGTGCTGCGCCCGCGTGCGGAGAGCTCCCGAGCCGATGGAGCCGGCAGCGTGGCGGTGGCGCCAGCGGCGGCCTCGAGGCTGAAGGTCGTCAGGGTCCCGCACGATGAGCGGCGCGAGCCTTTCGTCGAGGTCTTCGCAGGTCAAGGAGGCTCGAAGCGTCTCGTGACCACGATCGAGATCCTCAGCCCGACCAACAAGACACCGGGCGACCAGGGACGGGACCTGTACCTGCGGAAGCAGCGCGAGGTCCTCAGCTCGAAGACGCACATCGTCGAGATCGATCTGCTCCGCTCCGGCGAGCACACGACCGCGGTACCTCGCAAGCTGGCCATCGAAGTCTGCGGCGCCTTCGACTACCACGTGTGCGTTCACCGCTTCGACAACGTCGAAGACTACTTCGTGTATCCCATCTCGCTCGAGGAGCCTCTCCCGGAGATCAGCGTTCCGCTCTTGCCTGGCGATCCCGACGTCCCCGTTCCGCTGCAGGCCCTTTTCAACCTCTGCTACGACGCGGGTCCGTACCGTCGCGAGATCGACTACGAGAAGGACTCGCCGGTCCCGCCGCTGGCCGCAGAGAAGGCGGGGTGGGCGACCCAGGCCATCCGTGCCGCCCGGGCCGGTTGATCCGTCCACCACCTGCGACGTTCAGGGGGCCCTTCGAGACTCTCCTTGATGCGGCAGCTACCCGGCGTATCGTGAGCAGCTCATGGAGACCTTCCTCCCTACCCCCAAGCAACGCAAGACGTTCACCCTCAACGTCGGTGGTCCCTACCGGCTCACGCGCCTGACCGACTTGGAGTACGACTACCTGCGGAGGAAGAGCATCGCCATCCAGGAGGTTTCCGCCTTCTTCGAGCACGACCTCTGCAGGTCGTCCCGCCTGAGCTTGGGGAAGTTCTATGCCAGCATGAAATGCCTCTTCGGCGAGCGCGGGCAAATGTTCGACGACTGGAAGGGCGCCTTCTCGTTCCCGCTCGCCCTCGAGGTCCCCGGCGCCCCGCGTCGCCCCGCGTACCTGTTGAACGTCACCGATTTCCGCGGCGGCGTGGAGCATCGGTTTCGAGAGCTGGTGGACCGGTCCGATCCGCGCCTGGAGAACCCCGTCTACTACGCCCCGGACCCCAAGGTGCTCTCGCAGGACAAGATCGAGCGCTTCCTCGCATACCTCGTCGGCTTCCAGAGCGGCTACTACGAGACCGCCGGCCGGCAGCGCCAGGAGACGTTCCTCTTGAGCGTCGAGTCGAATCACATCCTCTACGGGTTCGACGGGAGAAGGTTCTTCGAGAAGAGCATCGTCTCGGAGAAGACCTTCACGAGACGCCGTTCCCAGCTCGCGAAGCATCTGCCCGCGCCCGGGTTCTATGCTGACGAGTGATGGACGCGTCTACCGGCGGATCAAGCTCTCCAGCTCCACGAGCAAGTCCTTCCCGCGATGGAATCCCCGTGCGTGAATGGTCCGGAGGGCCTCGCGGGCCGCGGCGATATCCGCTTCCCTGGCCACTCCGAGGAGGGCGACCAGGTCGGCACGGTCCTGCGGACGGCGGACGTCGTCCCGCGAGAGCACCTTCAGCGCGATCAAGTGCGGCAAGCTCGCGACTCGCACCGTCAGACCTTCGATGACCTCGACCGGGCGAGAGGCCTGGACGACCTCGGGCTCGATGCCAGAAGAAGCGAAAAGGATGTCGACGAAGAGCGGGCTCACTCCGGGAGCGGTCAGCCGCACGGTGGCAAGCCGCCCCACGGCCTCCTGCTCTAGGATGGCCTGGATGCCATACCCGCGCGCACGGAGAGACTTGATGAGGGTTTGGGCTTCACGGTCTCCTCCCACAGCGACCGCGAGATCCACATCCTTCGTGAAGCGGGGCTCTGTACAGGCCGAGACCGCGAGCCCTCCGACGAGGGCGAAGGAGGCTCCGCTCGTGGAGAGGTCCTGGCAGACCGTTCGCATGGCCTCGTGGAGGCGCGTCTCGTTCATTCCGAGACCTTGAGGGGCCTTCCTGGCGCGTCGCCGTGCTCAGCCCCGGGGCGTCGGGCGAGCCACTCGAGGAGCTTCTCCTCGATCTCGGCGGCGGAAGCGTGGGGGTAGGCCCGCCGGAGATTCTGCCGCATGATGGACTCGCCGAGACCGAACATCTCGAGCGCGGTCCGGAGCTTCTCCGCCGCCTCTTTGTCCTGTTGCCGGTCGCTCTCCGTATCCATGCTCTGACTCAGAGTCCCCTGCGAAGTCTCGACCAGGCTCTCCCCGGTTGTCAAGAGGCTCGTGAGGCAGGTCGAGCGTGGTCGAGCTCCTCACCCCTCCGTCAGCACGAACGGCGCCCAGTAGAAGGGGTGCTCGAGCTTGCGCGACGGCCTGCCGCCCGCGGCCTCCAGGACCAGCTCCCCCCGGAGGCAGCGGAGCTGCGCCTCGCGCAGCGCCGCGGCGGCGGTCTTGCCGGCGGCCAGGCCGCGGAACACCTCCTCGACGATGCGCTCCCAGGAGAGCGAGGGGTCGATGCGGTAGAGGTAAGCGTGGAGGCCCCCCCCCGCCCCCGCCACGACGGTCACGTCCGCAGGCCCCGCGGCTCCCGGGGGCGCGGTGGCGACGATCTTCCGCGAGTCGAGCACCGTCGCGTCGAGAGCGGGGCTTCCGCCGACGAGGACGGCGAAGCCGGTACCGGCCCGGAAGCCCGTGCCGAGGACGGTGATGGTGGTGCCGCCCAGGGCCGAGATCTCCGACGGCTCCACGGCCGCGACGCTCGGGCTCCCTGGGTCGGCGCGGGCTGGGCCAGGGACGGCGGCCAAGAGGGTGAGAGCGGAAGCGAGCCCAGGAGCGAGTGCGATGCGGCGAAGGGACATGGCGATGGTCCTCCTCGGCCCTGCACAAGGATGAGACGGTCGGGGCCCGGGGTTTTGACAGGCTTCCAGGACACCCGCGGGCTTCGGGGTCGATCGACCCGGCCGCCTTCCGCCGCGCCTCGCGGCGCGGAGCTCCACCCGCGGGATCCAGGAGGGCGGCCCGGGCGCCTGCCGGGTGCTCCTGGCCGGCACGAAGGACGTCCACGCATCCACGCGACGCGGCGCCTCGATCCTCCGCTCCATGGCTTCGCGGCGACCCGGAGGACACCGGAGGACATCCATCCCGGTCTCCGGCGGCTCCGGCGACTCCGATGGAACGGGCTTGACTACCTCAAGGGGACTCCCTATATCCGCAGGGAATGGCGCGTCTTCCCGAGTCTCTTCGCCCTTGCTTCTGGGAGGTCGACTTCGAACGCCTCGACCTCGCGGAGCGCAAGGCCTACATCCTCGAGAGGGTCCTCGAGCACGGGGACGACCCGGCGATCCGCTGGCTCCTCCGAAGCTTCTCTGACGAGGACATCGCGGAGGCTGTGCGCACGAGCCGCGCCCTCTCACCCAACACGGCTCACCTGTGGGCGCTCGCTCTGAAGATCCCCCTCGAGGACATCGCATGCATCTCGAGACCCTCCCCGATCCTGCCCGGAAGATCCTGAGGAGCTTCGGCGAAGCGGTACTTCTCCCGCGAGGTTCCGGGACTGCCCGGGGGGCTCGCCGGGCGTGAGTGACGGGTTTCCCAGGAGGCTTGCGTCGCGGATCGCCATCCCTCGCGCCCTGCTCCTCCTGGGGGCGCTCGGCGCCGCGGACCTCCACTCGGTCGAGCCCGATGGCGCCACGTTCCGTCTGCTCGACGGCCTGACGGCCTTCCTGGTGAACCCTGAGGGGAAGGACTTCACCCTCGCCCTCGAGGTGCGTGACTTGAACTCCGGCGCGACCGGGCCCGGGAACGTCGTCTTCTCCGAGCTGCTCTTCAAGGTGTACGCGCCCGACGGCCGGACGCTGGTGCGCGAGGTGGTCCCGGACGACGGCATCGAGGCGCCCGACCCGCTGGCGTCCCCCGGCGGGGCATCCCCGCGTCCCGTGCCGCCCGGCGAGGACACCTCGGCGCGGCTCGCGCGCCTCCCGGCGCGAAGCTTCACCCGCAGGATCCAGGGGGGCGGCCCGGGCGTCTACCGGCTGCTCCTGGCCGGCACGAAGGACCTCTACGTGACGTGGCGCCTCGATCCTCCGCTCCCGGCGGCGACGGCATCGCACACCGGCTCGCTCCACGGCCACGGGGGAGCACGCCGGCACCTGCTCTACGTGCCGCGGGGTGCCCGCGGCGTGTACCTGGACTTCCGCGACGAGGCGAATCCGGGCGACCGCCGCTTCACCCTTTCCGCGCCGGACGGACGCCGGTTGTTCGACGGCCTGGCAGCCGAGCTGAAGCAGGCGGGCCGCTACGACCCGACGGTGAAGCTCGAGCCGGAGGGCGCCTGCGACGATCAGCTCCTCGCGCTGGTGGTCTCGGCGGGCAGCGCCGACTACCGGATGCGCATCGCCTTCGTGCACGGAGGGCTCCGCTTCTACGGCACCGGGAAGGACGGCAGCGTCTCGGCGGTGCTGGCGCCCGACGCCGGGACGGCGCGGGCGGTCCAGGGCGGCGCCCTCTACCACGACGGTCAGGTGTACTGGCACCCGTTTCAGGTGAAGTACCACGACTGGCTGAAGAGGCTCCCCCCGGAGGACCTGGTGGTCCGCGACGCGGAAGGCCGGGAGGTCCCGCTCGCGGCGCTGCCGCCGTCCGAGGGCCGGGGCTGGCGGTACCCGGGATTGCCGGGGCGCGAGGGCTTCCTGGCCCTGTGCGGCCCTCACATCGAGCCGCCCCTGTGCGACCGCGTCCTGCACGACTACCCTGCGCACCGGGACCGCCGGGCCTTGAACGTCGCCCTGCGCGACCTGTTCGAGCGGCCGGCCAAGGTCGGCTCCGTCGATGTGCCGAGGCCCCAGGGCTACGCGGCGGACGGACTGCGGAACATCGCCATCGGCGACCACACGGCGGTGGAGACGTTCGGGGGCAACCTGGCGTACAACTTCGGCGCTTGGGGCTGGCCCTACTGGCGCGCGGCCTGGCGGGTCCTGAGGGACTCGGAGGCTCCGGCGGAGGTGAAGGAGATCCTGCGCGAGGCCCTGCTCCTGTGCGGCGATCGGCTCGCGTTCGGGCGCGGGGCGGAAGGCGTGGCCGGCAACGCGCTCTCGGGCCTCATCGCGGCGCTGCGCTACTCGAGCGAGGCCACCGGGGACCCGCTCCAGGAGGCGATGTTCGAGACCTGCCTCCGCCGCTTCACCGCGGAGGGCTTCGGCCACCGCACGGGCATCGGCAGGTCCGGCGCGTGCCACGAGACCCATGCCTACGACCATCACTACGGGACCTACTTGCTGGACAACTTCGCGCCGGTGGTCGCCGACCTGGGGGACCGGCGCTTCCAGACCGTCATGGACCGCACCGTCGAGCTTTACTCTTACACCTGGTGCCGCGGGGCCGATGCCAATCCGTGGAGCTCCCGCACGCCGCACAGCGTGAGCGAGGAGACGCTGAAGCGGTTCGGCTTCGTCTGGAAGGGCGATCCGGGACCGGACCTCACCGCCAGCGTCCAGGAAGGGGACGAGTGGTTCGTGGCGAGGCGCCGGCTCTACTACGCGGTCACCTACCACGGGCGCCTCGCGCCGCCGGGAACGGGCGCCGCGGGGGACCACCGCCAGGGCTACGGCGGAGGAGCCCTGTGCCAGGTCACCGTCCCGGCGAGGGGCCCCGTCATCGCCTCGACCTTGCGCGGCTACTATGGCGAGGACATGGAGCTTCACAAATGGCGGAACTTCCACCTCCACTCCCTCGTCGGCGAGCTCGAGGATGGCCGGCCGCTCGTGAGCGCCGACAGCGAGCACTTCGACGCCCGGCTCGCGGACGGGACCGTCACCAGCTCCGGCCGCCTGCGGGGCGCGCCGTTCCGCGTCCGTCGCTCCTACCGGTTCCAGCCGGACCGCATCGAGTGCGCGGTCGACCTTGCCGCGGAATCCGGCGACGCCCCGCGGGTGCGCGAGGCGTTCGAGATGCTGCCCTTCCTCGCCGGCGCCGCCGTCCTGGCGGAGCCGGGCGGCGGGGCTCCGGCCGCCGAGCTGACACCGGTGCCGCGAGCCGCCCGGGCCGTGATCATCGATCGCGGCGGGTATGGCCTCCGGGTGGAGCTGGAGCCGGCTTCCCTCGTCCAGCGCGGCGCCCGCGACACGGTGCTCCTGCGGGCTCCGGATGCCCCGGCGCCGGCCCGCTCGATCGCCCTCCGCTATCGCCTCGTACCGTTCGCCGGGGATTGACGTCTCGGAGCTCATGGACGAACACACAGCCAAGACGGCGGGGCGATCCGGCGGCGCCGGGAGCCGTTTCGAGCGCGCCCGGGGCACCTTCGGTCTGATCGCGGCGCCGGTCGCCTTCGCGGCGGTCCTCGCCGGAGACTTCCCGGCCCTGAAGCCGGAGGCGCACCGCCTCGCGGCCGTGATGGGAGCCGTGATCGTCCTCTGGGTCACCGAGGCGATCCCCATGCCGGTGACGGCGCTCCTCGGAGCGTCGGCGTGCGTCGTCCTCAAGGTGGCCCCGGCCGAGGAGGTCTTCGCGCCCTTCGCCGACCAGCTCATGTTCCTGTTCGTGGGCTCCTTCATCCTGGCGCGGGCCATCTTCGTCCACGGCCTCGACCGCAGGCTGGCCTTCGGCGTCCTCTCCCTGGGCTGGGTCGGGGCGAAGCCGGGCCGCATCCTCTTCGCCTTCGGGGCCGTGACGGCCTTCCTGTCGGCGTGGATCTCCAACACGGCGACCACGGCCATGATGTTCGCCATCGGCATGGCCATCTTGAGCTTCCTCGGCGCCGAGGAGCGGGGCGGAGCGCGCCTCGGGGGCCGCTACGCCACGGGCCTCATGCTCATGACGTCCTTCGCGGCCTCCATCGGCGGGCTCGCGACGCCCATCGGCACGCCGCCGAACGTCATCGGCCTCGGGTTCATCCGCCGGGAGCTCGGGGTCGAGGTGCCCTTCTTCCAGTGGACCCTGATTGGCGTGCCCGTGGTCGCAACCCTGTATCTCGTCCTCTACCTCTACTTGAGCCTGCTCTGCTGCACCGGCGTCGCCGAGGTCGCGGGAAGCCGCGACATGCTCCTCGGCGAGCGGAAGGCGCTGGGGCCGCTCACGCGCGCCCAGCGGTCCACGATCGCCGCCTGCACGGTGGCGGCGGCGCTCTGGGTGCTCCCGGGTCTCGTCGCGATCGCCTCCGGCGAGGAGAGCGCCGCCTACGGGCTCGTCAAGGAGATGCTGCCGGAAGGCGTCGCCGCGCTCCTGGGCGCCGCGCTCCTCTTCCTGCTGCCGGGGGAGCGCGGGAGGCGCGCCATCTCCTGGGACGAGGCGGCGAAGATCGACTGGGGCGTGGTGCTCCTCTACGGCGGCGGGTTCGCGCTCGGAGTCCTCGCCTCCCGGACCGGGCTCGCCGACGCGGCGGGGCGCGGGTTCACGGAGCTCATCCCCGTGAGCGGCGGGCTCGGGCTGCTCGCCGTCTCGACCGTGGTGGCGGCCCTGGTCTCGGAGGTCACGTCGAACACGGCCTCGGCCAACATCGTCGTTCCCGTGGTGATCTCCATCGCCCGCGCCGCGGGCGCCGATCCCCTGGAGCCCGCCCTGGGCGCCACGTTCGGGGCGAGCCTCGGCTTCATGCTGCCGGTCTCGACGCCGTGCAACGCCATCGTCTACGGCTCGGGGCACATCCCCCTGGGGAAGATGATCCGCTACGGCGCGCTCCTCGACGTGGTCGGGGTGGCGACCATCGTCGTCGCGGTCAGGTTGCTGGCGCCGCTCGTGCGATAGGGGCCTTCCATGCGGCTGGCCAGGGCGGCAGTCCGTTCCCGGAACGCCCCGCTCCCGCCTTGCCCGCCGCGGGCGGCATCCTACACTTTATTGGCGCCTTGGGCCTCTCCCGGGCCCGCGCTGCCTCCCTCGCCGGATGCCGCCGCCTTTCCACCACCCCATGAGGACCTTCACGCGCCGCCTTTGCGGCGCCGCGCTCGCAGTCTGCCTCTTCGCCTGGCTCCTGCCGGCGCGCGCGCTTCCGGACAGGATCGAGCTCAAGACAGGGGAGATCCTCGTCGGCAAGGTTCTCCGGCTCACGAAGGACGAGGTCTCGATCGAGCTCAAGGGCAAGAAGGGCGTCCTCTCCTTCCGCAGGAGCAACGTGAAGAAGGTGCGGCGGAGCGGCGGGGACGACGGGGAGGGGGGAGAGGTCGAAGGCGCGGAGGACGTGCTCCCGGGCGAGCCCAGGAAGAAGGACGATGGCACCGGGGTCCCCGCTGGACCCTCCGGGCGGACAGTGCGGGCCGGCGCGCCCGGACGCCAGGCCCCGGAGCCGCCGGGGACACCGGGCGTCAAGGGCGGTCCCGGCTCGGGTCCCGGGCCCGGGGCAGGGACCGGGCCCAGCTCCGAGCGGGAGAGCGGATGGGTGAAGGAGCCTCGACTGGGCATCGCGCTGATCCCCCCCGAGGGTTTCGTGCCCTGGGTCGAGGCTCGCTCGACGCGCGTGCCCCTCGCCTGGCGGCACCCTCTCACCCAGGCAAGCTTCGCCGTGACGACCCGCGCGAGCGACGAGCCCGTGGCCGAGGTGAAGAAATGCGCCCTCCAGGCCTGCACGGAGCAGCTCAAGACCTTCACGGTGCTCAGGAACGAGCTCCAGAAGAAGGGCGGGACGCCCGTGACGCCCGAAGCCTGGCTCGTGGAGATGGAGAGCCGCCTCGGCGACGTGTCGGTCCGGCAGCTCCAGCTCTTCACGAAGCGGGACAGGGACGTCTTCGTCCTGAGCTTCTCGGCCGCCGGGGAAGCCTTCGAGAGGCACAAGGTAGCCTTCGAGACGACGATCGACAGCTTCCGGTTCCTTGAGCGTCCGGCGGAGGCGCGGTAGATTGGGCCACCATGGCGCTGAATCTCGCATCCGTCCTGCGCAACTCGGACCGGTACTTCCACGACGAGACCGCCCTCATCGACGGGGAACGGAGGATCCCCTACGGCGAGCTCGCCGCGAGGGTCGAGGCCTTCGCCTCGTACGTCGCGCGCCTCGGCGTGCGCAAGGGCGACAAGGTGGCGCTGCTCATCCCGAACAAGATGAGCTTCACGGTCGCCTACTTCGGCATCCTGCAGCTTGGCGGGACCGTGGTGCCGATCAGCTTCCTCTCCGTGGCCCGTGAGGTCGAGTACCTCCTCAAGGACTCCGACGCAGTCCTCCTCGTCGCCTGGACGGCCTACGCCCGCGCCGCACGCGAGGGCTTCGAGCGGGCGGGGACCTGCCGGCGGCTCGTCATCGTCAACGAGGAGCGAGGGCCCCTCACCATCGAGGACGGCCCCCCCCTCGACCCGCTCGGCCGGTGCGACATCGCCTCGACGAACGCGGACGACACCGCGGTGATCCTCTACACCTCCGGCACGACGGGCGAGCCGAAGGGGGCCGAGCTGACCCACTTCAACATGTTCTCCAACGCCCAGTTCTCGGCCGAGAGGATGCTCTGGAACCGGACGTCGTTCCAGACGCTGGGCCCGGGGAACGTGACCCTTGCGGCGCTGCCCCTCTTCCACTCCTTCGGCCAGACCTGCAACCAGAACGCGACGCTCTTCGCGGGCGGGGCCTTGACGTACCTCGAGCGCTTCGAGGCCGAGGCTGCCTTGAAGGTCATGGAGCGCGACCGGGTGACGCTCTTCTCGGGCGTGCCGACCATGTACTTCCAGCTCCTCCACTTCCCCGGCGCCGAGAGCTTCGACCTCTCGAGCCTCCGGTACTGCTTCTCGGGCGGAGCGGCGATGCCCGTCGACGTCATGCGGGCCTTCGACGACCGGTACAAGGTCCAGATCCTCGAGGGCTACGGTCTCTCGGAGACGAGCCCCGTTGCCACGTTCAACGTCCTCTGGAGGCCGCGCAAGCCCGGCTCCATCGGCGTGCCCATCTTCGGCGTCGAGGTGAAGGTCTTCGACGACCAGGATCGCGAGGTCCCCGTGGGCGAGGTCGGCGAGGTCGTGATCCGCGGCTACAACATCATGAAGGGCTACTACAAGCGCCCCGAGGCCACGGCGAAGGCCTTCTCGGGCGGCTGGTTCCACTCGGGCGACCTCGGGAGGATGGACGAGGACGGCTACTTCTACATCGTCGACCGGAAGAAGGACATGATCATCCGCGGCGGGTTCAACGTGTACCCGCGCGAGGTGGAAGAGGTCCTCTACAGCCACCCCTGCGTCCGGGAGGCGGCGGTCGTGGGCGTGCCGGACCCCCAGTACGGGGAAGAGGTCAAGGCCTACGTGTCCCTCAAGGCGGGCGACGGGACTCCGAGCGTCATCGCCGAGGACCTCAAGCGGTTCTGCCGCGAGAACCTGTCGGCCACCAAGTACCCCAGAATCTACGAGGTCCTGCCCGACCTCCCCAAGGGGCCCACGGGCAAGATCCTCAGGAAGGAGCTGCGCGCCCGGGCGAAGGTGTGACCGTGGCGAGGGAGTAACCCTGCGAGCGAGTGACCGTGGGTGGCGATCCACGACCGATCCTGTTCCGGAGCTTCTACCCCGGCGAGCCCGTGCGGCAGATCGCCGAGTTCCTCTCGCGCGAGCCTCCCGTCGCACCGGCGGCGAAGCGCCTCGTGGCCGCCGCAGCGCCCCACGCCGGGTGGCGCTACTCGGGGGGCGTGGCCGCGCGCGCCCTCAAGGCCCTCGCGGACCGCTCCTCTCCGCGCGCTCTCGTCCTCCTCGGAGCCGTGCACCGCGAGTGGCTCGAGGCGAGCGCGGTGTACCCCTCCGGGTCCTGGGAGACGCCCCTGGGCCCCGTGCCGGTCGACCGGGACCTGGCCGCGGAGGTCCTCCGGGAGCTCGCGGGCCTCGTCGAGGAGAACCCCGGGGCGCACGCCTCGGAGCACTCCCTCGAGGTCCTCCTGCCCATGGTGCACGAGATCTTCCCGGGCGTGCCCGTGGTCCCCGTCATGGTGCCGCCCGAGGCCGCGCCCGAGGAGCTGGGCCGGCGCCTGGCACGCGTCGTCGCGGACCGCGTCGGGACGGCCCGCGCCGTCGCGGCCGTGGCGTCGACGGACCTCACGCACTACGGCCCGCACTACGGCTTTACCCCCGCGGGGACGGGAGAGAAGGCGCACGCCTGGATGCAGGCGAACGACCGGCGCATCCTCTCTCTCGCCGAGCGCCTCGAGGCCGAGAGCATCCCCCGGGAGGCCCACGCCCACAGGAACGCGTGCGGCGCGGGCGCCCTGGCGGCCTGCGTGGCCTTTGCCCGGGAGCTCGGGTCCAGGGGGGGCACGGTCCTCGAGCACACGGACAGCTTCGAGGTCGCCCGGGAGGACTCGGAGCTCGTGACGGCAGTGGGCTACGCGGGCATCGTCTTCTGAGCCTCTTCGCGCCGCCCCGCGCCGCCCGCCGCCCCCTCAAGGTGCTCGAGCGCAGCACGCGCGGCTCTCCCCCGCGCTCCCGGGGGGTGCCGCGAGCCGCAGGCCCAGGGGAACCGCGGCCAGGGGGCCGAGGTGGAGCAGGGCCTGGGCGAGAACGCGGCTGTCCGTGAGGTCCAAGTCGGGTAGCATCGATACCTCGAACCGCAGGAGCCGGGGAGCCCTCGACGCCGCGGCGGATCCTTTCTGTCACGGCTGGCGACCCCGCGTTTCTACCGGATGACGATGACATCGCTGGGTGTCGAAAGACTCGGAAGGAGGTTCTCATGCTGACGCAGCAGGTCCGCGCCAGGGTCACGGCCCTGATCGGCCTTACGGTGGCCGCCGCTCTCCCCCGTCTCGGCCTCGCCCAGGCGAGCCAGGGCCCCAAGCTCCCCACGGCCGTGGGCGTGCCGAACATGTTCATCTTCCCCGAGAACGCGTTCGCGAAGGAAGGCACCTGCGCAGGCCCCGCCGGGCCCGGCGGAAACTGCGCTGGCGTGCCCGAGGGCACGCTGGGCGACTACGGGGGCTTCGGGTTCAGCATCCCCGCCGGGGCTCAGATCCTCGGCATCGAGGTCGCGATCGGAGGCGAGGGCGGCGAGATCTCCGACGAGCCTGTCCTGGCGCTCCTCGACGAGCAAGGCGAGCCGGTGGGCCAGGCGAAAAGCGTGTCGATGCCTGCCGGCGGCTACCACGAGGAGGTGGCGGGCTCCCCCGCCGACACCTGGGGCGCTCTCTGGACGCCCGCGACGATCAACGATCCGGACTTCGGCGTGCGGGTTGCGGACGTGGACCCCCCGGGCGGCTTCCGGCTGGACTACGTGGCGATCACCGTCCACTACGGCACGAAAGGCCCGGAGGTCGCCCAGAAGCCCCGCTACTCGGTCGCACCGGAGGGGCCCTCGGGCTGCGATCCCGCGGACTTGCTGGTCCTCCCCGGAAGCGGCCTCCCGCCCTGCGGCGGCCCCGGCTCGGCCGAGGTCTTGATCCCCTGCGCGGCCCTGACGTTCCCGGGGAGCTGCTCGGGGCCCGCCGGGGCCGGCCCGCCCTTGAACGACGACGTCACGGCGCTTTCCTTCGGCCATGAGCGCGCCACAAACCAGATCTTCTTCTCGGTGGACCCCGCCGCCCAGGGGTGCCCCGGCACGGCCGTCGAGAGCCACCAGGTCGCGGGCCATCCCCAGGGCGACGAGTTTCAGGTCGTGCCCGCCGGGGGCGCCTGCGGCGACAACACGGTCTTCTACACGGCGGGGGACCTGGGCCTCCTCGAGAACGCCCCCCAGGTCGATGTCCCCATCGACGACGACGACCTCGACGCGCTCGCCTGGCCCGGGAAGCAGCCCTACTTCACGCTGGCGCCCGGCTCGCCAACGCTCGCGGTCCTCGGCGCCGCCCCGAGCGACATCCTCACGACCCCCGTCCTCGGACAAGGTCCGCAGGTGGCCGTGCCGCACGGGGCCCTTGGCCTCTCGGCGGAGGACGTGGTCGATGCCTTGTGCATGGGGCCGCCCGGCTCAGACCTCGTCATCTTTTCCCTCGCTCCGGACTCCCCGTCGCTCCTGGCGAGCGGGCTCTCGCCCGGAGACTTGCTCATTCCCGGCCCGACCCTCCTCGCGCCCGCGGCGAGCCTCGGCCTCCTCGGGGAGGACGACCTCGACGCCCTCAAGTGTGCCATCGATTGCAACGAGAACGGGACCCCGGACTCGGACGACGTCGCCCAGGGCACGGCCCAGGACGCGGACTCCGACGGCCTCCTCGACGAGTGCGAGGAGGAGCCTCCACCGCCGCCGGGCTTCAGCGCCTGCGGCACCCTCGTCGCGATCGGCGGGTGCCTGTTCCTCGAGCTCCCGGCGGGCGAGATCTACCACGTCCAGGACACGGGCGGATTCCAGGGCGGAGACCAGGTCCTCGTCGAGGGTTCCCTGGACCCGACGTGCTCGGCCCTCGCCGTGCTCACGTGCCCGATCCCCGCCGCGCTCGCGGGCTGCGTGGGGCCGAACACGATCGCCTCCTGCGCGCCGCCTCCCTTCACGAGCTGCGGCACCCTCGTCGCCTTCCCGGGCTGCGTCCTCTTCCAGGCCTCCACGGGGGATCTCTACCAGATCCTGGGCACCGGCGGCTTCGGGCCGGGCGACCTCGTGGAGGTGAGCGGGACGATCCTCGCGGCGTGCCCCTCGACCTGCGCGGCCGAGACGCCGCCCACGGCCGGGTGCATCGCGCCGGAGACGATCGCGCCGTGCCCGCCCCCCGAGCCGGTCTTCCACCGGGGCGACGGCGACGGGAACGGCCAGCTCGAGCTCACGGACGCGGTCCAGATCCTCGGGTACCTGTTCCTCGG
>JACQVW010000417.1 GCA_016209535.1 Planctomycetota bacterium | reverse complement strand
CCGCTTGTGCGGCGCGCCCCCCTGCCGTAACCTCACTGGCCGGAGGTCCCACCATGCGAACCCCATCCTCGGCGTCACTGCTCGCACTCTTCGCACTCCTCGCACTGCTCGCGCTCCTCGCCCCGACCGCCGCGGCCGACGTGTCGTTCCCGCTCTTCGACGGGAAGAGCCTCTCGGGGTGGGCGGCCGTCCACGACGGCCGGTTCTCTGTTCGGGACGGCCTCCTGGGCCTCGATGGTGGCATGGGCTGGCTCCGCACGGAGCAGCGCTACCGTGACTTCGTCCTCGCCCTCGAGTGGCGGGCCCTCGCGGCCGGCTACGACAGCGGCATCTTCTTCCGCGCCCCCCTCGGCGTGTTGCCCTGGCCCAGGGGCTACCAGGTGAACCTCTCGCACGCCGAGGTCGGGACCCTCGTCGGCGTCAAGGGAGCGGGCGGGAAGACGCCCGCCTGCGTGAAGCCCCAGGGGGAGTGGAACCGCTTCGAGCTGCGGGTCGCCGGGAAGGATGGCTCCCTCAAGGTGAACGGCGTCGACGTGTGGAAGACCTCGGACCTCGAGGAGCGCGACGGCTTCATCGGGATCCAGGCCGAGGAGCACCGCTTCGAGCTCCGCAAGATCGAGGTCACGGACCTCGGGTACCAGGACCTCGCCGAGGACTTCCGGGGTCGCGAGGGGAAGCACGCCGTGGCGCGCGGCCCCGGCGACTGGGAGGTGAAGCCCGGCGGCCTCCTCGTAAACTCGGGCCCCGGCGGAGGCTGGCTCGGGACGCGGTCGGGGGACTGGGGCGACTTCTCGCTCAAGCTCGAGTACCGCGTCCCGCGGGACGGGAACAGCGGCGTCTTCCTGCGCTGCCCCCTCGAGGGGAACCCGGCGTACGAGGGGATGGAGATCCAGATCGTCGACGACGACACGACGCGCTGGAAGCTCGGCGCGGAGCAGCTCACGGGGGCCATCTACGCCGCCGTGCGCCGCACGCTGCGCGCCACGCGGACCGCGGGGACCTGGGAGTCGATGGAGATCACGGCGAAGGGCCCGCGGATCACGGTCCACGTGAACGGCCTCCTCGTCACCGGCGCGAACCTCGACGAGCACACCGAGAAGGTTGGCGAGGCGAAGCCGCTCAAGGACCGCCCCCGCACGGGTCACATAGGCCTCCAGAGCTACGGGACGGGGATCGAGCTGAGGAACGTGAGGGTGAAGAGGTTGCCTTGAAAGGACTCACGACTGGCACCATGACCGACCAGACTGCCGGTGGAGATCGCGTCCTCCTCGAAGGCGTGCGATTTCTACGCCCTCCGGGAAGGCCGCGGCTACGAGGAGACCGAGCGCTGCGTTCCCTTTCCTGGCGGCAGCGGATTTGAACCGGTTCCTCGCCTTGCGGTCGTCGCTGGACGAGACCGGGCTCCTGGAGGCCTTCCGCGACTGGGTCCGCGAGAGTCTCCGGGGCCGCTGAGCGCCCGCTCTCCTGCGGTGGGCGCGCGCCGGATCCCTCCTCCAGTTGCTCCCGCCGCTCCCGCCGCTCCCGCCGCTCGCTCCCGCCGCTCGCTCCCGCCGCTCGGTCCCGCCGCTCGGTCCCGCCGCTCGGTCCTTGTCTGCGGCCTCCCCCCGCAGTAAGCTCGCGCGCTTTGCCCCGGTACCCAGAGGGAACGACCGTGCCGAAACCCCGCATCCTCGTCAACGCCGCCATGCACCCCGACGGGCTCAAGGTCCTCGAGGAGGCGGGTTTCGAGCCCGTCGTGGTCCTCGAGAGCCGGCCCGAGGACTCGCTCCGCGAGGCCCCGACCTGCGTGGGCATGGTCGTGAACGCATCGCTCAAGATCGATGAGGCCTTCTTCCGCCTCGCGCCGCGCATCAAGATCGTGGGCCGCATGGGCGTGGGCTACGACAACGTGGACGTCGCGGCGGCGAGGCGCTGCGGCGTGCGCGTCGTCAACACGCCCCTCCCGGTGATCGAGCCCGTGGCGGAGCACACGCTCATGCTCATGCTCGCCGTGGCCCGGAGGCTCATCGCGGGGGATCGAGCCGTCCGCGAGGGCCGCTGGCGCGAGCCCGCAACGGCGCCGGGCCCGGAGCTCAAGGGCAAGACCCTGGGCCTCGTGGGCCTCGGGAACACGGGGCGTCGCGTCGCCGAGGTGGCGGTGCAGGGCTTCGGGATGCGCTGCGTCTACTTCGACAAGCTCGAGCGGCCCGACGCCGAGCGGTCCCTCGGGCTGCGCAGGCTCCCCCTCGACGGCGTCCTCGCCGAGGGCGACTTCGTCTCGCTCCAAGTGAACTTGAGCCCCGAGACGCGCGGCATGATCGGGGCGAGGGAGCTCGGGCTCATGAAGCCCGGGGCGATCTTCATCAACGTCTCCCGGGGCGCCGTCGTGGACGAGGCGGCCCTCGTCGAGGCCCTCCGCTCGGGGCGCCTCGGGGGCGCAGGGCTCGACGTCTTCGCCCGGGAGCCTCCCGGCGCGGAGAACCCGCTGCTGGCCCTGCCCAACGTCGTCGTGGCCCCGCACGTCGGGGGCGCGAGCTGGGAGTCGAAGCGCGGCTGCTCCATGGTGGCCGAGGACGTGGTGCGCCTCCTGCGGGGCGAGGAGCCGAGGTTCCCGGTCGCCTGAGGGCCTGGGATCAGCGGATTCCTTCGGTGATCAGCGGGCCCCTTCGCCGAGGAGTGCGTCCGCCGTGAGGAGCCCGATCCGCTCGACCACGCGGTGGGCCCGCCGGAGCCGCTCGGCGGGGAAGCTGTGGGCGACGGCGACGCAGCGGAGGCCGGCCGCGAGCGCCGCCTCGATCCCGGTGGCGCTGTCCTCGACGGCGACGCAGGCCGCCGGGACGAGCTCCGGGGCGGCGCCCGGGACGCATGCGCGGAGCCTGGCGACCGCCTCGAGGAAGACGTCCGGCGCCGGCTTCGAGCGCGCGACGCGGTCCGCGCTCACGATCGCCTGGAACCGGGGGCCGATGCGGTGGCGCGCGAGGACGGCGTCGATCTCGACCTCCCGGCCCCCGCTCGCGATGGCGAGGAGGCACGAGCTCGAGAGCTCCTGGACCAGCTCCAGCACGCCGGGGAAGAGCGGGACCTCGGCGACGCGGGCCGAGTAGTAGGCGGACTTGCGGGCGAGCAGGCCCTCGAGCGCGTCCGGCAGCAGCTCGCGCCCCGCCTCGGCGAAAGCCTTCTCGAAGCCGGCCCGGTCGTTGATCCCGATGAAGCGCTCCGTGTGCTCCCGGTCGGTGAGGTGGATCCCTTCCTCGGCCAGCACCCGCCGGAAGGTCTCCGAGTGGAGCGGCTCCGTGTCGGCCAGCACCCCGTCGAAGTCGAAGATGATGGCACGGGCGGGGGGCATGGACCGCCCGCCTACCCCTCGCACGCGCTCGGGCACCCGAGGATCCTCGTGCACGCCGCGCCGAGGGCCGGCGGGGCGTCGCCCAGGAACAGGTACCGGAGCACGGCGATCGCGTCCGTCAGGTTCACGGCCCCGTCGCCGTTCGAGTCGGCGAGGGCGCGGTTCGCCGGGCTCCCCGTGTCACCGTCGCAGGGGAGGCGCTCCGGCGCGCCCTGGAAGAGGTGGCCCAGGAGGGCCACGGCGTCGGTGAGGTTGAGCTGCGCGTCCTGCGTGATGTCGCCCGGGACCTGGAGACCGCGCGGCGGCTCGTCGTCGTCGCCGCGGCCCGGCGAGCCGTGCAGCTCCCGGCTCGGCCGCCAGCCCTCGGGCTTGCTCCAGAGGTCCGCGGCGCCCCCCGGGTTCACGATCACGAGGGAATAGCCCCCGCCGTCCGTCTCGGGGTACCAGGCGTCGTCGAAGGCAAACCGCTGGACCGTGAGGCTCGAGCCGACCTGGAGCGCGATCTCGTCGCCCTCGTTGTCGAGCTTGCCGCCGTACTCGCCCGCGACCTTGATGCCGGCCGCTCCGTAGCGGGCCTCGAAGACGGCGCGGTTCCGGACCACGACGGCGTGCTCGCCCGGCTCGAGGCGCGTCACGGCGCTCCCCGCGAAGGAGAGCTCGATGCCCTCGGAGAACCGGACCTGCGAGAGGTCGAGGGGCACGGGGCCCGTGTTCTGGACCTCGACGAACTCGGCGTCGCCCGAGTCGGCGGGGTTGTACATGACCTCGGTGACGCGGAGGTGCTGCTGCTCGAGGACCGGGGCGTCGGGCGGGCTCGCCTTGAATTCCAGGGGAGCGGACCAGTGGCTCCAGCGGCCCGTGGAGTCCTTCATCTTGACGCGCACGCGGTACGTGCGGCCCGGGATCGCGAGCCCCGGAGGCACATGGACGCGGGTCTCGCGCTCGGGGATCTCCTCGGACTCCCAGACGGCGGTCCACTCGTGAGGCCTGGGCCTCCTGGGGTCGAAGGGGGTGCCCGCAGGCCACACCTCGCCGAGGCGCCACTTCAGGGCGGCGAAGGTGTCGTCGCCCTGGGGGTCCGAGAAGGCCGAGGCCTCGAAGACGAGGTTGTCGATGGGGAAGTGCGGCGGCCCGACGGCCGCGACGACGGGCGTGGCCGGGATGCTCGTCGAGTCCCCCTCGGCGTTCGCGAGGACGTCGAGGTGCTTGGCGCGGCCCCCCGCCGGCACCGTGGGGCCCGTGGCGCCGGACCAGCCCACGAAGGCGAACTTCTTCATGTCGGCCACCTTCGCCTCGAGGGTCCCGAAGTCCTGAGTGCCCTCCGCGGGCGGCGCGCCGCGCCAGCGGTCGCGGTCGGCCTTGGCGAGCTCCGCGATGAACGCCGCGAGGTCGTCGATCATGGCGTGGATCGCCCCCTCCTGCCAGCAGATGTCCCGGAATTCGCGCAGGGCGTTCCGGTACCGGAGCCGGAAGGAGGGCTTGCCGGGCGCCGCGAAGATGGCGTTCTTCGAGTAGTCGATCCCGTCGTTCCAGTTCGGGCCCCAACTCGCGTCGTGGTCCCACGGCAGGGTCCAGAGGCGGCCCAGGGGGCTCCCCTCGGCGGGCTCGAAGAACCAGGAGCGGTTCTTCGAGTGGCTGTCGGCGGGGACGAAGTCGTAGTGCCGGATCGCCTCGACCACGGCGTGGTAGGGGTACCACTTCTCGTAGCGCACGTGCTGATCGAGCCACGCCTCGTCCTTCGCCGGCCGGAGCTGGTTCCGGATGTTCTGGAAGTCGGCGTCGGTCGTCACGGCGTGGCGGCCCTGGTTCCGCTTGAGCTGGTTCCCGACGAAGATCCCGTCCTTGAGCTTGTAGAGGTTCCCGTCGGGGAGCCCGTGGGCCTCGACGAAGCGCGGATCGTAGTCCTCGACGGCGATCGCCATGCCCCAGAAGTCGCCCGAGTACTGGCCGTTCGTGCCCCCGGGGGCCTCGTCGGGACCGTCGACGACGCGGAAGTGGAACGTGTGCATGAAGGGGGCGGGCACGCCGCTCAGGTTCCAGAGGAGCGTGTTGAGGGGCTCCGTGAGGCCGAAGTTCCCCACGCCCTTGTTGTCGAACATCTTGCCCGTGTTCAGCGTGCGCCACCTCGTGGGATAGGGCCGGCCGTAGCCGTCGTGGGCCTGGAGGTGATGCCCCACGTTGAAGCGGATCCTCCAGGAGCGCTTCCCGCCCCCGCCGTAGCGGTCGTTCGCCTGCCGCAGGCGGTAGTGGACGTGGTCGTAGGCGACCCCGTCGTAGACGAAGGCCCCTTCCCAGTTGAAGGCGTCGCGCGCGTTCTCGTTGCCCTTGGGGATCTGCCAGGCGCCGTTGTAGGCCACGCAGCGCTGCACCTCGGAGTTGCGCGTGATGAGGAAGTAGGTCGGCAGCGCCGCCAGCACCTCGGCCGGATAGGTGTAGCCCACGCCCTCGGGGTGGACCGTCGCCCGCGTCGTCACGTAGGAAGGGACGCCGTCGTGGACGAAGAGCGCGAAGTTCAACGAGGGGTCGTCCGCGTAGGGGCACGTGACGGAGGCCCCCGTCGCGTCCGCCGCGGCGATGCGGTAGCGCACGAGGGTCCGGTTCCCCTGGGGCGGCAAGGTGGCGGTGTAGACCGAATCGCCGGCGGCCGCGTCGCCCCCCTTGCCGTCGTCGCGCAGGGGGAGCTCGATCCAGCTCGCCGGGTCCTCGAAGACGGGGTTCGGCGGCAGGGCCTTCGTGGGGGTCGCCATGAGCTCGGCCGGCTCGAGCGCCAGGTGGCTCGGGACGTAGCTGCCGGGGAGCACCACCTGGTACCGGGCCGACACCGACGCCACGCCATCGGGGTCCGTGACCTTCGCCGTCACGAGGAACGGCTCGCCCGAGCGCGGCTGCCGGGGGTCGTGCGCCACCTGGCGCACCTGCGGCGGCCTCGGCGCGTCCAGGACGGAGTTGGCCTCGCCCGGCGTGGGGGCGGGGGGCAGCTCGTTCCGGGCCGGGACCAGGAGCTCGAGGTCGAAGGAGAAGTCGTTGTTGTTGCGGGTGACGTTGAACCCGTGGGCGGCGACCACGTTCTTCCCCACGTTCAGGAAGGCGCGGGGCGCCGGGATGTAGATCTCCTCCCACTTCGCCTCGTTCGTCCGCCCGACGGCGTCGTAGGCCTTGTCGCCGGCCGACACGTGGGAGCGGGCGACCTCGACGCCGTTCACCCAGACGATGGCCCCGTCGTCGACGTAGAGCCTCAGCTTGAGCCATGCCGGGATGTCCTCGGGCCGCGCGACCTCGAAGGGGTGGCGGAAGTAGACCGAGGTGTAGCCGTCGAGCATGTCCGTGAGCACCGTCGAGTCATCGTCGTCGCCGAAGCCCACGCTGGTCTGCCCCACGAGCCACGTCGCGTCCTCGACGAAGTCCACCTGGCGCCACGCCGACGGCGGGTCCGAGGCCTCGGACGTGCCCTTCCGGTAGTGCCAGGTCGGGTCCTTCGCTCCGAGGACCGTCACCGGCTCGAGCGGCAGGGACCGCAGGCCCCCCGAGGGCCGCCAGCTCCCGCCGAGGTCGTTGTCGAGCTCGGGGCTCAAGAGCTCGAGGGAGCTGCCCTTCCCCGCCGGCGCGATGGGCCAGGGGAAACCGACCCCGTAGTCGACCTCGTCCTCCTTCGAGCCCGCGGCGTTCCGCAGGAGGAGCCGCTCGCCGTCGTTCGAGAGGCGCCCCTCGAAGGGGCCCAGGACGCGCGCGAGGCCAAACCTCGCCTGGATCGCCTCGGGGCTCTCGGCGACGACGAGGTACTCGCCGGGGCCCATGACGGTACCCTGGGGGAACGTGTACCGGATCCCGTCGGAGAAGTACCAGCCCGAGAGGTCCGCGGCGGCGGCGCCCGCGTTGTAGAGCTCGACGAGCTCCTCGAGCTTCGTCTCGTCGGTGGGCTCGTAGTGGACCTCGTTGATGATGACCTCGCCCGCGAGGACGCGGCCGCCGGGGGCCGCCGCAAGGGAGGCGACGAGCGCGGCGGTGAGCGCGGCGAAGAGCGTGGCGGTGACCGTAGCGTGCTTCATGAGACCTCGGACGTACCCGCTCCCGCGCGCCGCGACGGCGGGACCGCGCGGGAGATCCCGGAAGAGCCGGCCATCCTACCGCGGGTGCGGGAGGAAGTCTCTACCGCAGGGCCTCCCTCAATCCGAAGCTAAGCAATCCGAAGCTAACCCCGCCCGGCTCCGGCAGAATCCGAAGGTGCCCTCGGCTTCCTAAAGGGACCTTCTTTGACATGAACCTTGATACGTTGCAAAGGCAGGGATCTCGCCCGAGGGCTTT